>JAOPXK010000045.1 GCA_025965195.1 Marmoricola sp.
GCGGTGACCCCTACATCACGCACCCGCTCGCGGTCACCACGATCCTGGCCGACATCGGGATGACCGAGCCGACTCTCGTCGCGGCCCTGCTGCACGACACGGTCGAGGACACGCCGTACACCCTCGAGCAGCTGCGCACGGACTTCGGTGACGAGGTGGCGCTGCTGGTCGACGGCGTGACCAAGCTGGACAAGGTCAAGTACGGCGACACCGCGCAGGCCGAGACGATCCGCAAGATGATTGTCGCGATGAGCCGTGACATCCGGGTGCTCGTCATCAAGCTTGCCGACCGGCTGCACAACATGCGGACGCTGCGCTACGTCAAGCAGGAGACGCAGGAGAAGAAGTCCCGGGAGACCCTGGAGATCTTCGCGCCGCTGGCCCACCGTCTCGGCATGAACACCCTCAAGTGGGAGCTCGAGGACCTGGCGTTCGCGACCCTGCATCCCAAGATGTACGACGAGATCGTCCGGCTCGTCGCCGATCGCGCGCCCTCGCGCGACCAGTTCCTGCAGCAGGTGATCGACCAGGTCGACAACGACCTCAAGGCCGCGAAGATCAAGGCCCGCGTGACCGGCCGCCCGAAGCACTACTACTCGATCTACCAGAAGATGATCCACGGCGAGCGGGAGTTCTCCGACATCTACGACCTGGTCGGGATCCGGATCCTCGTCGACAACGACCAGGAGTGCTACGGCGCTCTCGGTGTCCTGCACAACCGCTGGAACCCCATTCCGGGGCGGTTCAAGGACTACGTCGCAATGCCGAAGTTCAACATGTACCAGTCGCTGCACACCACGGTGATCGGCCCCTCGGGCAAGGCCGTCGAGCTGCAGATCCGGACCTTCGCGATGCACCGGCGAGCGGAGTACGGCGTTGCCGCGCACTGGAAGTACAAGGAGGACGGCAGCAAGGGTCCTGACGGAAGGACCACCGAGTCCTCCAAGCCGGAGGCGGCCGGGTCCAACGAGATGTTCTGGGTCCGTCAGCTCCTCGAGTGGCAGAACGAGGTCGAGGATCCGGGCGAGTTCCTCGAGTCCCTGCGGTTCGAGATCAACACCTCCGAGGTCTACGTCTTCACCCCGCGCGGTGACGTGATCGGCCTGCCCGGCGGATCGACCCCGATCGACTTCGCCTATGCGATCCACACCGAGGTCGGGCACCACACCATCGGCGCGCGCGTGAACGGCAGGCTGGTCCCGCTGGAGTCGTCACTCGAGCACGGCGACGTGATCGAGGTCTTCACCTCGAAGGCTCCGAACGCCGGGCCGTCGAGGGACTGGCTGACGTTCGTGAAGTCACCTCGAGCTCGCTCGAAGATCAGGCACTGGTTCACCAAGGAACGCCGCGAAGAGGCGATCGAGCAGGGCAAGGACCAGATCGCGAAGCTGATGCGCAAGGAGGGCGTGCCCCTCAAGCGGGTGATGACGCACGACACACTCACCCAGGTCGCGCACGATCTCCACCTCGGGGATGTCTCGGCGCTCTATGCGTCTGTCGGCGAAGGCAACCTGGGCGCGCAGACCGTCGTACGCAAGGTGATCGAGGGGTACGGCGGCAAGGACGGAGCTGCCGAGGACCTTGCCGAGGCCGTCACGATCACCCGGCCGCGGCGCGCGAAGGTTGCACCGGGCGACAGCGGGATCATCGTCAAGGGCATCACCGATGTCCTGGTCAAGCTCGCCCGCTGTTGCACTCCGGTGCCGGGCGACGACGTGATCGGCTTCGTGACAAGGGGATCGGGCATCTCGGTGCACCGCAAGGACTGCACCAACGCGGCGGAGTTGCTCAGCCAGCCCGAGCGGCTCGTCGACGTCGAATGGGCGCCGACGGCGCAGTCGACCTTCCTCGTGCAGATCCAGGTGGAGGCGCTCGATCGGGCGCGGCTGTTGTCCGACATCACGATGGTGCTCTCCGACCAGCACGTGAACATCCTGTCCGCGCAGCTGAGCACCGGCCGGGACCGCGTGGCGAAGAGCAAGTTCACCTTCGAGATGGGCGACCCCAAGCACCTGGGCGCCGTACTCAAGGCGGTCCGCAACGTCGACGGTGTCTTCGACGCCTACCGCGTCACCCATTAATCGCTGACCCGGCGCGCCGGTGCAGTTTTCAACGCTGACCCGGCGCGCGCGTGCATCTTCGGAGCACTGACCCGGCTCATCCAAACACCTCGCGTGTTCGCAGCAGCCGGGTCAGCATCAATAAGGCGCGCGTAGGAGCCGGGTCAGCGTCCACAAGGCGCACACGCGAGCCGGGTCAGCGTCAAAAAGGTGCACCTAAGAGCCGGGTCAGCGGAAAAAACTCAGCCGCCGAACTCCGATGCGGCCTTCTGGGCCATCTCGAGGAAGGCACGGCGTGACTCGAGGTTCTCCTCGAGCTCCTTGATCTTCTTCTCGTTGCCGGCCGTGCGGGCCTTCTCGAGGTCGGCCTCGACACCGGTGATCGCCTTCTCGAGCTTGCTGACCATGTCATCGGCGCGGGCGGACTTCTCGGGGTCGGTACGCCGCCACTGGTCGTCCTCCAGACCGCGGATGGACTGCTCCACCTTGCGGATCCGCGCCTCGAGGTCCTTCATCTGCTCGCGGGGCACCTTGCCGGCGGCGTCCCAGCGATCGGAGATCTCGCGGAACGCGCGCTTTGCCGCATCGAGGTTCGTGACGGGCAGCAGCGCCTCGGCCTCGACGAGCAGAGCCTTCTTCTTCTCGGCGTTCTCGGCGAACTCCTTGTCCATCTCGGCATTCGCGGCGTCACGCGCACCGAAGAAGGTGTCTTGGGCGCCGCGGAAGCGCCTCCACAGCTCGTCGTCGATGTCCTTGGGCGCCGGTCCGGCTGCCTTCCACTCCGCCATCAGGGACCGGTACTCGCCAGCGGTCGGGCCCCACTCCTTCGAGTCGGAGAGTGCCTCGGCCTTCTTGACCAGGGCTTCCTTGACGACCTTGGCGCCGTCGCGCTTCTCGCTCAGCTCGGCGAAGTGCGCCTTCCGGCGGCGGGTGTACGCCGTGCGCGCGCTCGAGAACCGGTGCCACAACTCGTCATCGGCAGCCTTGTCGAGACGGGGAAGGACCTTCCACTCCTCGAGGAGGTCGCGCAGCCGGTTCGCACCGTTGCGCCAGTCCTTGCCCTGACCGAGCTTCTCCGCTTCGCTGACGATCTCCGCCTTGCGTTCGCGGGAGCCCTCGATGCGCTTGGCCCGCTCCTCGCGACGCTTCTCGCGCTGCAGGCCGATCAACGGCCGGAGGGCGTCGAGACGGGCAGCGAGTGACTTGATGTCGCCGACCGCGTGGGCTTCGGCAACCTGCGCGGCAACGGTCTTGATCGACTCGGTCGCCTCGTCAGGGGACAGCGCGCCGGCGCGGACCCGCTGCTCAAGGACCTGCACCTCGAACGCGAGGGCGTCGTAGCGCCGGGTGAAGAACGCGAGCGCTTCGGCAGGGCTGCCATCGGGATACTGCCCGACGGATCGTTCCTCGTCGCCGACCTTCACATAGACGGTGCCGTCATCCGCGACGCGTCCCCACTCGCTGGACGTCGCGCCCGTCGGCTGGGCCGGCGGATTCCGCGGCGGCGCTGGCATCGGCGCCGGTGGCGCTGGAGCAGGGGGTGCCGGAGCAGGGGGTGCCGGACGCGCTGGCGCCGGTGGTGCCGGAGTCGGTGGTGCAGGCGTGGGCCGCGCCGGAGTCGGCGGGGTCGGTGTTGGAGCCGGCGTCGTCTCGATGGCCGGCTCGTCTTCGTGGTTGCCTTGCGCAGTCACGTCGCCTATCCCCGCTTGGTGTTCGTCTTCCCTGGTGGAACCCGGCCGGTCTCTTCCGGCGTGCATCATCGTACGCATGCCGGGGCCACCGCCCGTGGACAGTAGGCTTGCCCTGCTCGCCATCCCCGGATTCAGGAGACGTAACGGTGCTGATCGCAGGCTTCCCGGCCGGACCGTGGGGCACCAACTGTTATGTGGTGGCGACAGGTGCCGGCGCCGAGTGCGTGATCATCGACCCCGGCAAGGACGCCACCGCAGGTGTGGAGCATGTCGTGCGCGAGCACAACCTCAAGCCCGTCTCGGTCTTGCTGACCCACGGCCACGTCGATCACATGTGGTGCGTCACCCCGGTCGCAGGTGCGTACGACGCGACGGCGTACATCCACCCGAAGGACCGGCACCTGCTGGCCGACCCGATGCAGGGGATGTCTGCGGAGACCACCTCGATGATGCTCGGCGGGAAATACGAGTTCGTCGAGCCCGACCGGGTCGAGGAGCTGGCCGACAACCAGATCATCGAGCTGGCCGGCGTGCAGTTCACCGTCGACCACACCCCCGGCCACACCGAAGGATCGGTCACGTTCCGGACGCCCTATGTGGACTCGACAAGCTCGACCACCGGCGGCGGCTCGACCGCCGAAGCTGTCGAGCAGCTGATGTTCTCCGGCGACCTGCTCTTCCAGGGCTCGATCGGACGTACCGACCTGCCGGGTGGTGACCACGCGAAGATGCTGACCAGCCTGCGTCAGAAGGTGTTGACGCTGCCGGACAACATCGTGGTCCTGCCGGGTCATGGCGAGCAGACCGACATCGGCCGCGAGCGGCGCACCAACCCGTTCCTGCTCGAACTGATCGACGACCTTCCCGGAGCAGCTGCTCCCACCCGAGGACTCTGATGAACAACAAGATCTCGGCACCCAAGGGGGTGCCGGAGTACCTCCCGCCCGAGTCTGCGACCTTCCGGGCCGTGCATGACGCGTTGGCGCAGCCGGCCATCAACGCCGGCTACGGCTACATCGAGCTGCCGATCTTCGAGGACACGACCCTCTTCGTGCGTGGCGTCGGTGAGTCGACCGACGTGGTCAGCAAGGAGATGTACACCTTCACCGACCGGGGCAACCGGTCGCTGACGCTTCGCCCCGAAGGCACCGCCGGAGTGATGCGCTCGGTGATCGAGCACGGCCTCGACCGCGGACAGCTCCCGGTGAAGCTCTGGTACTCCGGCCCGTTCTTCCGCGCCGAGCGACCGCAGTTCGGCCGCTACCGCCAGCTCCAGCAGTTCGGCGTCGAGGCGATCGGCTCCGACGACCCGGCGCTCGACGCCGAGGTGATCACGATCGCCGACGACGGTTACCGGTCGCTCGGGCTGACCGGCTTCCGGCTCGAGCTGACCAGCCTCGGTTGCGCGGAATGCCGCCCTGTCTATCGGGACCTTCTTGTCGCCTTTCTGGCCGGGCTCGACCTCGATGACGCGACGCGGGAGCGCGCGCAGCTCAACCCGCTCCGGGTGCTCGACGACAAGCGGCCCGAGGTCCAGGCGCAACTCGCGGACGCGCCGTTGATGCTCGACCACCTCTGCGAGTCCTGCGCCGAACACTTCGGCGACGTCCGTGCCCTGCTCGACGCGTCGTCGGTCAGCTATGTGATCAACGCGCGGATGGTGCGCGGTCTCGACTACTACACGCGGACCACGTTCGAGTTCGTGCACGACGGCCTCGGCGCGCAGTCCGGCATCGGGGGCGGCGGACGGTACGACGGGCTGATGGCCGAGCTCGGTGGCCAGGAGCTCTCCGGCATCGGCTTCGGGCTCGGCATCGACCGCACCTTCCTCGCCTGCCAGGCCGAGGGGCTGACTCCCGGTCCGGCGCGCACGCTCGACGTCTACGTCGTACCGCTTGGCGAAGCCCGGTCCAGGGCCGCCACCCTGGCGACCGAACTGCGTCGCAGGGGCATCCGCACCGACATGGCGTACGGCGGCCGGGCCCTCAAGGGCGCCATGAAGGGTGCCGACAGGTCCGGTGCCCGATTCACGATGGTCATCGGGGAGCGCGACCTGGCCGACGGCGTCGTACAGCTCAAATCGATGGACACCGGCGAACAGACCGCGATACCCCTGAACGACGTGGCAACCCACATCCTCCGTGAACTCAACACTGAACTGAACAAGGAGCAACTCCCGTGATCCGCACCCACGACGCCGGCGCCCTGCGCGCCGAGCACGTCGACCAGACCGTCACCCTCGCTGGATGGGTGGCACGTCGACGCGATCACGGCGGGGTGGCGTTCATCGACCTGCGCGAGGCGAGCGGCGTCGTCCAGGTCGTCATCCGCGACGAGGCAGTCGCGCACTCGTTGCGCAGCGAGTACTGCCTCAAGATCACCGGCACCGTCTCCAGGCGCCCCGATGGCAACCAGAACCCGCAGCTGCCGACCGGCGAGATCGAGATCATCGCGACCGACGTCGAAGTGCTCAACCCCGCAGCCGTGCTGCCGTTCCCGATCGATGACCACGTGGACGTCGGAGAGGAAGCGCGCCTGAAGTACCGCTACCTCGACCTGCGCCGTAGCGGTCCGAACAACGCGATTCGGCTGCGCAGCAAGGTGAACAAGGCGGCGCGTGACGTACTGGCCGACCATGACTTCGTCGAGATCGAGACGCCGACCCTGACGCGCTCGACGCCCGAAGGCGCCCGCGACTTCCTGGTGCCTGCCCGGCTCCAGCCGGGCAGCTGGTACGCCCTGCCGCAGAGCCCGCAGCTGTTCAAGCAGCTGTTGATGGTCGCCGGCATGGAGCGCTACTTCCAGATCGCCCGCTGCTACCGCGACGAGGACTTCCGCGCCGACCGGCAGCCGGAGTTCACCCAGCTCGACATCGAGATGAGCTTCGTCGAGCAGGACGACGTGATCGCCCTGTCCGAGGAAATCCTGACCGCGCTCTGGAAGCTCGTCGGGTACGACGTGCCCACGCCCCTGCCGCGGATGACCTACGCCGATGCGATGGCCCGCTACGGCTCCGACAAGCCCGACCTGCGGCTGGACCTCGAGCTGGTCGAGTGCACCGACTACTTCAAGGACACCCCGTTCCGGGTCTTCCAGTCCGACTACGTGGGCGCGGTCGTGATGCCCGGCGGGGCGAGCCAGCCACGCAAGCAGCTGGACGCCTGGCAGGAGTGGGCCAAGCAGCGCGGAGCGCGCGGCCTGGCCTATGTGCTCGTGCAGGAGGACGGCGAGCTGGGTGGCCCGGTGGCCAAGAACCTCAGCGACACCGAGAGGGCCGGCCTCGCCGAGCACGTCGGCGCCAAGCCGGGAGACTGCATCTTCTTCGCCGCGGGTGCGGTCAAGTCGAGCCGGTCCCTTCTTGGCGCGGCCCGCCTCGAGATCGGACGCCGCGGCAACCTGATCGACGAGTCCGCGTGGAGCTTCCTCTGGGTCGTGGACGCGCCGCTCTTCGAGCCGACCGGCGACGCGACCGCTGCCGGTGACGTTGCGGTGGGCAGTGGCGCGTGGACCGCCGTACACCACGCGTTCACCAGCCCGAAGGACCTGGAGAACTTCGACCGGGACCCCGGCAACGCGGTCGCGTGGGCCTACGACATCGTCTGCAACGGCAACGAGATCGGCGGCGGCTCGATCCGTATCCACCAGGCCGATGTCCAGAAGCGCGTCTTCGCGATGATGGGCATCGCTGAGGACGAGGCACAGGAGAAGTTCGGCTTCCTGCTCGACGCCTTCGCGTACGGCGCCCCGCCGCACGGCGGCATCGCGATGGGCTGGGACCGGATCTGCGCACTGCTCAGCGACACCGACTCGATCCGCGACGTGATCGCGTTTCCGAAGAGTGGTGGCGGCTTCGACCCGCTGACTGCGGCGCCTGCACCGATTACTCCGGAGCAACGCAAGGAGGCCGGTGTCGACGCGACCCCGGCGGAAGATTTCTCGCTGAAGGCTTGAGGGCCGGGACATCTGGGCGTGATCAGTCGTATTCAGATCGTTACCCGTAGGTGATCGTCGGCGCGGTCCGCGGCACATAGAGTCGCTGACGACGGGCTGGGCGACGATCTTGCCGAGCACCGCCTGATGCATGACCAATCCTGTCCGACTGACACGTCGATGAGGTGCCGATGACCCAGTCCGAGTCCCAGATCGAGCTCTTGGAGCCACCCCCGGTAGGCGTGGTGGTCGAGGACAAAGTTGCGGGCGTGGCGGGTCAGTCACCAACGAGGCTCGCGCTGGGGCGGTTCCGCAAGGACAGGCTCTCGATGATCGCGTTCGTAGTGGTCGCGTTCTACGTGGTGGCTGCGATCCTGGCGCCGATCCTGGTGAAGTTCGATGTGATCCACCCGACGGCGCTGAACCCGACCCTGCTGAACGTCGACCTGGGCGGCGTCCCGAACGGCGCCTGGGGCGGCATGACCTGGCACCACCTGCTCGGCCTGGAGCCCCGCACGGGCACCGACCTGCTGTCGCGGCTGTGGTACGGCATGACCTTCTCGCTGACCATCGCGCTGACGGCAAGCGTGGTCGCGATCGTGATCGGCACCGTGCTCGGGATCATCTCCGGCTTCAGCGGCGGCATCGTCGACGCGGTGATCGGCCGAATGGTCGACGTCACACTGTCGTTCCCGCAGACGCTGATGCTGCTGGCCCTCTCCGCCACCGGCGTCGCGCTCTTCGCGAAGATCTTGCCCGGTAGCCAGTCCGATCCGCTGCCGAACGCCGTCTATGAGGTGCTTCTGCTCGGGCTCTTCGGTTGGCCGGGGATCGCCCGGTTGATCCGCGGCCAGGTGCTGTCGATCCGCGAGCGGGAGTTCGTCGACGCCGCGCGGCTGCTGGGCGCGTCCCGCAGCAGGCTGTACTTCAAGGAGATCCTGCCGAACTTGTGGGCACCAGTGCTGGTGCAGTTCACGCTGATCATGCCGGCCTACATCTCCGCGGAGGCCGCACTGGGCTACCTCGGCGTCGGCATCCACGTGCCGACCCCGACGATCGGCAACATCCTCAAGGACTCGGTCAACTACTCGCAGGCGGACTTCGGGTACTTCTTCTTCCCGGCCCTGCTGCTCGCGATCATCGTGGTCAGTTTCAACCTGCTCGGCGACGGAATCGGCGACGCGCTCGACCCCAAGGCCGACCGATGAGTACCTCGTCGACACCCCGAACGTCGGCGGCAGCGAGCCGCCGCATGGTGACGCCCACCCCGGTGCGACACAGGAACAAGGAGAAGTGATGGCCAACTATCGGAAGAAGGCGCTCGCAGTTGCGGTTGCGGCGTCTATGTCGGTTGCGCTAGCTGCCTGTGGCAGCGGCAGCAGCAACAGCCCGAGCGCCAGCGGGAAGGGTGGCGGGACGCTGACGTACTACGTCAGGTCGACCTACGACCACAACGACCCGCAGCGGACCTACCTGGGCGTCGAGCTGGCTAACTGGAACCGGATGGTTTACCGCAGCCTGGTCTCGTTCCCGATGTCCAGCGATCCTGCGGTTGCTGCCAAGCCGGTTCCCGACCTGGCTACCGACACCGGAACGTCCTCGGACAACGCCAAGACCTGGAAGTTCACGGTCAAGGACGGCGTCAAGTGGCAGGACGGCAAGCCGATCACCTGTGAGGACTTCAAGTACGGCGCATCGCGGGTCTTCGCGACCGACGTGATCACCGGTGGCCCGAACTACATCCTGACCTACCTCGACGTCCCGCTCGACCCGAAGACCGGTCTCCCGGCGTACAAGGGCCCTTACACCACGGCCAACAACGATGTTGCCGCCTTCAACAAGGCGATCACGTGTGACGGCAACACGATCACCTACCACTTCAAGAAGCCGTGGCCGGACTTCCCGCTCGCGGTCGCTTCGCTGCACATGATGGACCCGTACCGCAAGGACAAGGACCAGGGCGACAAGTCGAACTACCAGATCTTCTCCAACGGTCCCTACGAGCTGCAGGGCGCCTGGGACAAGGAGAAGGGCGGCACGTTCGTCCGTAACCCCAACTACGATCCGGCGACTGACTCGACCGACATTCGCAAGGCACTGCCGAGCAAGATCATCTTCGACATCGGCAAGACCAGCGAACAGATCACCGATCAGCTCATTGCCGACCGTGGCGCCGACCAGGGTGCGGTCACCCAGCAGTCGATCCCGTCGTCGAAGTTCAGCCAGATCACCGGCGCGGTTGCGGACCGCTCGGTGAGCGTGGAGTCACCCTTCGTTGACTACCTGGTGCCCAACATGAAGCGACTGACCAACCCGGTGGTGCGCCAGGCGATTGCGGTCGCCACGGACGACACCGGCTGGGTTGCTGCTGGCGGTGGGCCGAAGAGCTACAAGCCGGCAACCGACATCGTGAACCCGGCGGTCTCGGGCTACCAGTCCGACCTGTTCCCGGGCGGTGGCGGTGACCCGGCCAAGGCCAAGGCGCTGCTGACGTCGGCGGGTGTGAAGATGCCCTACCCGATCACCTACAGCTACCCGAGCACGCCGACGGCGGACACGCAGGCCCGCGCACTGCAGGCAGGCTGGGAGAAGGCCGGATTCAAGGTCACCCTCGACGGTGTCGCCGACTCGGACACCTACTACACCAACATCCAGGAGCCGGATCAGACCGCCGACCTCGACTGGGCCGGCTGGGGTGCTGACTGGCCGTCCGCGATCACGGTGACCGCACCGCTCTTCGACAGCCGCCCGAACCTGACCGCCAACTCCAACGGTCAGGACTACGGCGCCTACAAGAGCGACGCGTTCAACGCGTTGGTTGACCAGGCGCAGGCCTCGGCCAGCATCGCGGATCAGACCAAGTACCTGCAGCAGGCGGATCAGGTCCTCGCCAAGGATGTCGCGTACATCCCGCTGGACATCCCGATCTTCTTCATGTTGCACGGTTCGAAGGTGATGAACTACACGACGGATCCGGCGTCGAGCAGTTACCCGGAGCTGGGTGCGATCGATGTGTCCAGCAGTGTGAAGTGAGCTCGAACTGACCGATCCAGGTGTTGCCGGGGTGGGGGAGTAGCCTCCTCCACCCCGGCTGCCTGTTCAGCCCGTGCGGCCGGCCTCGATGCCGGCTGGTGAAAGGTTCCGAATGTATGCCTATGTCGCCCGGCGGATGATCACCGGCGTACTGATGCTCATCTTGATGAGCATGATCACCTTCGTCCTCTTCTTCGCGTCGCCCGTCGACCCGGGGCGATTCGCATGCGGGAAGAACTGCAGCCCGGCGCTGATCAAGCAGGTCGACAAGGCCTTTGGCTATGACAAGTCGGTCGTCGTGCAATGGAAGGACTTCGCCGTCGGCGTGTTCAAGGGCCGGCAGTATCCCGAAGACCCTTCGCTGAGGAAGTCGGCCCCCGAACTGGTCTCCGACTGTCACGCGCCGTGCCTGGGCTACTCCCAGGTGAACCTGATAAATGTCACGACCGAGCTGAAGGACAAGATCCCGATCTCCGGCTCGATCGCGGTCGCCGCCTTCCTGATGTGGATCATCGGCGGCGTCGGGTTGGGGACGATCGCCGCCTTGACCAAGGGCTCGCTCATCGACCGGGGCCTGGTTGGCACCAGCCTGGTGTTCTATGCCTTCCCCACGTTCTGGATCGGTCTGTTCCTGCTGGAGTTCCCGGCAATCAAGTGGGGACTGGTGCCGATACCCAATTACATCTCGATCGCCGACGGGGGGCTGTGGGGCTGGGCGAGCAACCTGTTCCTGCCCGCGCTCACCCTGGCCCTGTTCTACATGGCCGGATACGTCCGGATGACCCGCGCCTTCGTGCTGGAGTCAATGAGTGAGGACTATCTGCGCACCGCCAAGTCCAAGGGGCTCGCCCCGCGCAAGGTGCTTTTCAAGCACACCATGCGCGCCGCGCTCACGCCGATCGTCACGATGGCCGGGCTCGACCTGGCCAGCGTGCTCGGCGGTGCGGTCATTACCGAGACGGTGTTCAACTACAACGGACTGGGTAAGTTGGCGGTGGACTCGATCGCGACCTTCGACCTGCCGACGGTCGTCGGACTGGTGTTGCTGCTCGCGGCTTTCGTGATCGTTGCGAACATCGTGGTCGACATCCTTTATGCCTTCATCGACCCGCGCGTGCGGCTCGGCTAGGAGTTCGCAGATGACCAGCTTCCTGTCGGTGCGCGACCTCGTCGTGCACTTCCCGACCATCGACGGCGTCGTCAAGGCGACCGAGGGACTGTCTTATGATCTCGAGCGCGGCAAGACCCTGGGCATCGTCGGGGAGTCCGGCTCTGGCAAGTCGGTGTCGAGCGCAGCCATCCTGGGCCTGCACCGCGGCACCAACGCCAAGGTGAGTGGCGAGATCCTGCTCGAGGACGTCGACCTGCTCACCCTGAGCGATGAGGAGATGCGGCTTCGCCGTGGCCGCGACGTCGCGATGATCTTCCAGGACCCGCTCTCGGCGATGCACCCCTACTACACGATCGGGAACCAGATCGCCGAGGCCTACCGGGTGCACAACGATGTCAGCAGGAAGGCGGCGAAGGCACGTGCGGTCGAGATGCTCGACCGGGTCGGCATCCCGCAGCCCGACCGGCGGGTCAACGACTATCCGCACCAGTTCTCCGGGGGTATGCGGCAGCGGGCGATGATCGCGATGGGCCTGATCAACGACCCCGGCCTGCTGATCGCCGACGAGCCGACCACTGCGCTCGACGTGACCGTGCAGGCGCAGATCCTCGACCTGCTCCAAGACCTTCAGCGCGAGTTCAACTCGGCGATCATCATCATCACCCACGACCTCGGCGTGGTCGCCGAGATGGCCGACGACGTGCTGGTGATGTACGCCGGCCGGGCGGTCGAGTTCGGACCGTGCAAGGAGATCCTCACCCACCCGGAGATGCCCTACACGTGGGGCCTGCTCTCCAGCGTCCCCGATGTGAAGGGTGACACGGACGCGCGGCTGATCCCGATCAAGGGCAACCCGCCGAGTCTGCTGAACCTCCCGCCCGGTTGTGCCTTCGAGCCGCGCTGCACGCATTCGGACAAGGTGCCGGGCAACCTGTGCAGGACCGAGGTTCCCGACCTGTTGCCAGGCAACCGCGGTGGCGTCCACACCAAGCGCTGCCACCTGGCCAACTCCGACACGATCTACCAGCGGGAGATCCTTCCCGAGATCGCCCCCGAACTCGTCGAGGACCCATCATGAGCATTTCTCCGTCGGAGTCCCATGCCTCCGAGGCGCCCGCCGAGCCCAAGGGCGGTGTCGTGCTGGGGAACCCCGCATCGAAGCTGGACCTGTCGCGGCCACCGATCCTCGAGGTCGACAACCTGCAGATGTACTTCCCGGTCAGGAACAGTGGCCTGATCCGACGGACCGTCGGCTACGTCCAGGCCGTCGACGGGGTCTCCTTCCAGGTCCCTGCGGGTGGCTCGCTCGGCCTGGTGGGTGAGTCCGGTTGTGGCAAGTCGACGACCGGTCGGCTGATCACCCGGCTCTACAAGCCGACCGCCGGGCGGATCGACTTCGACGGCCGCAACATTGCGAACTACTCCGCAAGCCAGCTGATGCCGCTACGTCGCGAGATCCAGATGATCTTCCAGGACCCCGCGACCTCGCTGAACCCTCGCCACACCGTGGGCGCGATCGTGGGTGCTCCGCTCCTGATCCACAAGGTGATCCCCAAGAAGCAGGTCCTCAACCGGGTGCAGGAGCTGCTCGAAGTGGTGGGTCTGAACCCCGAGCACTACAACCGCTACCCGCACGAGTTCTCCGGCGGGCAGCGCCAGCGCATCGGCATCGCCCGGGCCCTCACCCTGCAGCCAAAGCTCCTCGTCGCGGACGAGCCGGTCTCCGCACTCGACGTGTCGATCCAGGCCCAGGTGATCAACCTGCTCCAGGACCTCCAGCGCGAGTTCGACATCGCCTTCCTGTTCATCGCCCACGACCTCGCGATCGTGCGGCACTTCTGCCCGGAGATCGCGGTGATGTATCTCGGCAAGATCGTGGAGATCTCCGATCGCGAGACGCTCTACAACCGCCCGAACCACCCGTACACCCAGGCGTTGCTGTCGGCAGTGCCCGACGTGAAGCAGGCAGCGATCGGTGGTCGGCGTGAGCGGATCCGGCTCGAGGGCGATGTCCCGAGTCCGGTCAACCCGCCGTCCGGCTGCCGGTTCAGGACCCGGTGCCCGATCGCCAAGGAGATCTGCGCCAAGGTCGAGCCGCCGTTGCTGCAGATCGGCAAGCGGCACAAGGTCGCCTGTCACTTCGCCGGCGAGCTCGGCAACCACCCGACCGCACCCATCACCGCGGGCATGCTCGGTGTCGATGACCAGGGCAACCACGACCCGGGGGCAAGCCCGTCGAAGGACATCGGCAACTCGCCGGGATTCTCCGACTTCTGGTTCGACCTCAAGACCCGGACGATGGCCAAGAGCTGACGATCTCGACTGCACGGCGAGTGACCACGCCGGTGATCGAGCCCGTCGAGGCTCGGCAGCCGCTCGTCGAGACCACTGCCGACGGCACATAGGCTGGCGCGGTGGACGACGGACTGTTCGACACTCCTGGCGCGCCGAGCGTGCCGAGTGCCCCGATTGGCGGCGGCACGCTTGCGGGCAACACGCACGCGTCCGCCCCGCTCGCCGTACGGATGCGTCCCCGGACTCTCGATGAGCTCGTCGGTCAGACGCATCTGCTCGCCGTCGGGTCACCCCTGCGCCGGCTGATCGAAGGTGACCAGCCGATGTCGTTGTTGCTCTGGGGACCTCCCGGCACCGGCAAGACCACGATCGCGTCGATCGTCTCCCAGCAGACGAACCGGGTGTTCGTGGAGGTCTCGGCCGTTGCGGCGGGGATCAAGGAGGTGCGCGCGAGCATCGATGCCGCGCGGGCGCGGCTGGTCTCGAGCGGCCAGGAGACGGTGCTCTTCGTCGACGAGGTGCACCGGTTCACCAAGGCCCAGCAGGATGCGCTGTTGCCGGGTGTGGAGAACCGCTGGGTCACCCTGGTGGCGGCGACGACCGAGAACCCGTTCTTCTCGGTGATCTCACCATTGCTGTCCCGCTCGCTCCTGCTGACGCTCGAGCCGCTGACCGACGACGACATCCGCGGCGTGGTCGCCTCTGCCTTGAAGGACGAGCGTGGGTACGCCGGGCAGGTGGAGGTCGAGGACGACGCACTCGACCACCTGGTCCGACTGGCCGGGGGCGACGCCCGGCGGTCCCTGACCTACCTCGAAGCAGCCGCCGGTGCTGCGGTCGCACGCGGGCTCGACCGGGTCGACCTCGCCACTACCGAGACTGCCGTCGATCGGGCCGCGGTGCGCTACGACCGGCAGGGCGACCAGCACTACGACGTGACGAGCGCGTTCATCAAGTCGATCCGGGGCTCGGACGCCGATGCGGCGCTGCACTACCTGGCCCGGATGATCGAGGCCGGCGAGGACCCGCGCTTCATTGCGCGCAGGCTGGTGATCCTGGCCAGCGAGGACATCGGGCTCGCAGACCCGACGGCGTTGCCGACAGCGGTGGCGGCCGCCCAGGCCGTCCAGCTGATCGGGATGCCCGAGGCCAGGCTCAACCTCGCTCAGGCGACGATCGCCCTCGCCGTTGCGCCCAAGTCGAACGCGGTGACCCTCGGGATCGACGCCGCCAGCGCCGACGTACGGGCTGGCAAGATCGGGCCGGTGCCGCCGCACCTGCGGGACGCGCACTACGCGGGCTCCAAGAAGCTCGGCCACGGCTCGGAATACATCTACTCGCACGACGAGCCCTACGGAATCGCGGAGCAGCAGTACCCGCCCGATGTCGTCCTCGATGCGCACTACTACCGTCCCACCGGACTCGGCGCGGAAGCCGGCATCCGGGAGCGGTGGGAGCGCGTCCGCCGCATCATCCGGGGCAGGTAGGGTCGTCCGTCATGGGAGCAGGGAGTCTGGCTGCAATCGGCGGGGCCGCGGTCGCGCTGGTGATCGCCGGTGTGCTGGTTGCCACCCTCCTCTCGGATCGCCGGGCGATTCGCCGGCATCTCGACCAGTCCCGCGCCGAGACCGACGAGCTGCGTCGCCGGCTCGACGAGATCGGCCGGCAGCTGGCCGACCGGACCGCTGCCGAGAAGGCCAAGCCGCCGGTGGAGTTCCTGATCACCGATGCCGGCGAGCTCGTCGCCGCGGACCAGCTGACCGCCGTGCCCGACCGGCTGGTGCTGTCCGCGACCCTCGGCGAACCCCTGGTCAAGGTGGTCGCGCTCGGACACGGCGTACGTCGCGCGCTCTCGGCCGAGTCCCGCAACCGGATCTGGTTCGAGATGCGCAAGGAAGTACGCCGGGCCCGCAAGCAGCGCCGGCGGGACGTCAAAGCGGCCATGCGACGGCTGCGAAGCGAGGACGCCGCATGAGTCACCCCGCGATACCGCTCGCTGAGTTCCCGTCTCCGCGGGGATCCCGACGATGAGGCGGGGCTTCTGGTTCGTGGCAGGGGCCGGCGCCGGGGTCTACGTGATGGTCAAGGCTCGCCGCGCCGCCGAAGCCGTCACCCCCGAGGGCCTGCGCGACCGGCTCTCCGGGTTGAGCGTCGGCGCCCAGGTCTTCGGTGACGAGGTCCGCGCCGGTATGGCGGAGAAGGAAACCGAGTTGCGGGCGCGACTCGGTCTGAGCCTTGATGGACCTCCCGAGCTTGCTGCCACACCGAGACCTGAGCTGGTCTCCACCCCTTCGATTCCCGACACCGACAAGGACCACCACTGATGGACACCGCCGAGATCCGCCGCCGCTTCGTCGCGCATTTCGAAGCCGCCGGTCACACGGTTGTCCCCTCGGCGTCGCTGTTGCTCGACGACCCGAACCTGCTCTTCGTGAACGCCGGCATGGTGCCGTTCAAGCCGTACTTCCTCGGACAGGAGACGCCGCCCTACAGCCGGGCGACGAGCGTCCAGAAGTGCGTGCGCACCCCGGACATCGAGGACGTCGGCAAGACCACCCGGCACGGCACGTTCTTCGAGATGTGCGGCAACTTCTCGTTCGGTGACTACTTCAAGGAAGGAGCCATCGAGCTCGCCTGGGACCTCGTCACCAAACCGCTCGCCGACGGTGGTTGGGGGCTGGAGGAGAGCCGGCTCTGGCCGAGCGTGTACGCCGACGACCCGGAAGCGGTCGCGCTGTGGCGCAAGGTGACCGGCCTGCCCGACGAGCGCATCGTCCGGCTGGGCAAGCGGGAGAACTACTGGTCGATGGGCGTGCCCGGGCCGGGCGGTCCCTGCTCGGAGATCCTCTATGACCGCGGTCCGACGTACGGCCCGGACGGCGAGTTCGCGACCACCACGCGCACGGTGATGCCGACCGAGCTCGAGGACCGCTACCTGGAGATCTGGAACCTGGTCTTCATGCAGGACGAGCTCAGTGCGGTCCGGTCCAAGGACGACTTCGACATCGCCGGGCTGCTTCCGAAGAAGAACATCGACACGGGCATGGGCCTGGAGCGGGTCGCCTTGCTGCTCCAGGGCAAGGACAACATGTACGAGATCGACGCGATGTTCCCGGTCATCGAGAAGGCCGAGGAGCTCACCGGACGCCGCTACGGCGCCAACCGTGACGACGACGTCCGGTTCAGGGTCGTCGCCGACCACGTGCGTTCCTCGATGATGTTGATCGCCGATGGTGTCACCCCCGGAAACGAGGGACGTGGCTACGTGTTGCGACGCATCCTGCGCCGTGCCGTCCGGTCGATGCGGCTGCTCGGCTACGAGGACCACGCGTTGCCGGAGCTGATGCCGGTCAGCAGGGACAAGATGGGCGAGACCTACACCGAGCTGGTGCGCGACTGGACCCGGATCTCCTCCTCTGCGTACGCCGAGGAGGACGCGTTCCGCTCCACCCTGCGCACCGGCACCCAGATCTTCGATGGTGCGGCCAACGAGGTGAAGGCGGGCGGGGGCAGCACGCTGTCGGGCGACAAGGCGTTCGCTCTGCACGACACCTACGGATTTCCGATCGACCTGACGCTGGAGATGGCCGCGGAGAAGGGGCTCTCGGTCGACGAGGACGGCTTCCGGCGGTTGATGAAGGAGCAGCGCGACCGTGCCAAGGCGGACGCGAAGGCCAAGAAGGGCCAGCATCAGGGCGGCGGCGCCTACCGCGAGATCGCCGACACGATCGGCAAGCCGGTCGTCTTCACGGGCTATGACGAGGTGGTCACCGAGGGTTCGGTGCGCGGTCTCGTCGGGCCGGACGGTACGACGATCTCCTCGGCGCAGCCCGGCGACGAGGTCGAGCTGGTCCTCGACCGCACTCCGTTCTACGCAGAGGGTGGTGGCCAGCTCTCCGACCAGGGCGTCATCGACTTCGACAACGGCGCGCGCGTCGAGGTGTACGACGTGCAGTCGCCGATCACCGGGCTCGTCGTACACAAGGCGCGGGTGCTCACCGGGGAGATCACGCTCGGCACGGCTGCCCAGGCCCAGGTCGACGTCGACCGGCGGCGCTCGATCAGCCGCTCGCACACCGCGACGCACATGGTGCACAAGGCGTTTCGCGAGGCCCTCGGCGAGTCCGCGACCCAGGCCGGCTCGGAGAACTCACCCGGGCGCTTCCGTTTCGACTTCTCCGCGACGGGCGCGATCCCGGCCTCCGCGATGGCAGATGTCGAGGCGCGCGTCAACGATCTGATCCTCGAGGACCTGGCGGTGCACGCCGACCTGATGAGCCAGGAAGCGGCGGTCAAGTCCGGCGCGATGGCGCTGTTCGGCGAGAAGTACGGCGACGAGGTCCGGGTGATCTCGGTCGGCGACTGGGCCCGCGAGCTCTGCGGCGGCACCCATGCGCTCAGCTCGGGTCAGCTCGGCGTCGTCAAGCTGATGGGGGAGTCCTCCATCGGGTCCGGCGTACGCCGGGTCGAGGCGCTCGTCGGCGGCGACGCCTACCGGTTCCTGGCCCGTGAGCACTCCCTGGTGGCGCAGTTGACCGAGACGCTCAAGGTCCAGCGTGAGCAGCTGCCCGAGCGGATCAACGACATCGTCGAGCGACTCCGCGTGGCGGAGAAGGAGATCGAGAAGGTCCATCTCCAGCAGCTGCTCTCGGCCGGTGGCGACCTTGCGGGGAAGGCCGAGCTGATCGTGGGCACGAACTTCGTCGGCCACGTCGCCGAGGGTGCCGGTGGTGGCGACGTACGCACGCTCGCGCTCGACATCCGCGGCCGGCTCGCGTCGGACCGACCAGGGGTCACCGCGATCATCGGCTCGAAGGACGGCAAGCCGTCGGTGGTTGTCGCGGTCAACGACGCTGCGCGCGATGCCGGGCTCTCCGCCAACGCCCTGGTGCGCGCGGCCTCGGCGGTCCTTGGCGGTCAGGGCGGCGGCAAGGACGACGTGGCACAGGGTGGTGGCGCCGACGCCTCGAAGGCACAGGACGCGCTGAGCGCCGTACGCCGTGAGCTCGGCGGACGCTGACCAGGATGGACCGCGGCGTCAGGCTCGGCATCGATCCGGGTGACGCCCGGATCGGGGTCGCCAGCAGTGATCCGTCGGGCTTTCTCGCGACGCCCGTCGAGACCGTGGCACGCGGCGACGGTGACCTCGACCGGCTGGCCGCGATCATCGGTGAGCTCGAGGCGGTGGTCGCGTACGTCGGGCTGCCGAAGTCGTTGTCCGGGAGGGAAGGACCGGCGGCCGGTAGGGTGCGAGAGTTCGCGCGCGAGCTGGCTGCACGGCTGGACCCCGTCCCGGTCAGGTTGTTCGATGAACGGCTCAGCACGGTGACTGCCGAGTCGAACCTCCGGTCTGTCGGCAAGAAGGGCAAGAAGCGCCGAGCGGTGGTCGACCAGGCCGCCGCCGTGGTGATCCTGCAGGGTGCTTTGGACACCGAGCGCAGCATGGGTGCTGCACCGGGCGAGCTCGTCTCGGCCCACTGAGTAGAAGGACGAGCTGCTTGAGCCACATGCGATCTGAGCCCGACCGCCATCACGGGTCGCCGCTGGACAACTTCAGCGACGGGCACCGCGGACGTCGAGGCAAGAGCTGTCTGTTGCCCACGGCCCTGCTGCTGGTGCTTGCGGTCGTTGTCGCTGCCGCTGGCTTCTGGGGTGTCAGCGAGGTGCGCAAGCACTTCAGCGGTGCGCCCGACTACGCCGGACCCGGCACCGGGTCGGTCGTCTTCAAGGTCACCGAGGGCGCGAGCTCGGCGGCGATCGGCAACGACCTCAAGGCCGCGCACGTGGTCGAGAGCGTCCAGGCGTTCATCAATGCGGCCCGCGCCAACGACGCGTCACGCGACATCCAGGTCGGCTACTACCAGCTCAAGTCGCACATGAAGGCAACTGATGCGCTCAACGTCCTGATCAACCCGCACAACCTGATCCAGAGCCTGGTGGTCGTACCGGAGGGCGCGCGCATCAAGCAGATCACCGCAACGATCGTGGCCAAGACCGACATCACCGCGAAGGCCCTCAACCGGGCGCTGGCGAAGCCGTCGGTGATCGGGCTCCCGGCGGCCGCCAACGGCAACCCGGAGGGCTACCTCTTCCCGGCGACCTACAGCGTCGTCCCCGGCGAGACCGCGGTCCAGCTGCTCAAGCAGATGGTCGCGAAGACCGAGTCCACGCTGCAGAGCCTTGACGTCGCGACGAAGGCCAAGACGGTCGGGCTCACCGAGGAGCAGGTGCTCACGATGGCCAGCATCCTCGAGTACGAAGCCAGTCGCGACCAGGACTACCCGAAGGTCGCGCGCGCCATCTTCAACCGGCTGCACATCAACATGAAGCTGCAGTCGGACGCGACGGTTGCCTTCGCGAACGGTACGTCGGGCCGGCTGGCCACCACGGCGGCCGAGCGCGAGATCGACTCGCCGTACAACACCTACCTGTACGCCGGACTGCCGCCCGGCCCGATCGGTTCGCCTGGTGAGAAGACGATCGAGGCAGTGTTGAACCCCGCCAAGGGGACGTGGCTGTTCTGGGTGGTCGTCAACCTGCGGACCGGCGAGACGGACTTCGCGACGACCTACCAGGAGCACCTCGCCAACGTCGCCAAGTACAACACGTACTGCGAGACCTCGAAGGCCTGCTGATGCCGCGTCGCTGCGCGGTGCTGGGCCAGCCGATCGCGCACTCGTTGTCACCGGTGCTGCACCGGGCGGCCTATGCCGAGCTCGGTCTGGACTGGTCCTACGACGCGATCGAAGTCGGCTCGCCGGACCTCGCGGGATTCCTGGGCACGCTGGCCGCGGACTGGCGGGGGCTGTCCCTGACGATGCCGCTGAAGCGGACGGTGATCCCGCTGCTCTCGTCGCAGGACGACTGGACCCGGCTCTCGGGCGTCGCCAACACGGTCGTCATCGACGACGGTGCGCTCCGTGGCTACAACACGGACATTCCCGGGGCGGTCGACGCGCTTCGCCGTCACCTCGGAGGACCGGTCGCCCGGGTGGTGGTGCTCGGTGGGGGTGCGACCGCGGTTTCGGTGCTGTTGGCCGCCGCCGAGCTGGGCTGCGAATCCGCGACCCTGCTGGTCCGCGATCCGTCCCGGGCGGTCGAGACCCTCGACGTCGTCGGCCGACACCCGCGGGCGCCACAGCTCGACGTGCAGACCCTCGATGGTCCGCCGGTGCGGGCGGACCTGGTGATCTCGACGGTCCCGGCCACCGCCCAGACACCGGAGCTGCTGGCCCGGGTGGCTGCCGTGCCGGCGGTCTTCGAAGTCGTCTACTACCCGTGGCCGACGCCGCTCGCCGCTGCAGCCAGGGCGTCCGGCCGCGTGCTCGTGCCCGGACTGGACATGCTCGTCGGACAGGCTGCCCTCCAGGTCTCGCTGATGACCGGGCGAGATGACATCCCGGTCGCGGCGATGCGTGCGGCGGGCGAGCAGGCGCTGGCCGAGAGGTCTCGGCCATGAACTGGTTCGCGGCCTCCCACCTCTACGCCGCCCTGGCCTGCGCGGTGGCGTGCGGTGCACTCGGCGGGTTCGTCCCTGAGCTGATCAGGCGGCTCCCCGAGCCGAGGCCCGAACCGGTCGGGGAGCCGGCCAGCGGCGACAAGCCTGCGAAGGCACTGCCGCCCGCTCCGCCCAAGGAGCCGTACACCGACATTGCGGCGCTGCCCCGGCTCGCCGCCTGGTCGGCGCTGTGGTCGGCGCTCATCGGGGCCGTCATCGGCGCCAGCCTGGGCTGGACCGGCGCGCTGGCCTACCTCGTGCCACTGGTGCCGATCGGTGCTGCCCTGGCGCTGATCGACTGGCGGACCACGTTGTTGCCGACGCGGATCATCGCGCCGACGTACGGCCTGCTGCTGGTGCTCATCCCGGTCGCGGCCCTGATCGACTCCGACAGCCACGCGCTGTTGCGAGCGGTCTACGGCTGGCTGGTGCTCGGCGGCTGGTTCTTCGTGTTCTGGTTCATCGTCCCCGCGATCTGGGGCTACGGCGACGTGCGGCTGTCCGGCGTCCTCGGGCTCGCCCTCGGCTACGTCGGTTGGGACCAGATGTTCTTCGGGCTGTTCGCGATCGCGATCACCGGCGGACTCGGTGGCCTGGTCCTCACCGGCCTCAAGATCACCAGCCGGAAGCGCTTTCCCTACGGGCCGTTCATGCTGGTCGGCAGCGTGCTCGGGATCGCGTTCGGTCCCCAGTTCGTCCATCTCGGCTACTGATGGCGCCGTAAAAGGGATGTGACGCACGTGAAAGACTGGGCGCATGCTCCGTTGGCTCACCGCGGGGGAGTCACATGGCCCCTCACTCGTCGCAATCCTCGAAGGCCTACCTGCCCACGTCCAGGTGACGTCGGCGGACATCATCGACGCCCTCGCGCGCCGGCGACTGGGCTACGGCCGCGGTGCGCGGATGAAGTTCGAGCAGGACGAGGTCACCATCACCGGCGGCGTCCGTCACGGCTTGACGCAGGGCGGCCCGATCGCGATCAGCGTCGGCAACACCGAGTGGCCCAAGTGGGAAAAGGTGATGTCGGCGGATCCCGTCGACCCGGTTGAGCTCGAGGGCAGCGGCCGCAACGCCGCGCTGACCCGGCCTCGACCCGGACATGCCGACCTCGCAGGCATGCAGAAGTACGGCTTCGACGAAGCCCGTCCGGTCCTTGAGCGTGCCTCCGCCCGAGAGACCGCGGCCCGGGTCGCGCTCGGCCGGGTGGCTTCGGCCTTCCTCGAGCAGGCGACCGGGGCGCGGATCGTGTCCCACGTCGTCGAGCTCGGTGGCGTGCCCGCGCCGTACGGCCTCGTGCCGGTGCCCGAGGACCAGGCCCGGCTCGACGAGGATCCGGTCCGCTGTCTCGACCCAGACGCCTCGAAGCTGATGGTCGAGCGCATCGACGAAGCCCACAAGGACGGCGACACCCTTGGTGGTGTTGTCGAGGTCGTCGTGCACGGGCTGCCGCCGGGCCTCGGCTCACACGTGCACTGGGACCGCCGGCTCGACGCCAAGCTGGCCTACGCGCTGATGGGCATCCAGGCGATCAAGGGTGTCGAGGTCGGCGACGGCTTCGGCCTGGCGGCCACCCCGGGCTCGCAGGCCCACGACGAGATCGTCACCCAGGACGGCGCCCTGCGTCGTACGTCGGGCCGCTCGGGTGGCACCGAAGGCGGGATGAGCACCGGGGAGATCCTCCGGGTGCGTGCCGCGATGAAGCCGATCGCGACCGTGCCGAAGGCGTTGAAGACGGTCGACGTCGCCACCGGTGAGGCGACCGTCGCGAACCACCAGCGTTCCGATGTCTGCGCCGTGCCCGCCGCCGGAATCGTCGCAGAGGCGATGGTTGCGCTCGTGCTGGCCGACGCCGTGCTCGAGAAGTTCGGTGGCGACTCGGTGCGGGAGACCCGGCGCAACGTCGGGAGCTACCTCGACACCCTGCGGTACAGATGACCGCACCACGCGTTGTCCTGATCGGCACCATGGGCGCCGGCAAGACGACGGTCGGGCAGCTGCTCGCACAGGCATGGGGAGTCGGTTTCCGCGACACCGACCAGGACGTCGAGGCGGCCGAAGGCCGCTCGGTGTCCGACATCTTCGTGGACTCCGGTGAGCCGGCTTTTCGTGCGCTCGAGCATGCCGCCGTGTTCGACGCTCTCGAGTCACATGATGGGGTCGTCGCGCTCGGCGGTGGTGCCGTGATGGACGCGGCCACCCGGGAGCTGCTGGCCGGACATCGCGTGGTCTTCCTCCGGGTTGGTCTTTCCGATGCGGCCTCGAGGGTCGGTCTCGGCGTGTCCCGGCCCTTGCTGCTCGGCAACGTGCGCGGCAGGATCAAGCAACTGATCGACGAGCGCACCCCGATCTACGAGTCGGTCGCCGCGCACTGCGTCGACACCGACGGACTCACGACCGACGAGGTGATGGCGCGGGTGCTCGAGGTGCTGGAGGAGTCGTCATGAGTCGAGAAGCCCGATCACCGGTGATCATGCACGTGGGCGGTGCGTCGCCGTACGACGTCGTGGTCGGTCACAGTGTCCTCACCGAGCTGCCCGCGATGCTCGGCTCGGCGGTCCGTCGGGTCGCCGTGGTGCACCCGGAGCCGTTGGCCCATCTGGCCGACCGCGCCATTGCCCAGCTCGGCGACATCGACGTACTCCGGATCGTCATTCCCGACGGTGAGGTCGCGAAGACCGCCGCCGTGGCCGTCTCTGCGTGGGACCAGCTCGGCGCCGCCGGCTTCACCCGGTCCGACGCGGTGGTGACGGTCGGTGGCGGAGCAACGACCGACATGGGCGGCTTCATCGCGGCGACCTGGCTGCGGGGCGTGCGGGTGGTCCACGTTCCGACCACCCTGCTCGGGATGGTGGATGCCGCCGTCGGCGGCAAGACCGGGATGAACACCGCAGCCGGGAAGAACCTGGTCGGTTCGTTCCACGAACCCGCCGGCGTGATCTGCGAGCTCGACATGCTGCCGTCGCTGCCCGAGCGCGAGCTGATCGCGGGGCTCGGTGAGGTGGTCAAGTGCGGGTTCATCGCCGACCCTGCGATCCTGAAGCTGGTGGCCGACTCTCCGGCCGATGCGTTGGAGCCGCGCTCTGCGACCATGCGCCAGCTGGTCGAGCGGGCGATCCAGGTCAAGATCGACGTCGTCGTGGCGGACCTGCGCGAGACCGGCGGCCCGGATGGTCATCCCGGTCGCGAGATCCTGAACTACGGCCACACGATGGCCCATGCGATCGAGAAGGCAACGTCCTACCGGACCAGGCATGGCGAGGCTGTCGCCCTCGGGATGGTGTACGTCGCGGAGCTCGCCCGACTCGCCGGCCGGCTCGACGCCGCGACGGCCGCCCAGCACAAGATCGCGCTCAGCTCCGTGGGCCTGCCCACGTCCTACAACGGGGCGCCGTTCGAGGAGCTCCTCGGCACCATGCGGGTCGACAAGAAGTCGCGCGGATCGACGCTCCGGTTCGTCGTCCTCGATGCGATCGGGAAGCCATCGATCCTCACCGATCCGCCCGAGGAGCTGCTGCGGGCGGCGTACGACCACCTGAGCGGAGCGATCGCATGAAGGTGCTCGTCCTCAACGGCCCGAACCTCGGCCGGCTCGGTCGTCGGCAGCCGGAGATCTACGGGTCGACGACGTACGCCCAGCTCGCGTCGAAGTGCATCGAGTGGGGTCGTGCCCTCGGTCTGCAGGTCGACGTCCAGCAGACCAACCATGAGGGCGAGATGCTCGACTGGCTCAACAGCGCTGCCGACAGCGCCACCCCGGTCGTCCTCAACGCGGCGGCCTGGACGCACTACTCCTACGCGATCTTCGACGCCTGCGCCCAGCTCACGGCACCCCTCGTCGAGGTGCACATCTCCGACCCGATGCAGCGACCCGAGGAGTTCCGGCGCGCCAGTGTGGTCACGCCGTACGCCGTGAAGGTGATCGCCGGCCACGGCATCGACGGCTACCGGATGGCGCTGGAAGTCATCGCTGCGAGGTGACGGCCGGCAACGTCATACCCGATGGTTGCTCCGACGACCACTTCGTATGACGTCCGGGCGGGTTTCGACAGGCAGATCCGCCGCCGCATAGACTCGGCCGCTGCTACCCCCACCATTCTTCGAACGACAGGGCTCACGCGCGCATGGCAACCACGAACGACCTCAAGAACGGCATGGTTCTCAACATCGACGGCCAGCTCTGGGCTGTCACCGAGTTCCAGCACGTCAAGCCCGGCAAGGGCCCGGCCTTCGTGCGCACCAAGCTGAAGAACGTCCTGACCAACAAGACCGTGGACAAGACGTTCAACGCCGGCACCAAGGTCGAGACGGCCAACGTCGACAAGCGCACGATGCAGTACCTCTACAACGACGGCACGTCCTACGTGTTCATGGACACCGACACGTTCGACCAGCTCGACGTCTCGCCCGAGGTGGTCGGCGACGCGAAGAACTTCATGCTGGAGAACCAGGACGCGATCGTCGCCACGAACGAGGGCCGCGTTCTCTACATCGAGCTGCCGGCATCGGTCGAGCTGCTCGTCGAGTACACCGAGCCTGGCCTCCAGGGCGACCGCTCCACCGGCGGCACCAAGCCGGCCCGCCTCGAGACCGGTCACGAGATTGCGGTGCCGCTGTTCATCGTCAACGGCGAGAAGATCAAGGTCGACACCCGGGACTCGTCCTACCTGGGCCGCGTCTCCCAGTGATGTTCCCAGTGATGTGCCCAGTGATGTGCCCAGTGAGGTATGCAGCCTGATGAGTGCCCGATCCAAGGCACGCAAGCGCGCACTCGACCTGATCTACGCCTCCGAGATGCGGGACCGCTCGGCGATCGAGGCCCTCGAGGAGCACTCCGAGGACGCCCAGGTCAACGACTACACCGGCGAGCTCGTTCGTGGCGTCGTGGAGAACCGAGAGCGCATCGACGAGGTCATCGCGCAGTACGCCCGGGACTGGACGATGGACCGGATGCCGGCCGTCGACCGCAACGTCCTTCGGCTCGGCATCTACGAGATCCTCTACGTCGACGACGTGCCTGATGCCGTTGCCGTGAGCGAGGCGCTCAACCTCGTCCGGGAGCTCTCGACCGACGACTCGCCGTCCTTCGTGAACGGTGTGCTCGGCAACGTCGTACGCCACAAGGCGCAGTTGACCGCCTGATCAAGCCTCAGCCGAGAGCGCTGAGGTACTTCTCGGTTGCACGTCGTTGGAAAGCTCTCGCCAACGGTCCGCCGAGACGGGTGAACCACCGCCCTGGCCGGCTGAAGGCGGTGATCACGATCCATACGCTGTCGTCCTCGCGCAACTCGACCACAAAGCACTCCTCTCCGCTCTCGGGATGGCCGGGAAGGGTGCCGTAGGCAAAGCCCCGGCGTCTCGGCTCGGCGATGACGTAGACCACCCGACAGGGCACCCGCAATTTGAGCGGCCCCACGCGTTGCACCATCTCAAGAGTCGCGCTCTCGACCGCTTTCGCGGGAGCGGACACGATCCTCAGTCCTGCTGCCCGCTGCAGGTCGAACCTGAGCACGGCGGCTGCGGCGCGATCGAAATCGGGGTGGCCCTGGCCGATCTGGCGCTCCTCGTGCACTGGATACGCGTCCGGCGGGAGTACGCCATCGCGCGTCGCGCCGACGTCGGCATAGGAGAAATCAGCCACCCGTTGGCTCTCCCAGCGAGAAGCGCATCGGGTCGATCAGGCCACCGCGGAAGCGTCCGGACGGCAGCCATTCGGGGAGCGGACCGGGCGACTCGACGGTGACCTCGACGGTGCCGGGCTTCAGCCGGCCACGGGACTTCAGCTTGCTCTCGTGCAGGGAACCATCGGGGAACTGCTGCAGCGCGGTGCCTCGGCTGTACGACGGCAGCAGCGGCCCGCGCAGGTGCGGGGTGGCACTGATCTTCCAGGCGGAGTCGTCGTCACCGACAGCGGTGAAGGTCGTGTCGTTCGCCAGGTCGCCGTCGAACCGGGCGAGCGTCTTGGGCATCGACCAGTTGGTGCGACCACCGACCAGGCTCGTCGGCGAGTCGACGGCCATGAAAGCCACGTTGCCACGGATCCGGCGGCCCATCCGGAACGCGATCACGCCGAAGACCTCGTCGTACCTGCCGACCGGGGTGTCCTCGTAGCGGACCATTCCGCCGATGACGAGGATCGCTTTCGCCTGTGCGCGGATCTTGTTCGGCAGCGCCGCGGTTGCGGCCTGGCCACCGCGGCAGATCCAGACCACAGCGCTCGCGCGCACGGCCCACGGCGCAGGGGCCTGGCTGATGGGCAGCTGGGCGAGGAGGGCGTCCGACAGCAGGGTCTCGGGTACGCCGGGAACGGCGGCGAGGTCAAAGGTCATGGAGCCATCTTGGGGCATCGGGGCCTGAAGGCCGAGTTCCTCGCCCGTTGCGAGTTTCGGCCTCCGAGACCGCGCGTTTACCGAATCGGCGACCGGGCATCGGAATGGTGACTGGAACTTCCGGTCATGCACGATCCGTCCCGAGGGAGGTACCCCCATGGGTGTATTCGACAAGATCAAGAACGCAGCCGACAACCTCACCGGTAAGGCCAAGGAGTCAGCAGGTAAGGCCACCGACGACAAGAATCTCGAGGCCGAAGGCAGCGTGGACCAGTCGGAGGCCAAGTTCAAGCAGGCTGGGGAGCACATCAAGGACGCGGGCAAGAACGCCAAGGACGCACTCGACTAGGGATCTCGACAAGTTCGATCACCGGGGGACGAGCTCAATGACCGGCTCGGTCACGGGGGGACCGAGCCGATTGCCGGGGGATCGGCGACGGCGTGGAGCCTCAAGCAGCGAGGGCTCTGCGTCGTTGCCGTGTCGAGCACCGATGGCTCGTCCACACTCGGCAATCCGTTGGGGCTGACGCCCCAGCGCCTGTTAGGGTTTCCCTCGATCGACATCCTTTAACGAGCCGTCCTGTGAGGCGGAGAAGGAGGTCTGGTGTAGATGGCGCACGCGCAGTCCGACACCCCTCACGCACGAGACGACGCCCCCGAAGCGACGGTGGCCAGTGACCCGGCCAATGACCGGGCCAATGACCGGGCCAATGACACGGCAACGGGTCGAACGGTTCTTGATTCCGGTGACATCTCCCGGGCTCTCACTCGCATCTCGCACGAGATCCTCGAGCGCAACAAGGGGCCCGAGGGCCTGGTGCTGCTCGGCATCCCGACCCGCGGTGTCCACCTTGCCCAGCGGATCGCGAGCCGGATCCACGAGGTCGAAGGTCATGCCGTGCCTGTGGGTGCTCTCGACATCACGATGTACCGCGACGACCTGCGCAAGCATCCGACCCGCGAGCCGCAGCACACCTCGTTGCCGGCCGGCGGCGTCGACGGCAAGGTCGTCGTGCTGGTCGACGACGTCTTGTTCTCCGGACGGACCGTCCGCGCCGCGCTCGATGCGATGAACGACCTCGGCCGACCGGCGAGCGTCCGGCTCGCCGTCCTCGTCGACCGTGGGCACCGCGAGCTCCCGATCCGCGCCGACCACGTCGGCAAGAACCTCCCCAGCGCACGCAGCGAACGCGTGATGGTGCGGCTCGACGAGGTGGATGGGTACGACGAGGTGCGGATCGCGCTCGCCGATCAGACGGCAGAAGGCCCGGTGGGTGCGAAGTGAACAAGAACCTGTTGTCCATCGAGGACGTGAGTGCGGACGACATCGCCGCGTTCTTCGCCACGGCCACCGAGATGCACGACGTGCAGAACCGGTCGGTCAAGAAGCTGCCCGCCCTGCGTGGCCGGACGGTCGTGAACCTCTTCTTCGAGGACTCCACGCGCACCAGGTCGTCGTTCGAGATCGCCGGCAAGTGGCTCTCGGCCGACGTCATCAATGTCTCGGCCAAGGGCTCCTCGGTCAGCAAGGGCGAGAGCCTGCGAGACACGGTTCTGACAGTCGCGGCGATGGGCGTCGACGGGCTGGTCATCCGGCACATGGCCAGCGGCGCCGCGAAGCAGGTCAGCGAGTGGACCGATGCCGTGGTGATCAACGCCGGTGACGGGACGCACGAGCACCCGACGCAGGCGCTGCTCGACGCCTACACGCTGCAACGGCGGCTCGGCTCGCTGGAGGGCAGGCACGTGGTGATCGTCGGGGACCTGACCCACAGCCGGGTGTTCCGCTCCAACGTGCTCTGCCTCGCGAAGCTCGGTGCCGAGGTCACCGTCGTCGCGCCGCCGACCCTGATGCCGAGCGGGATCGTCGCCTGGTCGAAGGACGCCGGCTTCGCCACGTCGTACGACTTCGACGACGTGCTGCCGAAGGCCGACGCGGTGATGATGCTCCGGGTCCAGCGGGAGCGGATGAACGGTGCGTACTTCCCGTCGGCACGCGAGTACACCGTGGGCTACGGCCTCACCCGCGACCGGCTCGCTGTCCTCAAGCCGGATGCGCCGATCTGCCACCCGGGTCCGATGAACCGCGGTCTCGAGATCGCCGCCGACGCTGCCGACGCTGCCCAGTCGGCGGTGCTCGACCAGGTCTCGGCAGGTGTCGCGATCCGGATGTCGGTGCTCTACCACCTACTCGCGGGCGAAGGAGGCCAGGCATGACGGACCTGATCATCAAGGGAGCTGCGCTCTTCGGCGAGAAGACCTCGGACATCGTCGTGAGGGACGGCGTGATCGTGGAGGTGGTCTCGACAAGCTCGACCACCGGCAGGGGCTCGACCACCGGCACGGGCTCAAGGGTTGTCGACGCAGCTGGTCTGGTCGCACTTCCCGGTCTCGTCGACCTGCACACCCATCTGCGCGAGCCGGGTCGCGAGGACGCGGAGACGATCCTGACCGGGTCGCGGGCCGCTGCTCTCGGTGGCTACACAGCGGTACTGGCGATGGCGAACACCTCGCCGGTCACCGACACCGCCGAGGCTGCCGAGCGGGTCTTCGACCTCGGCCGTACGGCGGGCCTGGTCGATGTCCAACCGGTTGGCGCCGTGACGAGCGGTCTCGGCGGAGTCGAACTCGCCGAGCTGGGCCTGATGGCCCGCTCACGGGCGAAGGTGCGGATCTTCTCCGACGACGGCAAGTGCATCCACGACGCCCGGGTGATGCGCCGGGCACTGGAGTACGTCCGTGCCTTCGGAGGTGTGATCTCCCAGCACGCCCAGGACCCCGACCTCGCCGGCTCGACCGCGTGTTGCCACGAGGGAGAGCTCTCGGGGCGCCTCGGCCTGCCCGGCTGGCCCGGTGTTGCCGAAGAGGTGATCGTGGCCCGTGATGTGATGCTCGCGCGCCACACCGGCTCCAAGGTGCACATCGCGCACGTCTCGACGGCCGGATCGGTCGAGATGATCCGCTGGGCCAAGGCGCAGGGGATCGAGGTCACCTGCGAGGTGACCCCGCACCACCTGTTGCTGACCACCGACCTGCTCGGTGGCTACGACCCGGTCTACAAGGTGAACCCGCCGCTGCGCCCCGACGAGGACGTTGCCGCCCTGCGCGACGCGCTCGCCGACGGCACCATCGACGCGGTCGCCACGGATCACGCGCCCCACGCCCGGCACGACAAGGAGCACGCGTTCGTCGATGCCGCCTTCGGGATGCTCGGCCTGGAGACGGCCCTGTCGGTCGTCAGCGAGGTGATGGTGACCAGCGGCGCGATGACCTGGACCGACGTGGCCCGGGTGATGTCCCAGACGCCGGCGCGGATCGCCCAGCTCGACGGTCACGGCGGCTCACTGCTCGTCGGCCAGCCTGCCAACATCACCCTCATCGACCCGGCTGCGGTGGTCGTCGTCGACCGCGACCGGTCGGTGTCGCTCTCGCGCAACAACCCCTGGCACGAGCGCAAGCTCACCGGCGCGGTCTCCGCGACGTTCCTGCGTGGTGCGCAGACGGTGGCGGACGGGGAGCTGGTGTGAGGCTTCGACGAGCGCGCGGCATCGATCTGCCCACGCTGGCCCGAGCAGCCAAGGTCGCTGACCTGCCTCCCGCCCGGCTGCAGTCGGCCGGTCGGTATCTCGGGACCTCGCTCGTCGACGGTGACGTCAGGGTGACCAGCCAGGGACTGGCTCCGCGGAGCATGGCGCGGATCTCGCTGTCCGATGAGGGGCTCGACGTGATCCGACTGGCCGGCTCGTTCCGCATCCCGGTCGGCGACCTGAGATCTGGGCGCACCTCCCCAGACTTCCAGGGGCAGCGCCTTGCGGCTCCCGGAGCGCTCGTCGTCCGCTGGGAGCACGGCGAGCACGTGCTCGACACGGGCTTCCGCCTGGAGTCGGCGAAAAGCATCAAGGGCCTGAAGAAGCCGCAGGAACATCCGGAGAAGCAACTGACCGAGCTGCACCGCGACTGGGCGCGCACGATCGGCAAGATCGCGAGACAGAAATGAAGGACGTGGGCAGCGTGAGTGGTCTCGACAAGCTCGACCACCGGGAGGCGATTCTGGTGCTTGAGGACGGCCGTACCTTCCGGGGCGAGTCGTACGGCGCCGACGGCGAGGTCTTCGGCGAAGCAGTGTTCTCGACCGGGATGACCGGCTACCAGGAGACGCTCACCGACCCGTCGTACCACCGGCAGGTCGTGGTGATGACGGCCCCGCACATCGGCAACACCGGCATGAACGACGAGGACCCGGAGTCGGACCGGATCTGGGTCAGTGGGTACGTCGTGCGCGATCCGTCGCGGATTCCCTCCAACTGGCGCTCCAGGCGGACGCTCGACGACGACCTGCGCGACCAGGGCGTGGTCGGCATCAGCGGTGTCGACACCCGTGCGCTGACCCGGCACCTGCGCGACCGCGGCGCGATGCGCGTGGGCATCTCCTCGACCGAGACCGACCCGAAGGCGCTGCTGGCGCGGGTGCTCGCGTCCGCCGAGATGACGGGCGCAGAGCTCGCCTCGGAGGTGTCCACGAGCGAGGCGTACGTCGTGCCCGCCGTCGGCGCCCGGAAGCTCACCGTCGCCGCGCTCGACCTCGGCATCAAGGCGAATACCCCGCGGATGATGGCCGAGCGCGGCATCGAGGTGCACGTCCTCCCCGCCACGTCGAGCCTCGAGGAGGTCCTCGCGGTCAAGCCCGACGGGTTGTTCTTCTCCAACGGGCCGGGCGACCCGGCAGCGACGGTCGGCCAGGTCGACCTGCTCAAGGCAGCGCTCGAGCGGGGCCTGCCCTACTTCGGGATCTGCTTCGGCAACCAGCTCTTCGGCCGCGCGCTCGGCTTCGGCACCTACAAGCTGAAGTACGGCCACCGCGGCATCAACCAGCCCGTGATGGACCGGACCACCAACAAGGTCGAGGTGACGGCCCACAACCACGGGTTCGCGGTCGACGCCCCGCTGGACAAGGCCACCGAGACACCCTTCGGCACCGCCACCGTCAGCCACGTCTGTCTCAACGACGACGTCGTCGAGGGCCTGGAACTGCACCACGCCGAGGGACGCCTGTTGGCCTTCTCGGTCCAGTACCACCCCGAAGCAGCCGCCGGCCCCCACGACGCCGCCTACCTCTTCGACCGCTTCATCGAGCTCATGAGCGGGTCTCCGGACGGCGGGCGGACGGGGGCAGGGGGCGCGCCCGTGGACCCCGGCAGTCGGCCGGCCGGTGGTCGGCACGTGGGCCGTCCGCAGGCCGGCGACGGGCACAGCCCCGGCAGCCCACCTGACGGCGACGGGCCAACCAGTCACACACACGGAGAGGGCGCCTGATGCCGAAGCGCGACGACATCAAGTCGGTCCTCGTGATCGGCTCGGGACCGATCATCAT
>JAOPXK010000043.1 GCA_025965195.1 Marmoricola sp.
CAAGGAGCAGATCGCCGCCACGGCGTCGATTTCTGCGGGCGACCCGGCCATTGGCGAGATGTTCGCCGAGGCCATGGACAAGGTGGGCAAGGAAGGCGTCATCACCGTCGAGGAGAGCAACACCTTCGGCCTTGAGCTGGAGCTCACCGAGGGTATGCGCTTCGACAAGGGCTACATCTCGGGCTACTTCGTCACCGACCCCGAGCGTCAGGAAGCGGTTCTGGAGGACCCCTACATCCTGCTGGTCAGCTCCAAGGTGTCGACGGTCAAGGACCTCCTCCCGCTGTTGGAGAAGATCATCCAGTCCGGCAAGCCGCTGCTGATCATCGCCGAGGACGTCGAGGGCGAGGCCCTGTCGACCCTGGTGGTCAACAAGATCCGTGGCACCTTCAAGTCCGTCGCCGTCAAGGCCCCGGGCTTCGGCGACCGCCGCAAGGCGATGCTGCAGGACATGGCCATCCTCACCGGAGGCCAGGTCATCAGCGAAGAGGTCGGCCTGTCGCTGGAGACGGCCGATGTGTCGCTGCTCGGCAAGGCCCGCAAGGTCGTCGTCACCAAGGACGAGACCACCATCATCGAGGGCTCCGGCAGCTCGGACCAGATCGCGGGCCGGGTCAGCCAGATCCGCACCGAGATCGAGAACTCCGACTCCGACTACGACCGCGAGAAGCTGCAGGAGCGGCTGGCCAAGCTGGCCGGTGGCGTCGCAGTCAACAAGGTCGGCGCCGCGACCGAGGTCGAGCTCAAGGAGCGCAAGCACCGCATCGAGGACGCCGTTCGCAACGCGAAGGCTGCCGTCGAAGAGGGCATCGTCGCCGGCGGTGGCGTTGCACTCGTGCAGGCTGCCGACAAGGCGTTCGAGAAGCTCGAGCTCGATGGTGACGAGGCGACTGGTGCCGCGATCGTGAAGTTCGCGTCCACCGCCCCGCTCAAGCAGATCGCGATCAACGCTGGTCTCGAGGGTGGCGTCGTTGCCGAGAAGGTGCGCAACCTCGAGCCCGGCTGGGGTCTCAACGCAGCCACTGGCGACTACGTCGACATGATCGCCACTGGCATCATCGACCCCGCCAAGGTGACGCGCTCGGCGCTGCAGAACGCAGCCTCGATCGCCGCGCTGTTCCTCACCACCGAGGCAGTTGTCGCCGACAAGCCGGAGAAGGCCGCCCCGATGGGCGACCCGTCCGGTGGCATGGGCGGCATGGACTTCTAGTCCGAGCCTGACTCGCTCCATGGGAAGGCCCCTCGCTTCGGCGGGGGGCCTTCTGCCATGCCCGGCATCGCCGGAAAGAACGGCTGAGGTGCCGGACAGATGTCAGTGTGGAAACTGTGTCCCGCGACGAGCGCTTCCTCGAGCTGGCCCACCTGGTCGGTGAGCCGCTGCGCCGTTACGTCGTACGACGAACCTCGCCGGACCATGCCCAGGATGTTCTTGCCGAGACCATGCTGGTGCTCTGGCGGCGCCTGGACGACGTACCGACCGATGACCCGCTGCCGTGGTCGTACGCCGTTGCCCGCAACTGTCTGGCCAACTCGGGTCGCAGCACGCGCCGACAGCTCAGGCTCGCCCAGCGGATCAGCATCGTCGACCCGCCTTCGGAGACCGGCGACACCGCGGACGAGCACCCGGAGGTCGAGGCAGCGCTGCGCTGTCTTGGAGAGCTCGACCGGGAGGTCGTCCGGCTCTGGGCCTGGGAGCAGCTGCTGCCGAGAGAGATCGCCGAGGTGACCGGGCTCACCGCCAATGCGGTCAGCATCCGGCTGCACAAGGCGAAGAAGCGGCTGGGCGCCGAGCTGGGAAAGAGCTTGCCTGCTGCCGGACAGGTACTCGATGAGGAGAGCGGGCCCCGATGAACGACGAAGAGCTGCTGGCGACGCTGCAGGCAGCCGACCCCGCGCGTCGTCGGACCGGGACCGACTCGTGGATCGATGACCTCCTGCAGGCAACGATGAGCACCGGGACGAACCCTGACCCGAAGGTCTCGTCGACCCGACGGGTTCGGCTGGCCATCGGCGCAGCGGCAGCAGTCGCCGTGGCGGTGGTTGGAGTGGGCGGTTACCTGCTCGCACGACCCGGCTCCGGGTCGCCCTCGACGACCGCGCCGAGCGTGCTCACCCTCAAGGTCGCCCCGGCGAACATGTCCGCGTCGTGCGCGGCCTTCACCCCCGCGGCGATGAAGTACTTCGACACCGTCTTCGACGGCACGGCCGTCTCCCTCGCCGACGGCGTGGCGACCCTGCGGGTGAACCACTGGCTCACCCCGGGCACCGCCGACGAGGTGGCACTGGCTGGCCTTGGCGGCACGGACACGCAGGTGGAGGATCCACCGATCGAGATCAAGGTCGGCACCCGCTACCTGATCACCGCCGACAAGGGCGTCCTGGGCAGCTGCGGGTTCTCCGGTCCGTGGAGCCAGCAGGTGGCCGACGAGTTCGCGGCAGCCCTCGCCAACTGAGCAGGAAGTTGGCAGCATCGGGGCATGGACGGTGACCGTGTGTTCGGGGGTTCGATCCCCGAGGTGTACGACGAGTGCATGGTGCCGATGCTCTTCGCGCCGTACGCCGTCGACCTCGCCGTACGACTCGAGGGTCTCTGCCAGGGCCCCGTGCTCGAGATCGCTGCCGGCACCGGCGTACTGACCCGGGAGCTGGCGACGCGGTTGCCGGAGGCCTTCGCGATCACGGCGACCGACCTGAACCAGCCGATGCTCGACCACGGCGCGGCGCGTGGCACCGCCCGGCCGGTCGAGTGGCAGCAGGCCGATGTGATGCAGCTGCCGTTCGCGGACGCGACGTTCGACACGGTGGTCTGCCAGTTCGGCGTGATGTTCTTTCCGGACCGGTCAGCGGCGTACGCCGAGGTCCGCCGGGTGCTGCGTCCCGGCGGCAGCTTCGTCTTCAACGCATGGGAGTCGCTTGCGGAGAACGACTTCGCACGGATCGTCAGTGCGTCCGTCGGCGAGATCTTTCCGGAGGATCCGCCGACGTTCGTTGACCGGGTTCCGTACGGCTATCACGACGTCGCCCTGATCGAGGCGGACCTCGCAGCGGGTGGATTTGCGGGGACCGTCACGTTCGACAAGCTGGCGCTGCGGAGCCGGGCAGCTTCGGCAGCCGTCCCCGCGACCGGCTTCTGCCAGGGCACACCACTTCGCAACGAGATCACTGCCCGTGACGAGACCCGGCTGGACGAAGCGACTGCCCGTGCCACTGCGGCCGTTGCGCGTGAGTTCGGCCAGGCCGAGGTCGCGGGCACGATGAGCGCCCACATCGTGACTGCTCGGCCGTAGCCATCCACGTGACTAGTCGAGGGACTGGTCGAGTGTGGCCAACCTTGGGCCAACGGGCGCTGGGTAGCCTTGCCGGCATGGGTGAGTTGACAGCTCCGGACAGTGTCGGCCGTGTCGAGGACCTTCTCGTCGCGACCGGCTACGTGTGCGACGACTCGCTCGCGACCGTGGTGTTCCTGGCGCTGAAGATGCAGCGCCCCCTGCTGCTCGAAGGCGAGCCCGGCACCGGCAAGACGTCCCTGGCCGAGGGGCTGGCTGAGGCGCTCGGGCTGCCGCTGATCCGGCTGCAGTGCTACGAGGGCATCGACGCCACGCAGGCGCTCTACGACTGGGACTTCCCTCGCCAGATCCTGCACCTGCGGGCGCTCGAGGCCGCCGGTGGTGCCGATGCCGAGGACGCCGAGAAGAGTCTGTACGACTCGCGGTTCCTGCTGGCCCGCCCGATCCTGGCGGCGCTGCGGGAGAGCCCGGCCGTGCTGCTCATCGACGAGGTCGATCGCGCCGACGACGAGTTCGAGGCGTTCCTGCTCGAGGTGCTCTCGACGTACCAGGTGACGATCCCGGAGCTCGGCACGGTGAAGGCGACCACGCCGCCGATCGTCGTACTGACCTCCAA
>JAOPXK010000150.1 GCA_025965195.1 Marmoricola sp.
GCCATCGTCCATCCGTCGAGCTAGATCTTGCGGCTGACCAGCCGCACGACCACCCGGTTCTTGCCGGCGACCCCGGACAGGACCACGCGGTAGTCGCCGCGGCGCTTGCCCTTCGTCGTCACCGACAGCCGGTAGGTGTGGTTCGCGCGGGCCTGGCGCCCGCGGAAGGCACGGACGAGCTTCTTGCCGCGGTAGACCAGGACGTTGACACGGGCCTTCGAGCTCGTCCGGTAGGCGATCCCCAGCGACCGGTTGCGCGTGCCGCCCCAGACGGGGCTCTCGAGCTTGAAGAAGCGCAGGATCCCGCAGCGGCCGACCAGGTAGTGGTCGGGACGCAGCCGCCACTTGCCGCCGGCTCGGTGCATGACGGTGCGGGCCAGCAGCCCGTCGCCGGCCAGGCCGCCGCGCCCGCGGATGCGGACGAAGTAGTAGCCGTCGGTGACGGCGCGGCCCCGCCGGTTGGACCGGCCGTTCCAGGTGAACGAGCCCTTGCGGCCGGTGAACCTGGCCACCAGGCGATCGCGGTAGATGCGGCGGCCATGGGAGTCCTGGAAGACCTCCACGGTCAGACCCCGCTTCGTGTGCGGCAGCGTGAGCCGGACCTGACGGCGGTTGCCGCGTGCCGGGCGCGCCGAGGCCCGCTTGCTCGCCTTGCCGGCCAGGCACGACCCGCCGCCCTGGGAGACGGCCAGGCCGGTGCCCGTCACGGTGGACGAGCCGGAGCCGCCGGCACCGACGGCCCGCGGCTTGAACGAGTAGCGGTAGACGCCGCGGCCCTGGGTGGCGACCACCAGGGTGTCGGGATCGTCGGCCTTGAGCTCGAGCGACAGCACCGGCGCCGCGGGCAGGCCCGTGCCCAGGACGCTGTAGGTGCCGCCGTCGGTGTTCTGCGACTCGAAGACGCCGAGGTCGTTGGCGACGATCAGCCGTCCGTTGCGGACGATGACGAAGTTCGCGGGGACGTCGGGCAGATTGCCCGACACGTCCTTGAACGTCTCGCCGCCGTCGGTCGACTTGAAGACGTGCCCGGTTCCCGCCTTGCTGGTGTCCTCGCCGAGCACGCCGACGGGCAGCCAGCGGCGGCTGTAGCCGGCGAGCGTCGCGTAGACGACCGCCGGGTTGGTCTGGTCGACCTGCACCGACGTGATGTAGCGGTTGGGCAGGCCCTGGGCCTTGGCGATGTGCCAGCCGTCGGGCGAGCCCGCGACCCCGCCCTTGCCGCCGGTCACGTTCGTGGCCAGGACGTTGGCGAACGGGCGCGTGTTGAGCACGTCGCACGGCCCGCAGCCCGCGACGTACGCGGCGCTGGTGGCGGCCGGCGGATCAGCCGCGCGCTGCGCGAAGGTGGCCGCCCAGTCATAGCCGCCCGTGGCGGCGAAGTTGTCGACGTGGATCGTGTACTTGCCCGGCTTCGGGTCGGGCACGACGACCTGCTCCTGCGTGGTGTTGCCGTTGGCCGACGTCGCGACGGCGACCTGCTTGCCGTCCTCCTCGTGGTAGAGGGTCAGGTCGTAGTCGTCCTGCGCGTTGGCCCACTTGACGCTGACCGTGACGCTGGCGTCGCCGTCGGCGGGACCGATCGTGAACGGGTGCTCGTCGTAGGTCTGCGGCGCACCGGTGCCGCCTCCGGGGATCGTCCCCGTCCCGCCCTTGCCGCTCACGTCAGCGGTCTTGGGGCCCGTCGGCAGGCCCTTGGTGGCGCCGGTGCCGATCGAGCGGACGTCGACCGCGGAGTTGACGAAGTCCACGCCCGCCGCCGACTGGCCGAGCGTGAAGACCTGCTTCCAGTCGGCCGCCTGCGTCCCCGGCCCGGCCGTCGTCTCGACGACGTTGTTGCCGCCCGTCAGCAGATGGTTGGGATCGCCCGGGTCCATCACGAACGGGTTGGCGAACTGGTAGCTGTCGGCCGGCGGCGAGATGTCGGTCCACGTCTTGCCGCCGTCGGTCGTCACGTTGAGCGGCGACGCGAGCGCGTACTCCTCGTAGGCGATGTTGGCGTCCTGGGGGTTGACCGCCGTGTAGAAGCCGTCGCCCCCGTAGGTGGCGATCTGGGTCCCGTCGGGCTGGATCTTCATCTCGCCGTTGTCCTGCAGACCGGCCCAGATGGTGCCGTCGTTGGCGACCTGGGCGTCGTAGGGCAGCAGCGTGTGGAAGCCCTGGTTCGCGCCGCGGCCCCAGGCGGTGTTCTGGAACTCCTGGCCGGCCTTCAGCGTCTGCTGGTAGGCGCCGCCGTCGTTGCCGGCGAACAGCGTGACGCCGCCCGCGTCGCGCGGGACGTACAGGCCGTCGTGCTGGTCGGGGTGCGTCGTGGTCGAGTTCGCGTCGCCACGGTTGGTGGGGCACGTGGGCAGCGGGTTGGTGAGGAACGCGCAGGTCGTGCCGCCGAAGTAGCGGCCGATGACCTTGAACTTCGTCGGCCCGGTGGCCGGGGCGCGCTGGCCGCCGACCTCGTCGTTCTGCCAGATCTCCTCGAGGCCGAACGTCAGCCGGGTCGGGGCGCCCGACGCGTCCTGCTGCGTCGGGTCGGGCTGGATCCAGGCGTTGTACCAGGCCTGGACGCCCGGGCAGTACAGCGTCGCGCACGCCGTTCCGGTGAGCGCCGAACCGGTCGTCGGGTCCTGCAGACCGGTGGCGTTGGTCATCAGGACCCACGTCTGGCCGAAGTCCCGGGACACGTACACGCCGCGCAGGTAGGTGTTCGACGGCGTCGCGGGACCCTGCTCGGGCACGTCGATGCCCGAGACCTCGCCGCTCTTGAACGCGGTCGCGTCCTGGACGATGGCGTAGAGGTAGCCGTGGTCCTGCTTGGCGCCGGTCGCCGCGCCGAGCTCGACGCGCCCGATCGTGTCCTGGAACGTGCCGCCGTTCGGCGGGCCCGACGCGAACAGCGACGTCGTCGGATCGACCTTCGCGAACGAGCCGGGAGCGCCGGTCGCCGAGGTGTAGATGCCGTTGTTGGGCGACTCGACGTAGCCGCCGATGTTCTGCTTGTTGCCCGCGCGCCAGCCCACGGCGGCCACGACGGCGCCGCCCTTGGCGTTGGCCGTGCCGCCCGGAGCCTGGACGACCACGTCGGTCACCATGTTCGCCAGGTAGCACTTCGGGGTCAGCTCCTGGCCCGTGCAGTCGGGCGTCAGCGGAGCACCCGACGGCAC
>JAOPXK010000075.1 GCA_025965195.1 Marmoricola sp.
CGGTGCGATCCGCGGTGTCCGCGGCGTCGAAGTGCGGCGCCGCTGCGCCGGGAGTCGGCTCCGCGCCACTCCCGCCGGCGTCGTTGATTGCCTTCCAGACCCGTGCCGGGGTGCACGGCATCTGCACGTCCTTCACGCCGAACTGTCGCAGCGCGTCGATGACGGCGTTGACCACGGCCGGGGTTGACGCGATCGTGCCCGCCTCGCCGACACCCTTGGTTCCGAGCGTGTTCGTCAGCGATGGCGTCGTGGTGTGGCCGATGTCGAAGCTGATCGTGTCGGCCGCGGTCGGCACCAGGTAGTCGACGAACGAGGCCGACACGAGCGTCCCGGAGTCGTCGTACACCGCCTCTTCCCAGAGCGCCTGCGCGATGCCCTGCACCACACCGCCGTGCACCTGGCCGGCCACGATGAGCGGGTTGATCACGTTGCCTATGTCGTCGACGCAGGTGTACTTCCGCATCTTCACGCCACCGGTCTCGGTGTCCACCTCCATCGCACAGAGGTGGGTGCCGTGCGGGAAGTTGAAGTTCACCGGGTCGTACGTCGCTTCGGAGTCGAGCGATGCCTCCACACCATCGGGGAGGTTGTGCGCGGCGAAGACGGCCGTCGAGATCTCGGTGAGTCCGATGCCCTTGTCCGTGCCCCGCACGGTGAGCCGCCCGGCAGCGAACTCGATGTCGTCGACCGATGCCTCGAGCAGATGCGCCGCGATCGGCTTGGCCTTCTCGATCACCTTGTCGGCGGCCTTGACGAGCGCCTCGCCACCGACGACGAGCGAGCGCGAGCCGTAGGTGTCCATCCCCTTGTGGGAGATCGCCGTGTCGCCGTGCAGCACCTCGACGTCCTCGAAAGGCACGCCGAGCCGGTCGGCCACGATCTGGCTGAACGCCGTCGCGTGCCCCTGCCCGTGCGCGGTCGCTCCGGTCACCACCTCGACCTTGCCGGTCGGCAGCATCCGCACTTCCGCGTGCTCCCAGCCACCGGCCCCGTAGTCGAGCGAGCCGAGCACCCTGGACGGCGCCAGGCCGCACATCTCGGTGAAGGTCGAGATGCCGATGCCGAGCTGAACCGGGTCGTTGGACTCCCGGCGCTGCTTCTGCTCGGCGCGCAAGGCGTCGTAGCCGAAGCTGGCCCTGGCCTTGGCGGTGGCTGCTTCGTAGTTGCCGGAGTCGTACTGGAGGCCCGCGACCGTGGTGAACGGGAACTCCTCGTGCTTGATCCAGTTCTTCTCGCGGAGCTCGAGTCCGTCGACGCCGAGCTCGGCAGCGAGGTCGTCCATCAGTCGTTCGATCCCGAACGTCGCCTCGGGCCGGCCGGCGCCGCGGTAGGCGTCGGTCCAGGTCTTGTTGGTCAGCACGGTCTGGCAGTTGAACTGGTACGCCGGGAACTTGTAGATCGAGTTGAACATGAAGGCGCCGAGGACCGGTACGCCGCCACCGATCAGCGCGACGTACGCCCCCAGGTCGGCAGTGAGCTCGACCTTCAGGCCGGTCACGGTGCCGTCCTTCGTCGCCGCGAGGGTCAGCTTCTGCCACTGGTCGCGACCATGGTGTCCGGACATCAGCGACTCGGAACGGGTCTCGGTGTACTTCAGCGGCCGGCCCAGCCGGCGGGCCAGGATGAAGGTGATGAACTCCTCCGGGGTGGTCTGCAGCTTGCCGCCGAAGCCACCACCGACGTCCGGAGCGATCACCCGGATCTTCGACTCGGAGACCCCGAGCACAGCTGCGAGCAGGAACCTCAGGATGTGCGGAATCTGCGTCGCGGACCACATCGTGGTCTGCTCGCCAGTCGGGTCGACGACGACCGAGCGGGGCTCCATGAACGCGGGGATCAGCCGTTGCTGGCGGTACTCCCGCTCGAGCACGATGCCGTCGCTGCGAGCCTTCTCGATGGCCTCGTCGACGTTGCCACCGGTCCCGGCGTTGGCCGAGTCGAACTGCCAGAACGCGGACTTGTTGGTGCCCAGGTCCGGATGCGCGAGCACCTTGTCGGCGAGCGCTTCCAACAGATCGAGGGCGGCCGGCAGCTCTTCGTAGTCGACGTCGACCAGCTCGGCGGCGTCCCTCGCGGCAGCCGCGGTGCGGGCCACGATGATCGCGACGATCTCACCGGCGAACGCGACCCGGTCGACCGCGATCGACGGGTGCGGTGGCGTCTTCTGGTCCGGCGTGATCGGCCACGCGTTGGGCAGGCTGCCCTGTTCCTCGGCCAGGTCCGCGCCCGTGAAGACCGCGACCACGTTGGGCGAGGCCTTGGCCGCGTCGGTCTTGACGCTGGTGATCGTGGCGTGGGCGAATGGGCTGCGGACCATCGCCAGGTGCAGCATGCCGGGCAGGGTGATGTTGTCGGTCCAACGGGTCCGGCCGGTGATCAGCCGCTGGTCCTCCTTGCGGCGTCGGGCCTGGCCGATCTCGGCCTCGGGGCGAGCGTCGGTGACGGTCATGATGTCGCTCCCGCTCCGCTGGTCGAGCCGGCGCCGGTGGTCGAGCTTGTCGAGACCCCGGATGCCTCCTGAACCGCCCGGACGATGTTGTGATACCCGGTGCAGCGACACAGGTTGCCCTCGAGCCCGAGACGGATCTCGGCCTCGGTCGGACTCGGGTTGTCGTTGAGGAGGTCGATGCTCTGCATGATCATCCCCGGCGTACAGAATCCGCACTGGAGGGCATGGCAGTTGTGGAATGCGGCCTGGACGGGATGCAGCTCGCCGTCCTTCATCAGCCCCTCGATCGTGGTCACCTCGTGGCCATCGGCCTGGACGGCGAGCACGTTGCAGGACTTCACGCTCCTCCCGTCGAGGTGGACGGTGCAGGCACCGCAGTTGCTGGTGTCGCAGCCGATCACGGTTCCGGTCTTGCCGACCTTCTCGCGGAGGTACTGGACGAGCAGCATCCTGGGTTCGACGTCGTCGGAGACTTTCTCACCGTCGACGGTCATTTCGATCCTGGTCATGGGCGGACTCCGGGTGTGAGACGAGTGTGAGACGGGCGCGGGCTGAGTGCCGGACGAGACCGACGCTAGGCGTAGAAGGTTGGCGAAAGGTTGGGTTCCGACCGGGTCCACCCAGCGTCGACCCGGAATCGACCCAGCGTCAACCCGGACTCAACCCGGACTCAACGTCGCGCCGCGGCGAGTCGTCCGAGCAACAGTGGTTTGGCCGGGTGCGGCCATTCGCCGAGCACCGCCAGGCACACCTCGATCACGTCGGTGTCGTACGGCGCCAGCTCGGTGTACCGCACCACCGCCGAGGGCTGGGGGTCGGCAAGCAGCGCCTCTCGCACGGCGACCGCGACGTAGTCGGCCAGCTCGGTCAGGCCCGGAGAGTTCGTGCCGGGCAGCAGGTCGCCGCCGTACGCCGCAACGGCCGCGCGCACCTGGCCCTGGCGCAGCAAGGTGAGCACGAGGTCGACGTCGACCCGGACCGGAAGGGTCAACCGGTAGGGCCGGGAGGCGAGCTGGCCGCCGAGCGCCTGCCGGAGATGGGAGACCTCGGCCTTGAGGGTCGACAGGGTCACCGGCTCCTCGCCGTAGACCTGGTCGTGGAGCTGTTCGAGCGAGAAACCTTCGGGATGCAGTGCGAGCAGGGCCAGGATCTCGGTCTGCCGCCGGTTGAGCAGCAGCCGGACACCGTCGAGGCGGGCCTCGGCCGCTCCGAGCAGGGTGAGGCTCAGCCCCGGCTCGTCGGTGAGGTCGTCGAGGCCCAGCTTCCGGTGACCGTGGGCCGGCATCGCGGTCTCGATCAACCGGGCCAGCACCCGTGCCGTGGCAAGCCCGATCGGGTGGGTCCGGTCCCAGGTCGTCGAGAGGTCGATGACGCCGAGCTGCTCGCCGCTGACCGGGTCATGCACCGGCGCCGCCCAGCAGACCCAGTTGTGCACGATCGGTGCGTAGTGCTCAGCGCTGAAGACCATCGACGGGGTGCCGTCGTGCATCGCGAGGGCGAGCGCGTTGGTGCCGACACTGCCCTCGTCCCAGCGGCCGCCCGGCACGAAGTTGACCGTCTCGGCCTTGCGGCGCATCACCCGTCCGCCGTACGTCCAGAGGATCCGGGTCTCGGCGTCGGTGACGGCGACGACCAGGTCACCGTCCTCGGCGGTGCGCCGGAGCTCGGACTCGACCCGCTCGACCGCGACCTGCAGCGGCGATCCACCCCAGAACGCGGCGGTGTCGCCCTCGTCCGCCATCGGCGCCTCGGTCACATGAGCGGTGCCCGCCGCTTCGGATCGCTCCCAGCTGCGCAGGATCTCGGGGCGGACCAGCGGCTCCGCGCGATCGCCGTGCTCGACGAAAGCGGTCCAGGCGCGCACCGCCTCGAGCCGTCGATCCCGGAGATCCTCGCCCGTCCCGACCATGCCTGCCTGCTCCCAGTATTGCTGCCGCGTGCCGTCGCTGACATCTGGCTGCCACGTTAGTGCGGTCATCGCAGCGGCGGAACCGTCAGTCGTGATGGATACGGCCGTCCTTCTCCGCGAGCCGCTCGCCGGTGCCACCCCAGCGACCGGCGATGATCTCGGCGGCGATGCTGACCGCGGTCTCCTCGGGTGTGCGGGCGCCGAGGTCCAGTCCGATGGGCGAGGAGAACCGGCCGAGCTCGGCCTCCGTCATGCCGGCCTCGCGGAGCCGGGTCAGCCGGTCGTCGTGGGTACGACGCGAGCCCATCGCGCCGATGTAGGCAACCTCCGGCAGCCGGAGCGCCACCTCGAGCAGGGGCAGATCGAACTTCGGGTCGTGGGTCAGGACGCAGAGCACCGTGCGTCCGTCGATCCGGCCAGCGTCGGCCTCGGCCTGGAGATAGCGGTGCGGCCACTGCACGACGACCTCGTCGGCGTCGGGGAAGCGGGAGTTGGTCGCGAACACCGGTCGCGCGTCGCAGACCGTCACTTCGTAGCCGAGAAAGCTGCCCATCCGGGCAACCGCCGCGGCGAAGTCGATCGCTCCGAAGACCAGCATCCGTGGCTTCGGCGCGAACGCCCAGACGAAGACCCGCATGCCTTCGCCGCGACGTTCGCCGTCAGGGCCGTAGCCGAGCGTCTCACTGCGGCCGGCCGCCAGCAGGCCGCGGGCGTCGTCGGCAACCGCGGCGTCAGCCCGCTCACTGCCCAACGTCCCGGATAGTCCGCCACGAAACGGTTCAATTTCCGACGCGTTCTGGTGCTTTTCGTGGCGGACTATCCCATCGGAGTGGATGATCATCCGGAGTCCAATGCGGTTCGGGTCCGGGTGGTCGACCACGGTTGCGACGGCTACTGGGACGCCGGCCTCGATGTCGGCGGCGATGTCACCGAGCTCGGGAAAGGTCTGTTGATCCACCTTCTCGACGTACACGTCGAGAATGCCGCCGCAGGTCAGTCCTACCGCGAAGGCGTCGTCGTCGGAGATGCCGTACCTCTCAAGCACGGGTACGCCGGACCCACTCACCTCCTGCGCGAGCTCGTAGACGGCGCCCTCGACACAGCCGCCGGAGACCGAGCCGACGGCGGTCCCGTCCGGGCCGACCAGCATCGAGGCGCCCGGCGGACGGGGCGCTGAGCGGAACGTGGCGACCACCGTGCCGACGCCGATCGTGTCGCCCGCGCGCCACCACTCGAGCAGCTCGGGCAGGACCTCACGCACGACCGATCACCTCAACCACCTCGGCAAATGTCGCCAGCGAGTGGCCGGCGAGGAAGTCGTCACAGTGCGGCAACGCGGCCAGCACTCCTTGCTGGACAGGCTCATAGCCCACCTTGCCGCGATGCGGGTTCACCCAGACCACGCGGTGGGCGACGCGCTGCAGCCGGGCCATCTGCTCGCCCAGCAATGCCGGGTCGCCGCGCTCCCAGCCGTCGCTGAAGACGACGACGACCGCCCCTCGGGCGAGACCACGAGCCCCCCATCGGTCCATGAAGATCCGGAGCGTCTCCCCCAGCCGGGTGCCTCCCGACCAGTCCGGGACCGTCTCGCCGGCCGCGACGATCGCGCGCTCGGGATCGCGCAACCGCATCGCGCGCGTGACCCGGGTCAGCCGGGTGCCGACCGTGAAGACCTCGACAGACGTGCGTCCCGTCGTCGAGCCGTGTCCGGTCATCGAGCCTGTCGAGACCCGGTGCGCGAGCCGGAGCAGCGCGTCGGCGTACCCACTCATCGAGCCGGAGACGTCGACGAGGAGCACCACCCTGCGAGGCTTCAGCCCACGTCGGCGCCAGGCGATCTCGGCGGGTTCGCCCAGCTGGCGCAAGCTCTGCCGCAGGGTCCGGGAGGCGTCGACATTGCCCCGCCGCCACGACTGTTGCCGGGCGGTACGACGCACCGGCACCCGCGGTCTCAGGGCCGCGAACATGGCGTTCAGCCGGGCCTTCTCCGACGATGTCATCGAGGCGACATCCCTGCGCCTCAGGATCTCCGTGGCACTTGCGGCCACCCGGATCACGTCGCTGTCGCCCTCGTCGGCATCGAGCGAGAGGTCGTTCTCCTCGTCGGGGAAGTTGCTGACCACCGGCGTCGCCGCATCGGCAGGCCGCGAACGTGGCAGCCCGTCACGCGCGTTGAACCACGCCTCGAAGACCTGGTCGTAGCGTTCGAGGTCGTCCGGGCCGGCGCACAACGTCGCGCGGCCGGACCAGTAGGTGCCGCGCCGGTCGTCGAGACCGAGCAGGGAGACCGCCTCGACGAACCCCTGCGCGCGGTCCTGGGTGACAGCCACCCCGGCGGCACGCAATGCCCGTGCGAAGCCCAGCAGGATCTCGTCGGCCTCGTGGCGTACGGCGGTCATGTCGCCAGCATCCGGTCGAGGGCCTGCTTGACCCGGTCGGTGTCCTCGCGGTACTTCACCAGCGCGCCGAGCGTTCGCGACGCCACCGCCAGATCGAGCTCGGAGGCGCCGAGCGCCTGCAACGCCCGGGCCCAGTCGAGCGTCTCGGCAACCCCGGGCGCCTTGAGCAGGTCGTCGCGGGACCGGAGCTGCTGGACCGCGGTGACCACCTGGCGGGCGAGCGACGCCGAGACCTCGGGAGCCCGCGATCGCAGGATCTCCACCTCCCGGTCGAGGCCGGGGTGGTCGATCCAGTGGTAGAGGCAGCGGCGCTTCAACGCGTCGTGCAGGTCACGCGTCCGGTTGGAGGTCAGTACGACGATCGGCGGCGTGGTCGCCTTCACCGTGCCGAGCTCCGGAATCGTCACCTGGTACGTCGAGAGCACCTCGAGCAGGAACGCCTCGAACTCGTCGTCCGCACGGTCGATCTCGTCGACGAGCAGCAGGGCGGGACTGCGCTGGAGAGCGTCGAGCACCGGACGAGCGAGGAGGAAGCGCTCGTCGTACAGCGACTTCTCCGCCTCGGGCAGCAGCTCGGGATCGACGCGACCCGTGGCCTCGAGTGCCCGCAGGTGCAGGATCTGGCGCGGGAAGTCCCAGACGTAGAGCGCATGCGTCGCGACGATTCCCTCGTAGCACTGCAGCCGCACCAGCGGCAGGTCCATGCTCTCCGCGATCGCCTCGGCGAGTGCGGTCTTGCCGGTGCCGGGCTCGCCCTCGAGCAGGAGCGGCCGTTGCATCTTCAGCGCGAGGAACGTGACCGTCGCCAAGGCGTCGTCGCAGAGGTAGCCGGTCCCGCCGAGGCGGGCGGCCACGGCGCTGGCGGAATCGGGCTCCATGTCGTCAAGGCTACTCAGCGGTGGTCGACGTCGCGGCCGGGGGCGAGGTCGACGCACTCGACGAGCTGGGCGTCGTGGCTGTCGAGGTAGGTCCGCGCGCCGCGGTCCCCCGACGTCTCCGCGGCGACCGCGGCCCAGTGGTCGCGCCCGATCACGACCGGGTGGCCGGGGCGCCCGTCGTACGAAGCGCGCCGCAGGGTGGCCCCGTCGGGCGGCGGCTCGAGGAGGCGCCGTACGACGTCCGCCCCGACGTCGGGCAGGTCCACGAGCGAGACGACGACCGCATCGGCGTCGGTGCCGGCCGCGGCCGTGAGCCCGGCGCACAGCGACGCCGACATGCCGTCCTCCCAGTCGGCCGCGACGACCGCGGTCGCCCCGGTGCCGTCGAGCAGCGGCAGCGCGTCTTCAGCCGCAGCCCCGAGGACCACGGTCACCTGGGCGCAGCCGCCCTCGGTGAGCGTGCGCACCCCGCGCACCAGCCACGGCTCGCCGTCCTCGCCGCGCACCAGCGCCTTGGGCATTCCCATCCGGGTCCCGGCGCCCGCGGCGAGCAGCAGTCCATGCACCGCTTCAGCATGTCAGGCGCTCTGCCGCGCGGTGGCGCGGTTCCGGTTGTGGCCCTTCGCCC
>JAOPXK010000083.1 GCA_025965195.1 Marmoricola sp.
GCCGGTGTCGATCTGGCAGAAGTCACAACGCCTGGTGCACTGGTCGCCACCGATGAGGAAGGTGGCCTCGCGGTCCTCCCAGCACTCGAAGATGTTGGGGCAGCCGGCGGACTGGCAGACGGTGTGCAGTTCTTCGGACTTCACCAGGTTCTGCAGCTCGCGGTACGCCGGACCCATCTTCGCCCGGGTCTTGATCCACTCCGGCTTGCGCTCGATGGGGGAGGCCGAGTTGCGCACCTCGAGACGGAGCAACTTGCGCCCCTCCGGCTCTGCGGAAATGGTCCTGTCGGGTGCCTGAGTCACGCCCGCCACTGTACGCCGGGCAAGGTGACGCTCTCGAACCGAGTCAGATGTCGCGACGGGAGAAGGACACCAGCGAGATCACCGCTGCGACCACCAACAACACCAGCAGGAAGCTGCCCGCATCGAGGTGGTCGAGCATCCGCAGCTGGCTGCAGTCGCCGGTCCGGCAACGGACCGTGGGATCGAAGTAGTGGAAGTTGTTCTGGACCCAGCCGGAGACGTTGTTGCCCACCGACCAGCGGGCGACCCCGTGGTTCGGCAGCAGGCTGACGACCACCTCGCCGCCGATGCTGTAGGCGAACAACAGTGCGAGCGTCGCGACCGTGCTGCGGAAGAGCATCGTCAGTGCATAGGAACCGACGCCTGCCCCGATCGCGAGAGCGACGACCCGGAGCACGGCAAGCGTGACGTCGCTGCGAACTGCACCGCCGTGCGGGAGCTCTCGGGCCACCGCAGTGAAGTAGAGCGCCACCCAGAAGCCACCCAGGACCACGAGTGTGAAGAGTCCACTGAACAACCCGACCGCGAGGGCCTTGGCGGTCCAGACCCGCCTGCGCCGCGGCTCGTACAACAGCTGGTTGGTCAGTGAGCCCGTCGACCAGTCGGCGCCGGCGTACGTGCTGCCGGCGATCACGACCAGGCCGACGAGCAACAGCGCGATCGACATGCCGTTGCCGTCCAGCACTTCGCGCAGGCTCAGCGGCTGACGGCTCAGGTAGGCCTGCGGGTTGGGCTGCATGGCGATCCGGCACTGCTCTTCGGTGCCGCCAGGTCCGAGGTAGTCACCCGGATTCGCGACGCACTGGTCCAGCTCGTTCTTGACGGTGGGGTTGGCCGCGTCGATGTTGGCCTGGGCCTGCGCGGTCGCGATGTCGGCCGCGGTCAGGGGCCGGGTGTCCCACATGGTCTTGCCGGCGACCACGACGGCCAGCAGTGCACCGGCGAGCAGGATCAGCACGACCGCCCGTCGTGAGCGGAACCGGCTGAGCTCGACTCCGAACAGAGTCATGAGGCGTCCGCCCGGGGCCGGTGCTGGGCCGTGGTCGGGTCTGCCGTGAGCTGGAGGAAGAAGGACTCCAGGTCGGGCTGGATTGCGGAGAGCTCGCTCACCCAGATCTGGTGGAGGGCAAGCACCCGGGTGATCTCCTCCGGGTGCTGAGGACCTTCGACGATCAGCTTGTCGTCGTCGCGGGTCACGGCGTACCCGGCCTTGGTGAGGTAGGACATGGCCGCCTCGGGCTCGGCGACTCCGACGCGGATGCGCGTCACGTTGTCGCCGAGCAGCTCGGACACCTTGCCGGAGGCGAGCAGCTTGCCCTGACCGATGATCGACACCGAGCTGCAGACCTGCTGCACCTCCGCGAGAATGTGTGAGCTGAGCAGCACGGTCACTCCGGTGTCGCCGAGGTGCCGGATCATGTCGCGGATGTCACGGATGCCGGCCGGGTCGAGCCCGTTGGTCGGTTCGTCGAGGATCAGCAGGTCGGGGCTCTTGAGCAGCGCCGCCGCAACGGCAAGGCGTTGCTTCATTCCGTAGGAGTAGCCCTTGTAGCGCTCCTTCTCGCGTCCCTTCAGGCCGACGTCCTCGATCGCCTTGTCGACGCTGGTGCGCGGGATGCCGATCGTGCGGGCGAGCATCGAGAGGTTCTTGCGACCGGAGAACGTCGGCACGAACTTGGGTTCCTCGACGAGGGCGCCGATCCGGTCGATGAGCTGGGGGAGGTACTCCGGGACACGCTGGCCGAAGATCGACAGCTGTCCGCTGGTCGCCCGGGACAGACCGAGCAGCATCCGGATCGTGGTGGTCTTGCCCGACCCGTTGGGCCCCAGGAACCCGTGTACGCCGCCGGCCGGCACGGCCAGGTCCAGGCCGTCGACGGCAACGATCTTGCGGCCCCTGGCCCGGTATTCCTTGCGGAGGCCGGTCGTCTCGATGACGAGCTCGTACATCGGTGGTGACCTCCTTCGCTGCGAGTTGGCGGGTGTGGCCAGCATTCCTTACGCGGTGATCAGGCCAGCGGATTGAGCACCGGGACACGCAGACGCCCGGGTTCGGGACGAGGTTCGTAGTCCGGTGTCGGGACGTACGGCGCCCAGGCGAGCAGCTCACGCAGGTGGCGTTCGGCGATCGGGGCGACCTCGGTCACCGTGACGTCGCGCTGCAGTTCACGGCTGAGCGAGGTGACGCCGGCGTCTGCGATCCCGCACGGCACGAACCGGTCGTACCAGGCCAGGTCGACATCGCAGTTGAGGGCGAAGCCGTGCATGGTCACCCCGCGGCTCACCCGGATGCCGAGGGCGCCGAGCTTTCGCTCGGGCCTCGCAGGTCCTGAGCCTGTCGAAGGGTCGGCCTGCATCCAGACACCGCTACGACCCGGGATCCGGGCGGTCGTGACGCCGAGCTCGGTGCAGACCCCGATCAGCGCCTCCTCGAGCCGGCGTACGTAGTCGACGACGAGCACGTGGTCGGGCAGCCTGACGATCGGGTAGCCGACCAGCTGGCCGGGCCCGTGGAAGGTGATCTTCCCGCCGCGGTCGACATCGATGACGTCGGCGCCCCCGGGATCCAGGGGCCGCTCGTCCGGATCGGTGCGCTTTCCGGCGGTGAAGACGGGCGGGTGCTCGAGGAGCAGGACCGTGCCCGGGCCGCCCGCGACGACGTCCGCGTGCACCTGGCGTTGCAGGTCCCAGGCAGCCAGGTAGTCGACCGCGTCATCGCCGAAGCCGGCGGTGCGGAACTCCAACTCGCTCACGCACCGAGGTTAGCCCTCACCGGTGCTGAGCCCGTCGACAGGTTCGGGAAACCACGTCTCGCCGTGCCCTGTGGATAACCTCAGCGCGACCACGGGCAGATCAGTCAGAGTTGCCCGATGGAGATCTCGGCTCCGGCCTGTCGACCGGTGCTCGTGCTCGGTCTGGTGGCCGGGCTGCTCGCAACCGGGCTCGTCGAGCTGGCGTCGCGAGCGCCGACGGCCACCGTCCGTCCGGTCGCCGCGGTCGTGCCTGCGATCGACGTACTCCATGAGTGGGACCGGCGACGGGCTGCGGCGTACGCCGAAGGCGACGTGCGTGCCCTCGCCCGGCTCTACGCCCCCCGGTCGACGGCCGCCCGAGCCGATGTCGCGCTGCTGCGTGCCTACCTGAGGCGTGGCCTCACGGTCGACTCGCTGACGATGCAGGTCTTCTCGGTCCAGGTGCTGACCCGGCGCGACGGCGAGCTGACCATGCGGGTGGTGGACCGGATCGCGGGCGGCAACGTGATCGGGAGGTCGAGGTGCAAGCCGATGCCCCGAGACTTCCCTGCCCGGCACGAGATGGAGCTCCACCGGGTCGGCGGCGACTGGCGAGTCGCGCGGGTGGCCGACGTCTGAGTCAGATGGCTCTCAGTCCGGACGCCAGCACGTCGCGGATCGACGGGTCGGCGAACTCGAAGCCCGCGTCCAGGAGGACCTTCGGCACCGCGCGCACCGAGCCGAGCACCTCCGGCGCCATCCTGGAGGCGGCGATCCTGACCAACGACGCCGGCACCTTGAAGAACGCCGGGCGCTTGACCTCACGAGCGAGCGCCCGGGTGAACTCGGCGTTCGTGGCCGGCTCGGGGATGCACAGGTTGACCGGCCCGCTGATGTCGTCGTGGCGCGCCAGGAAGACGACCGCGCTCACCCAGTCACGGGTCGAGATCACCGGGAAGTACTGGTCCCCCTTGCCGATCGGGCCGCCGAGGCCGAGCTTGAAGAGGAGCGTCTGCGCCTTGAGTGGCTGGCTTCGACGGTCGAGCACCGGAGTCGTGCGCAGGATGCAGACCCGGGCGCCCGCATCGATGGCTGGTTGCGCAGCCTGCTGCCAGACCCGGGACACCTCGGTGAGCAGGTTGTGACCGAGGGAGCCGGTTGCCTCGGTGACCACGTCGTTGCCGTGGTCGCTGTAGTAGGCGATGGCGTTGCCGGCGAGGAAGGCGGGCTTCCGGTCGCTCGCGGCGATCGCCTCGGCAAGGGTGCGGGTGCTGGTCACCCTGCTGTTGCGCAGGTTGGTCGCCCACTTCTTCGAGTGCGGGTTGCCCATCGTGGGGGACCCGGCCAGGTTGACCACGACGTCGGCCTCCTCGATGACGTCGGCGTCCACCGTCCCGGCAGCCGGGTCCCAGGTCGACTCGCCGGATCGCCCGGGTCGGCGTACCAGCCGAGTGGTGGTGTGGCCGTCAGCGATGAGCCGCTCGAGGAGGCGAGTGCCGAGAAAACCGGATGATCCTGCGATCACGAAGTGCATACCCTCACCCTTCCACGGCAGCGGTGACAACCCGCGTTCGCTTGATTGGGAGCGGGCTAATAGCCTGTCGATCGTGAGCGATTTTGATCTTGTCATCCTTGGTGCCGGCCCCGGTGGGTACGTCGCAGCAATCCGCGCCTCCCAGCTCGGCCTGAAGGTCGCTGTGGTGGAGGAGAAGTACTGGGGAGGTGTCTGCCTCAACGTCGGGTGCATCCCGTCGAAGGCGCTGCTCCGCAACGCTGAGCTCTCCCACATCCTCACCCACGAGAAGGACAAGTTCGGGATCAGCGGCGACGCGACGATGGACTACAAGTCCACGCATGCGCGCAGCCGCGAGGTCTCCGACAGCATCGTCAAGGGCGTGCACTTCTTGATGAAGAAGAACAAGGTCGAGGAGATCAACGGCTGGGGCACGTTCACCGGCCCGAAGACCATCGAGGTCAAGGGTGCCGATGGCTCGACCCGGACGGTCACCGGCGACAACGTGATCATTGCGGCGGGTGCGACCACTCGGCTGGTGCCCGGCACCTCGCTCTCCGAGCGCGTGGTCACCTACGAGGAGCAGATCCTCACCAACGAGCTTCCCGGCTCGGTCGTGATCGCCGGTTCCGGCGCGATCGGTGTCGAGTTCGCCTATGTGATGAAGAACTTCGGCGTCGACGTGACGATCGTGGAGTTCCTCGACCGGATGGTGCCGACCGAGGACGCCGAGGTCTCCAAGGAGCTCCTCAAGCACTACAAGGCGCTCGGCGTGAACGTACTGCTCTCGACCAAGGTCGAGTCGATCGATGACAGTGGCGAGAAGGTCAAGGTCACCGTTTCGCCTGCTGGCGGAGGGGATTCCTCAGTCATCGAGACCGACAAGGTCCTCCAGGCGATCGGCTTCGCACCTCGGCTCGACGGCTACGGCCTCGAGGCGACGGGCGTGGCCACCACCGACCGAGGTGCGATCGCGGTCGACGCGCGCGGCCGCACCAACGTCGACGGTGTCTGGGCCATCGGTGACGTGACCGGCAAGATGATGCTGGCGCACACCGCAGAGTCGATGGGCATCATCGCGGCCGAGACGATGGCCGGCCACGACACGATCGAGATCGACTTCGACATGATCCCGCGGGCGACGTACTGCCAGCCGCAGATCGCGTCGTTCGGCTACAGCGAGGCGCAGGCCAAGGAGAAGGGGTACGACGTCAAGGTCGCCCGCTTCCCGTTCTCGGCCAACGGCAAGGCCAAGGGTCTCGGCGACCCGGTCGGCTTCGTGAAGATCGTGGCCGACGCGAAGTACAACGAGATCATCGGCGCGCACCTGATCGGCCCCGACGTGACCGAGCTGCTCCCGGCCCTGACGCTGGCGCAGAAATGGGACCTGACCGCCGATGAGGTCGCCCGCAACGTGTTCGCCCACCCGACGCTGTCCGAGGCTGTCAAGGAAGCCATCGAGGGCATCGCGGGGCACATGATCCACATGTGAGGTCCAGTTCGGCCCAGAGACAGTCCCGAGGCAGTCCGGGAGGCAGTCATGGCCAGGATGTTGTACGCGGTGACGATGTCCCTGGACGGCTTCATTGCCGGCCCCGGTGGCGACATGTCCTGGCTGACCGAGCACCTCGGACCGAATCCGATGGTCGATGAGCTGATCCACGACATCGGGGCACTGCTCGTCGGCAACCGCACCTTCGGCGGCGACGACCCCTACAAGGGCGTCGAGGCCAAGGAGGGCAAGCCGTTCGGTGGCGGCTGGGACGGACCGCAGTTCGTGCTCAGCCACCACCCGCGCGCCTCGACCCCCGACATCACCTTCATGGCTGATCTCGGCAGTGCGGTCGTCGCGGCCAAGGCAGCTGCCGGGGACAGGTACGTCAACATCCTCGGCGCTGACGTCGCCCGCCAGTGTCTCGAAGCCGGCGAGCTCGACGAGGTGCTCGTGCTCATCGCGCCCGTCCTGCTCGGCGACGGCGTACGCCTTTTCGACCACCCGGGCGGGACCAACGTCAGGCTCGAACGGCTCAGCCTGACCGAGGCGCCCGGAGCCACGAACCTCTGGTTCCGGGTGGTCCGCTGAGCGCCCACCCGGTTGGGCGGGCGCTCAGTCGAGACCTCAGATCTCGAACTGGCCGCTCTCGAGTCGCACCTTGACGTCGCTGAGGAACCGGGCAGCGTCGGCGCCGTCCACCAGGCGGTGGTCGTAGGTCAGCGCCAGGTAGACCATCTTGCGGATCGCCATCGTCTCGCCGAGGTTCGGGTCGTCGATCACGACGGCACGCTTGACCACCGCACCGGTGCCGAGGATGGCGACCTGTGGCTGGTTGATGATCGGGGTGTCGAAGAGCGCACCGCGGCTGCCCGTGTTGGTCAGCGTGAACGTGCCGCCGGCGAGGTCGTCGGGGCCGATCTTGTTGTTGCGGGTGCGGTCGGCGAGATCTGCGATCTTCTTGGCGAGGCCCGCGATCGAGAGGTCACCGGCATCCTTGATGACCGGCGTCAGCAGGCCCTTCTCGGTGTCGACCGCGATCGCGAGGTTCTCGTGGTCGTAGTAGGTGATCTCGCCCTTCTCGGTGTCGATGCCCGCGTTCAGCGATGGGTGCACCTTGAGCGCGTCGATCGCAGCCTTCGCGAAGAACGGCATGAACGAGAGCTTGACGCCCTCGCGTGCCGCGAACTCGTCCTTGATCGCATCACGCTGCCGGGAGATCGAGGTGACGTCCACCTCGACGACCGTGGTCAGCTGGGCGGCGACGTGGAGCGACTCGACCATCCGGGACGCGATCACCTTGCGCAACCGGCTCATCGGGACCGTCTGGCCCCGCAGCGGGCTGGGCGCGCCGGAAGGGGCTGCGGCGGACGCCGCCGGCTGGGCGGCGGCGGGTGCGGCTGCTGCCGGAGCAGGAGCCTTGTTGGCTTCGGCGGCGGCGAGCACGTCCTGCTTGCGGATCCGACCGCCGACGCCGGTGCCGGTGACACTGGCCAGGTCGACACCCTGGTCGGCTGCCATCTTGCGGACCAGCGGGGTCACATAGCTGCCGCTCGAAGCCGGTGCTGCGTCCGAGGTGGACGACGCAGCGTGCGCCGGCGCCTTGGGTGCCTGGGCTGCAGCTGGGGCAGGAGCGGCCGGAGCTGGGGTGGCGGGCACAGGAGCAGGCGTTGCCGCGGGAGCGGGAGTGGGCTCAGGTTCGGGTTCGGGTTCGGGCTCCGGCTCGGCCGCCGGGGCAGCGGGAGCGGCTGCAGGAGCGGCGGCTGGAGCAGCATCGCCCGAACCGATGACGGCGAGCTCGGCGCCGACCTCGACGGTCTCGTCCTCGTTCACCTTGATCTCGAGGAGCTTGCCGGCAACGGGGGAGGGGATCTCGGTGTCGACCTTGTCGGTGGACACCTCGAGAAGAGGTTCGTCGACCGCGACGTCGTCACCGACGGCCTTGAGCCAGCGGGTGACAGTGCCCTCGGTGACGGATTCGCCCAGTGCAGGAAGGGTGATCGTGGTGTTGCTGCCACCGCCGGACCCGGTGGAGGCGGCGGGTGCGGCCTCGGCAGCCGGAGCCTCTGGCGCAGCAGGCTCCGCCGGAGGTTCCTCGGCGGGTGCCTCTTCGGGCTCGGGCTCGGCCGGCTCCGCTTCGGCGGGGGCCTCGGCAGCGGGAGCAGCGTCGCCGCCACCCTCGCCCGCCTCACCGATCACGCAGAGCTGGGCGCCGACCTCGACGGTCTCGTCCTCGGCCGCGGTGATCTCGATCAGCGTGCCCGCGACAGGCGACGGGATCTCGGTGTCGACCTTGTCGGTGGACACCTCGAGCAGCGGCTCATCGACCGCGACTGCGTCGCCCACGGCCTTGAGCCAGCGGGTAACGGTGCCTTCGGTGACTGACTCACCCAGAGCGGGGAGGTTCACGGGTGTCGACATGTGCTTCCTTCGTCTCGAATCTTTTTGGGTTCAGGAGTGCGCGTGTAGCGGCTTCCCGGCAAGAGCCATGTGGGCCTCGCCGAGGGCCTCGTTCTGAGTGGGATGACCGTGCACGAGCGGGGCGACGTCCTCGGGGAACGCGTCCCAGTTGTAGATCAGCTGGGCTTCGCCGATGAGCTCTCCGACGCGTGCGCCAACCAGATGTACGCCGACAACGGGCCCGTCCTTCTCTCGGACGAGCTTGACGAAACCGGCCGTCTTGAGGATCTGGCTCTTGCCGTTGCCGGCCAGATCGTAGGTCAGTGCCACGACGTTCGCGTCGCCGTACTTCTCGCGGGCCTGGGCCTCGGAGAGTCCGACCGACGCGATCTCGGGGTCTGAGTAGGTGATCCGCGGGATGCCGGCCTCGTCGATCGGCTCCGGGTCGAGCCCGGCAATGTCCTCGGCGACGAAGATGCCTTGCTGGAAGCCGCGGTGGGCGAGCTGGAGGCCGGGAACGATGTCGCCGACGGCGTACACCCCATCGATGTTGGTGCGGCAACGCTCGTCGGCGAGGACGAAGCCGCGATCCATCGCCACCCCGAGCTCGTCGTAGCCCAGGTCGGTCGTGCTCGGTCCGCGCCCAACGGCGACGAGCAGGACCTCGGCCTCGTAGGTGGCGCCGCTCTCGACCGTGACACGGACGCCGGAATCGGTCAGCTCGACCGACTTGAACGGCGTCGCCGTCTTGAAGGTGATGCCGCGCTTGCGGAACGCGCGCTCGAGGGCCTTGGACGACTGCTCGTCCTCGGCCGCGACGAGGCGGGGGAGCGCTTCGATGATCGTGACGTCGGCGCCGAAGGACTTCCACACGCTGGCGAACTCGCAGCCGATCACGCCGCCACCGAGCACGATCGCGGAGTCCGGAACGCGGTCGAGCCGGAGCGCATGCTCGGAGGTCAGCACCCGGACCCCGTCGATCTCGAGGCCGGGAAGGGATTTGGAGTAGGAACCGGAGGCGAGCACGACGTGCGATCCGACGTACAGCTCGCCGTTCACCTCGACGGTGTTCTTGGCCACCAGCTTGCCGGTGCCCTCGACGACGGTGATGCCGCGGCCCTTGATCAGCCCGACCAGACCCTTGAACAGTCGCTCGACGACGCCGTCCTTGTAGGCATTGACGCCCGCCATGTCGATGCCGTCGAAGGTGGCCTTCACTCCGAACTGTTCCGACTCGCGGGTGGCATCAGCGACCTCGGCCGCGTGCAACAGCGCCTTGGTGGGGATGCAGCCGACATGGAGGCAGGTTCCGCCGAGGTTGCCCTTCTCGACGAGTGCGACGGAGAGTCCCAGCTGGGCAGCGCGGAGGGCACATGCGTAGCCTCCCGAGCCGGCTCCGAGGATCACCACATCGAAGTCCCTGGCCTCGGCCATTTGCCCTCCGATCGGTCCTCATGCGCACTGGTCTTGTCGACTCGGCTCATCCTTGCACTTCCCATGATCTTGTCCACACCGGGTCGGCGCGACCGGATTGCTGGCCCGATGCAGCACAATTGGCGCCATGGGGTTCCTTGATCGCTTGCGCGGACGACGTGGTGGGATGAGGCGACCCGATGGCAACGGACCGACGACGGTGCGGGCGTCCGACTCGGCCGACGAGCGGCACCTGCGTGACTGGGTGCAGGCGCGGCGAGGGGTCGAGGGCTTTGTGGAACCGCGTACGACGGTCTCCGACGTGACCTTGCTGCTCGTCGCACATGACGGTGAATGGACCCGTCGGCGGGTCCCGTCGGTGCAGTGGGCGCACACCTTTGCGAACAAGCTCAGCGTTCCGTCGTACGACGCAGCAGTGGTCGGCATCCCGGCCAGGATGCGGGAGTACAACCGGAAGCAGAAGGAAGCGAACAGGGCTCCCCGCAACGACGAGGGCTACCGGGAGTTCTGAGCCACGGCTGCGACGTACTGCACCATCGTCGCGATGCCGAAGCCGGTGCCGCCCGACGGCACGTGGCCCCACGGCCCGCCGCTGTTGTACGCCGGTCCGGCAATGTCGAGATGCGCGAACGGCAGGCCGTCGACGAACTCCTGGAGGAACGCCGCCGCATAGAGCGCCGACCCCCAGCGCACCCAGTTGTGCTGCAGCAGGTCGGCGACCTTGCTCTCCGTGCGGACCTGCTCGCGAGTGGCCTCGGGAATCGGCAGCCGCCAGACCAGCTCGCCGGAGACCTCGGCCGCGGTCGTCACGGCAGCAACTGCGTCATCGGTCCCGAACAGTCCGGCGATCTTCTCGCCCAGCGCGACGATGCACGGACCGGTGAGGGTGGCGATGTTGATGATCGCGTCGGGCTTCTCCTCAGCAGCGAGGGCGAGTGCGTCGGCCAGGACCAGCCGGCCCTCGGCATCGGTGTTGAGCACCTCCACGGTCTTGCCGGAGTGCATCGTCAGCACGTCGCCCGGCCGCATCGCGTCTCCGGAGATCATGTTCTCGGCCATCGGCGCCCACGCGGTCACGGCGACCGGCAGTTTCAGCTCGGCGATCGCGTAGATCGCGGCGACCACTGCAGCAGCGCCGGCCATGTCGAACTTCATCGTCGCCATCGAGCCGCCGGGCTTGATCGTCAGGCCGCCCGAGTCATAGGTGATTCCCTTACCCACAAGGGCAATGTGGCCGCGCGGCTTGTCGGGCTGCCAGGTCAGCTTGACCATGCAGGGCGGGTTTTCGGATCCCATGCCCACGCCCAGGATGCCGCCACAATTGAGCTCAGTGAGCTCGTCGACGTCGTACACCTTGATCTTGACGCCGGATCCCTTGCGCTGCTTGCCGAACTCCGTGATCGCGGCCGCGAAGTCGAGTGGTGCGAAGTCGTTGGCCGGTGCATTCACCCAGTCGCGGGCCGCGGACATCGTGGCGGCAACGGCCTGGGCGGTCGCGAGAGCGTCGATCGAGTCCTTCTGGCGGGCGGCGTCGCTCAGGATCGCGACCTCGGCGACCGGCTCCTTCGAGGCACCGCTCTTGTAAGCGGTGTAGCGATAGCCACCTGACAGGAAGCCATCGGCGACCGCGCGCACATGAGCGGCGTCGATGGCTGGCAGGGCAAGGGCGACCGATGCGGCATTGCCGACGTTGCGGGCCGCGACACCGGCTGCGCGACGTACCTTCTCGGTGGTCAGCCCATCGCGCGGCCCCATACCGATCACGAGCAGCTGGGCGGACTTGACGGTGCCGCCGGTTGGCACTCGCAGCACCTCGCCGGTCTTGCCGGAGAACCCCATCGAGCTCAGCAGCGGCGCGAACTTCCGGCCGTACGCCGCCGCGATCGCCTCACCGCCCGGGCAGACCTCGAGGGCATTCGCGCCCTTGGCGTCCGGGTTCTGCGAGACGCCGATCACGACGAGGTCGGCACGGGTCTTGTCGGGGGTGCCTTTGCGGAGGGAGTACGTCGTCACCCGTTGATGCTAGCCACCGTCGCGCCGGTCGGCTGCTGCGGTAGTTTTCCGCGCATGGCCCTGAAGCAGTCGCCCTTGCATGACCGACACGTCGCCCTCGGGGCGAAGTTTGCCGAATTCGGGGGCTGGGAGATGCCGCTCGAGTACCCCTCCGGCGTACTGAAGGAGCACGCGGCCGTACGTACGTCGGTCGGGATCTTCGACGTCAGCCACCTCGGCAAGCTCGTCGTCCGCGGTGCCGGCGCGGAGGAGTTCATCAACTCCGCCTTCAGCAACGACCTCGGCAAGATCGCCAAGGGCAAGGCGCAGTACACGCTGTGCTGCGACGCGAAGACCGGTGGCATCATCGACGACCTGATCGTCTACCTGCACGACGACGACCATCTGCTGCTCGTCCCGAACGCCTCGAACTCCGATGAGGTCAGGCGCCGGCTCGACGCGGCCAGGCCCGAGGGCATCACGATCACCGACCACCACGAGTCGCACGTCGTGATCGCCGTACAGGGCACCAGATCCGACGAGGTGCTGAGTGCGATCGGCTTCCCGGTCGGCCATGGGTACATGTCCTTCGTCGAAGCTCCGTTCGACGGCGAATCGGTGATCGTCTGCCGCACGGGCTACACCGGTGAGCGCGGCTACGAGCTGATCGCGCCGGCGGGCGTTGCGGGCGCGCTGTGGGACCAGCTGATGGAGGCAGGCGCGGCGTACGACGTCCTCGCCTGTGGCCTCGGCGCCCGGGACACGTTGCGCACCGAGATGGGCTACCCGCTTCACGGCCAGGACATCACGCCCGACACGACGCCCAACCAGGCCTGCCTGGGCTGGGCGGTCGGCTGGAAGAAGGACGCGTTCTGGGGCAAGGACGTCCTCGCCGCCGAGAAGGCCGCGGGCACCAGGGTCGCGCTTCGCGGGCTGGTCGCATCAGGGAGGGGCATTGCCCGGCCGCACATGAACGTGCGGATCACCCAGGACCTGCCGATCGGCTCCATCACCTCGGGCACGTTCTCGCCGACGTTGCGCAAGGGCGTCGCGCTGGCGCTGATCAACTCCCAGATCCAGGAGGGCGCTGAGGTGCTGGTCGACGTACGCGGCCGGGCCGAGGTCTTCGTCGTCACCAAGCCGCCCTTCGTCAAGCCCGACGTCCGCGAATCCTGACCACCCAGATCCTGGAGTACGCCGTGACCAACGCGCCCGAGCCGTCGTCTTTCCCGTCCCCGTCCAGCACCGCGGCCGTGCCCTGGTGGTGGCTGCTGCTCGGGCCTGACGGTCAGGTCGTCGAACCGTCCGAAGGGCGCCAGGAGTTCCCGACCCGCAGCGACGCCGAGTCCTGGGTGGGTGAGTTCTGGGCCGACCTCGCCGAGGAGGGCGTCTCAGCCGTCACCCTCTTCGAAGGCGACCGCGAGGTCTACGGCCCGATGTCCCTCGAAGGCGCCTGACCTCCCCGTTGAATCGGGCTCCAATCACCGTTGAGTTGGGTCTTGATAACGCTTGAGTTGTGCCGGAGTTCCGGCTCGACGGTGACGGAGACCCAACTCAACGGTGACTGAGACCCAACTCAACGGGTTTGGCGGATCAGTAACGGTCGGGGAGCTTCTGGCCGACCTTGACCTGGGGCTTCGGGAGTCGGAGGAAGCGGGTCTGGAGCACGCGCATGAACGAGTAGAGCGTGGTACCGCGGAGGCTCTCGTCGGGGAAGCGTCGCTTGAGCTCGCGCTTGAGGCGGAAGTTCATCCAGATGGTGTCGACCGCGACGACCAGGATCATCGCGCTCATCAGGCCTCCGCTGAGGGCGGCCTGCTTGGAGTACTGCAACACCATGATCACGATCAGCAGCGGCAGTACGAACTCGCCGACACAGATCCGCGAGTCGATGTAGTCGCGGATGAACCGGCGTACCGACCCCTGGTCGCGGGGCATCAGGAACTTCTCGTCGCCGCTCTTGATGCCGGCTCGCCGCTGGGCGTTGGACACGGCCCGGCGCTCGTTGAGGAGCTTGGACGCGGCCTTCTTGTCCATCACACCGCGGGCGCGCTCACGGGCAGCCGCTTCGGCTTCCTTGCGGCTCGGGGTTGGCCGGCCCTTGCCACCCTCCTTGAGCTCGGCTTCGGGGTGCTGGTCAGCGGTCTTGTCGGTACGTCGGAACAACGGTGGCCTCATCGACTTAGAAGTTGGATCGGTGCGCGCCCGGAAAGCACACGGGAGCACATACGAGAGCACACGCGGGAGCAGAGACGGGGCACTGCCCCAGCCTACCGGCGTACGCCGTGAACCGGGACGACAGCCGATGTACGCCCGCTTCCCCTCGTCCGCGCTGGGCGGGTTGGGTAGGTTGAGATCACCAGACGACTTCGAGAAGGGGGACCGTCACCTCATGAGCATTGCGAAGCGCATCAGCCTGATTTTCCGCGCCAAGGCCAACAAGGCACTGGACGCGGCCGAAGATCCGCGCGAGACGCTTGACTACAGCTATCAGCGCCAGGTCGAGATGCTCGCCAAGGTCCGCCGTGGGGTTGCCGATGTGGCCACCAGCCGGAAGCGCGTCGAACTCCAGGTCAACCAGCTGAGCATCCAGTCGCAGAAGCTGACCGATCAGGCCCAGAAGGCGATCTCGATGGGTCGCGAGGACCTCGCTCGCGAGGCACTGACCCGCAAGTCGGCCCTGACGGGTCAGATGAGCGACCTCCAGGCCCAGCAGGCACAGCTCCATGGCGAGGAGGAGAAGCTCACCCTTGCCTCACAGCGACTGGCCGCCAAGGTCGAGTCCTTCCGCACCAGGAAGGAGACCATCAAGGCGACCTACACCGCTGCCGAGGCGCAGACCCGTATCAACGAGGCCTTCTCCGGGATCTCCGAAGAGATGGGCGATGTCGGGATGGCCGTCCAGCGCGCGGAGGACAAGACAGCTCAGATGCAGGCCCGCGCCGGTGCGATCGACGAGCTGATCGCCTCGGGTGCACTCGAGGACTCCTCGTCGCTGGGTGCGAGCGACGACATCGGCAAGGAGCTCGACTCGATGAGCTCCCAGGCCGACATCGAGGCCGAGCTGGCAGCTCTCAAGGGCAGTGCTCCTGCCGCGGTCGAGGCTCCGGCCGAGACGCCCGCGGTCGAGGCAGCTCCGGCGGCTCCGGCCGCAGAAACGGCTCCAGTGAGCGAAACGGCGCAGACGGAGACCAAGTCATGATCGTCAGGATTCTCGGAGAGGGTCAGCTCAGGGTCGGCGACGACAAGCTCGACAGCCTCAACGTGCTCGACAAGGCGGTCGAGTCGGCAGTCGAGTCCGGTGACGAGGCTGCTTTTGCAACCGCGCTGGCAACTCTGCTCGACGCGGTCCGGGCCAGCGGTACGCCGTTGGCCGATGAGTCTCTTGAGGACTCCGACCTGATCCTGCCGCCTTCGGACGCCACGATCGACGAGGTCCGCGAGCTCCTTGCCGACGACGGTCTGATTCCGGGCTGATCGGTGATTTCGACACGGTCGCTGAGCGACCTGCTCTATCCAAGGATTGCGTAGTGGCTCAGTCCAGATTCATCAAGGACACCGGCTTGACGGCCCGGATGACGGCGGTCATGTTCCTGCTCGGTGCGCTCTTCGTCGCGCTCATCGTGGTGCTGATGTACGCCCTGCCCGGCTATGCGGTGGTCATCGCCATCGTCGGTCTCGGGATCGCCTGGGGGCAGTGGTACTTCTCCGATCGGGTCGCCATGCGCGCGATGCGGGCCCGCGAGGTGACTGCCGAGGAAGCCCCCGAGCTGCACGGCATGATCGACCGGCTCTGCACGATGGCCGACATGCGGAAGCCGCGGGTGGCGATCGCGGACACCCCGCTGCCCAACGCGTTCGCAACCGGCCGTTCGCCGAAGCGCTCGGTGGTCTGCGTGACCACCGGCATCATGCAGACACTCAACGCGGAGGAGCTCGAGGGAGTCATCGCCCACGAGCTGTCCCATGTCGCGCACCGGGACGTGCTGGTGATGACGGTGGCCTCGTCCGCCGGCATCATCGCCGGACTGCTCACCCGGGGCGCGCAGTACGGCGGACTCGGGCTCTTCGGCGGTGGCGGTCGACGCGGGAACAACAACAACAATCCTGCCGGCGTACCCGTCTGGGTGATCGCCCTGGTCGTCAGCCTGATCGTCTACGCGGTCAGCTTCCTGCTGACCCGGATGTTGTCGCGCTACCGCGAGCTGTGCGCAGACCGGTCGGGTGCCTACCTGACCCAGAAGCCGTCGGCTCTTGCCTCCGCGCTGCAGAAGATCAGCGGCGAGATCGCGAACACCCCGCAGCGCGACCTGCGAGCGTCGCAGTCGATGAACGCCTTCTTCATCGCGCCGGCCGTCCGCGGTCTGTCGATGAACGCGATCACCTCGACCCACCCTTCGCTCGAGCAGCGCCTCGACCAGTTGGCCAGGATCGCTGCCGAGCTCGGCCGCCCGATGGACGGCGGTCCGGCCACCGGCCCGTTCGATGGCCCGCTCGGCCCGTCGGGCGGTCTCCCGCCCGGCCCAGCCGGAGGCTGACGCGTGGGTCTGTGGAACGTGATCCGCGGGCGCAGCGACAGCACGGCACCCAATCTCGACAGTCTTTTCGCGCTGCCGGGTGCCGCGATCACGCTGCAGACCTCCATCGATCTGAACCCGACCGGTGTCGGGTCGGTCTGCTACCGCGCGGCCGAGGGCGCGGCGGCCGCCGCGACCCAGTCCGACGCGGTGTCGCTGATCGAGGCCGACAACGGGCCCAAGGTCGAGACGAGCGTCGACTCGTTCGGCTTCACATGGCTGGTCGTGCGGTCGACGCCCGACGACGTCAGTGGGCTGGTCACCGATCTGCATGCGGTGAACTCAGGTCTGGAGACCCAGGGGTTCTCCAGCGGGTTGCTCTGTTCGATGGTCGCCTTTGCCGATGCTTCCGGCCGTAAGGCCGCGTTGGTCTACCTCTACAAACAAGGCACGTTCTATCCCTTTGCGCCCACGGGTCCGAGCACACGCGACGGCCTCTTCGAGCGCCAGCTGCGCGATCTGCTGTCATCTGACCTCAGGATCGAGCCGGACATCGCCCGCTGGATGCCGGTCTGGGGAGCGCCCGGTCTCTGACCGGCGTCAGCCGATCGGGACCTTCTTCGCCCAGTGCACCGCCCAGTGCACCGCCCAGTTCACGGGGCCGTTCAGTCGCGGTGCGACCTGCCCGGCAGGTCGAGCATCCGCTGCAAGGCGATCTTGGCCCAGTGCTCAGTGTCCGGGTCGACCTCGATCACGTTGACGAGGTTGCCCTCGACCAGCGACTCGAGCGCCCAGACCAGGTGCGGCAGGTCGATCCGGTTCATCGTCGAGCAGTAGCAGACCGTCTTGTCGAGGAACAGGATCTGCTTGTCGGGGTGGGCCGCAGCCAGCCGCTTGACCAGGTTGAGCTCGGTGCCGATGGCCCAGGCCGAACCTGCGGGTGCGGCCTCGATGGTCTTGATGATGAACTCCGTCGAGCCGACCAGGTCGGCCTTGAGCACCACCTCGTGCTGGCACTCGGGGTGCACCAGGATCTTCACGTCCGGCACGGTCGCACGGATCTGGTCGACCACCTCCGGGGTGAAGCGGCCGTGGACCGAGCAGTGGCCCTTCCAGAGGATGACCTTTGCGGCCCTGAGCTGCTCGACGGTGAGTCCGCCGTTGGGCTTGAACGGGTTCCACACGACACACTCGTCGAGTGACAGCCCGAGCTCGAGTACGGCGGTGTTGCGGCCCAGGTGCTGGTCGGGCAGGAAGAAGATCTTCGCGTCAGGCTTCTGCTCGAACCCCCACTCCAGCGCGACCTGGGCATTGGACGAGGTACACACGGCACCGCCGTGCTTGCCGCAGAACGCCTTGATGTCGGCTGCGGAGTTCATGTAGGTGATCGGCACGACCTGATCGGCGATGCCGGCGTCGGTCATCGCGTCCCAGGCATCCTCGACCTGCGCGATCCGCGCCATGTCGGCCATCGAGCAACCGGCTGCGAGGTCGGGGAGAATCACCTTCTGGCTCGGCGAGGTCAGGATGTCGGCAGACTCGGCCATGAAGTGCACGCCGCAGAAGACGATGTACTCGGCGTCCGGTCGCGCAGCCGCATCGCGCGCGAGCTTGAACGAGTCACCGGTGACATCGGCGAACTGGATGACCTCGTCGCGCTGGTAGTGGTGCCCGAGCACGAAGACCTTGGCGCCGAGCTTCGCCTTGGCCGCGCGAGCCCGCTCGACCAGGTCCGGGTCGGACGCCGGCGGCAGGTCACCGGGACACTCGACGCCGCGTTCGGACGTCAGGTCCTTACCCGGGCCCAGCGGGAGCAGCGTCAGCTCGACTGTCGTCATGTGCCCATCGTAATGCGGGTCAGAGCAGCGCCCCGCTGTGGATGTACGGCGTGGGCGGCTTCATGCCGCGCAAGGCCAGATATCCGTTGGTGTACACCGAAAGTCGCGCCGCGAAGCCGACATCGAGGGCCCACTCGTTCGCCGGCGTGAGGTGGGGGATCGTGACCTCGACATCAGGCTCCGACGCGGCCAGCGCCTCCCACAGCAACCGGGTGGCCGTACGCCGGTTCGTGGCCGCCAGCAATGCCGGTTCGCCACTCGGAGTGACATACGCGTAGCCCGAGCCGGAGTTCTGGTCGAGCACGATCAACCGATGCATGCTGCTCAACAGCTCGTGATCGCGTCCGTGCGCTGCGTCGCGCACCCGGCGGTCGATCGAGTTCATCAGGTCGAAGTCGCCGGCAGTTCCGTCGCGGACGTGCTCGACGATCGGCAGCACGTCGCGGTCAATCGTGCCGCGCATGAACATCTGCGGATGCGCGGTGAAGCCGGCCTGGCGGTAGCGACGTACCGCCTTGGGATCGGCGGACCCCGAGAGCATTCCGCGCAGGCAGCCATGCGAATGGGTCAGCGCTGCTTCGAGCAACGGCTTGCCGATGCCGACGCCCTGCGACTCGGGCCGGACCGCGTAGGTGGCGAGGAACCAGGTCAGGTCACGCCGGAACGACGTCGCGAATCCCACCATCGCGCCCTCGATCTCCGCTGCCCAGCAGCCGCCGGCATCGCCCTCGATGAGATGGGTTGAGCGCCGGATCCAGTCGCGCACCCGGGCCGGACCGCGCACCGACGGCTCGGGCCAGCCGCGCTGGAAGGTGCGGCGGTCGAGCTCGAGGAAGCTGTCGGAGCTCAGTTTCTCGGCGGCCGCGAGATCGTCGATGTGGAGGGGACGGATCAGCAGCTCGGAGCTCACGGCAGGATGGTCCCATGCGCGTCGTGATCGCTCCAGACAAATTTGCCGGCACCCTCACAGCTGTGGAGGCCGCTGACGCGGTCGCTGACGGGTGGTCGCGGCGAGCCCCCGCGGACGACCTCCAGCTGGTGCCGATGTCCGACGGTGGCACGGGCTTCGTCGACGTCCTGCACGCCGCCCTCGGCGGAGAGCTGCTCGCGGTCACCGTCCCTTCCCCGTACGGCGATCCCGTGCCTGCCGCAATCCTGATGGTCGGCGACACGGCGTACGTCGAGAGCGCGCAGGCAGTCGGCCTGCACCTGACTCCCGCCGACCAACGGGATCCGGAGAACGGCAGCAGCAGGGGCGTCGGCGAGCTGATCAGTCACGCGATCGCGTCGGGGGCCCGTCGCATCGTGATCGGCCTCGGCGGGACGGCGACCAACGATGCCGGGGCCGGCCTGCTCGCCGCGCTGGGTGCAACCAGTGAGGGCGGCTCGCTGACCAAGGGCGCAGCCGGCCTCGTCCCGCTCACCGGAGTCGACCTCACCCCGGCACGAGCGCTCGTTGCCGGTGTCGACCTCGTTGCCGCCTCCGACGTCGACACCCAGCTGCTCGGCCTGATTGGCGCGACCAAGGTCTTTGGACCGCAGAAGGGTGTCACCGAGGACCGGCTCGTCACGGTCGACGGCTGGCTTCAGCACTTCGCCGAGCTCACCGATCGCAAGGTTGCCTCCGGGAAGGGGGCCGGTGCTGCCGGAGGGATCGGGTTCGCGTTGCTGTTGCTCGGAGCGACCAGGACTCCCGGAGTGGACCTCGTCGCAGACGCTGTCGAGCTTGCCCAGAAGGTCAAGGGCGCTGACCTGGTGATCACGGGGGAGGGCTCCTTCGACTTCTCCTCCGGCTCCGGCAAGGTCCCGTACGGCGTCGCCGCAATCGCTGCCCAGGCGCTGGCGCCGTGCATCGCGCTTGCCGGTCAGGTGCTGGTCGGTTCGCGGGAGATGCGGACACTCGGTGTCGAGTCGGCGTACTCGATGGTCGACCTGGTCGGTAAGGACCGGGCCCTGGGCGATGCACGGGAGAGCCTGGCCCTCCTCGCCGAACGGACCGCGCGCACCTGGTCGAGGTGAGTTTCAATGGCCGGGAATAACCGCTCGTGTGCGACCATTGAGCCAGTAGTAGGAACACCTCGAGCACCTCTGGAGTGAGCATGACCGAGCAGGTCGACACACACACGCACGCGGGTCACGATCACGCTGGCCACGATCATGGTGATCACAGCGCGACGGACACCAAGGTCGACACCCGCGCCGACAGCATCAACATGAGTGATGCTGCTTCCGGGAAGGTCAAGAGCCTCCTCGAACAGGAGGGTCGCGACGACCTGGCGCTGCGGATCGCGGTACAGCCCGGCGGCTGTTCCGGCCTTCGCTACCAGTTGTTCTTCGACGAGCGCACCCTCGATGGTGACGTCGTCACCGACTTCGACGGAGTCGCCGTGGTCGTCGACCGGATGAGCGTCCCGTACCTCAACGGCGCCACGATCGACTTCATGGACACGATCGACAAGCAGGGCTTCACGATCGACAACCCCAACGCGACCGGCTCGTGCGCGTGTGGAGACTCGTTCCACTGATCTGAGCAGCACAACAGAAGGGCCCCGCGGAGCGAATCCGCGGGGCCCTTCTGTCTTGGGAAACTCAGCCGAGGTGCAGCTTCGAAGCGAGCAGCACGGCAGCGTCGGAAACAGTGACCTCGCGCTTGGTGACCTCGCGCGGGTAGTCCGCGAACAGGATCGAGGGCACCGGCTGCAGCACGGGAAACATCAGCTCGGATGCGCACGCGGCGCAGTCCTGATGCATCTGGTGGGCAGTGTCGGCGTCGTCGTACGCCAGTCGCTGGTCGGCCATGTCTTCGACGTTAGGGGCTACCGGCGGGTACACCGACGCGTACCCACGGGTAGTCTTCGCGCGCCAGAGATTTACCGCCGACGTCACATCCACCGAGTTTTCGCGCCCCGCCGGGAGTCCCCATGTCGTTGCTCATCGCCGCCTCAATCGCGACCGACCACCTGATGTCCTTCGGTGGCAAGTTCGCCGATTCCCTCGTCGTCGAGCAGCTGGACAAGCTGTCGGTGTCGTTCCTGGTCGACGACCTCGAGATCCGCCGCGGCGGCGTGGCGCCGAACATCTGCTTCGGTCTGGGCCAGCTCGGTCTGCGTCCTGTGCTCGTCGGTGCCGCCGGCGAGGACTTCGGTGACTACCGCTCGTGGCTCGAGCGCCACAACGTCGACTGCGACTCGGTGCACATCTCCCACACCAAGCACACCGCGCGCTTCGTGTGTACGACGGACACCACGATGGCCCAGTTCGCATCGTTCTACCCGGGCGCGATGAGCGAGTCGCGGCTGATCGAGCTCGCCCCGATCGTGGCCCGCGTCGGCGAGCCTGACTACGTGCTGATCGGTGCGGACGACCCCGAGGGCATGCTCCGGCACACCGACGAGTGCCGTCAGCGTGGCTACCGGTTCATCGCCGACCCGAGCCAGCAGCTGGCCTTCGGCGAGGGTGAGCTGATCCGCAAGCTGATCGACGGCGCGGCGATCCTGTTCTCCAACGAGTACGAGTCGCACATGATCCAGAACAAGACCGGCTGGCTGGCCGAGGAGATCCTCGACCGCGTCGGCACCCAGGTCAGCACGCTCGGGGCGGCCGGCGTACGCATCATGGCCAAGGGCGAGGAGACGATCGAGGTCGCTGCCGTCGCGAACGTCGAGGCCATCGAGCCGACCGG
>JAOPXK010000090.1 GCA_025965195.1 Marmoricola sp.
GCCGTACGTCCCGCGGCGGTGCCCGTCGGCACCGGAGCGCCCGAATCACCCAGGATGCCGCTGACCTTGCCGGAGCCGGTGGTGCCACCGGTGCTGCGGCTGGTGGTGCCGGCCGGCAGCGTCCAGACCGAGGTGGCCGACGACTTCTCGCTCCAGAAGTTCACCAGCCAGGAGTGCTGGTTCGCGACCGCGACCGTCGGCGTCGTGGCGCTGGTGCCGGCGGTGTCGACGGCCCGGATGGCCGAAGCGGAGACCGAGGCCACCCCCGTGCTGCGGTAGGCCCCGACCGTGAGGACGGACTTGACCGTCGCACTGCTGGTGATCGTCACGGTCGTGCCGGCATCGGTTGCCGACGCCTGGCGGGACCAGAGCCGTCCGCGGGTACCGTTGCCGTCGATGCTCTGGAGGAGAGTCCAGCCGTCCGGGGTGGTGATCGTGGCGGCCGTGGAGTTCGTGGTCATGAAGAGCAGCAGCTGGTCGTCGATGTGCACTCCGGCCGGGATCACGACCGGGTGGCTGGCCCGGTTGCCCGAGGTGGTGGCCGAGCCGACGTACGACAGATCGGCCTGGGCTGCGGAAGGCGTGGTCGGCGCGGCGGTGTGCGTCACGGAGTTGGTCAGAAGTCCGTCGCTGACGGTGAGCGTCACTGTCTTGTTGCCGGCGGTCGCGTAGGTGTGGGACGGCGAGGCGCCCGCACCGGTGCCGGCATCGCCGAAGGTCCAGGCGTAGGTCAGCGTGTCACCGTCGGAGTCGGCACTGGCAGTCGCATCGAAGTCACACGCGAGGTCGGTGCAGTTCGAGCTGAACGCCGCGGTCGGCGCGTGGTTGACCGGCCCCGGGTCGTCGCCCGGAGCGATCACCACCGAGAACTCGATGGAGCGCCCGACGGCCGCGCTGGTGGTGGCGGTGCGAGCCGCCGCGGTCCCGACGGGTACGACGCCGTTGGAGTCACCGAGCACCCCGCCGACCTCACCGGAGCCGGTGCCGACGGCAGTACTGCGCTGGGTGACCGTGCCCGGGACGGTCCAGGTCGGGCTGACGGAGGACTTCTCACTCCAGACATTCACCAGCCACGAGTTGGGCTGCGTGACCGCGACGGTCGGAGAGTCGTGGCTCGACGCGGACGTGTCGACGTTGCGGACGGTCGAGGCCGTTGCGGTCGGGCCGGCCAGGCTGCGGTACGCCGCGATGCTGATCACGGACTTGGTGGCCGCGCTGGTGGTGACGGTGACGTTCGAGCCGGCGTCGGTCGCGGTGGCCGCCTTCGTCCAGGCCCGCCCGCGAGTGCCGTTGCCGTCGACGCTCTGCAGCAGGGTCCAGCCGGCGACGGTGTTGTTCACCGTGGTGGTCGTGGAGTTGGTGGTCAGGAACAGCACCAGTCGGTCGCCCGCATGGACGGCCGCCGGGATCTGGATCGGATGGCTGGTCCGGTTGCCCGCGTTGCTCGTGGAGGCCACGAAGCTGAGCGTTCCGGGCGCGGCAGATGCCGTGGGCGCCATCGCGATGGTCGCGGTGCCGACGAGGGGCACCACACCGATCACCAACGCGAAGAATGCCGTCAGAAGACGACGACGGCCACGAACGGACCCAGCAGCAGTAACAGACACGGCAAAACCCCGATCGCACCGAATGGACGACCCCCAGCCGGGGCCTGCACCCGACCATGGCAGGTCGCCTGCTGCCTCTCATGCCCCGAATTGATGAGGTTCGAGAGGCCTTTCAACCAGCGGACAGAACCTGTCCTACAGGGGCTGGAGACTGAGGCATCAACCCAGCGAACACCGTCTCGAAAGGATCACCGATGTCTGCTCATGTCGCCCCGATCGCCAACGAAACCGAGGGCCTGGCCGGCTTCCTCGCCCAGCAGCAGGACGCGTTCCGGTCGGTGGCCTACGGGCTCAGCGACGCGCAGGCCGCTTCGACCCCGACGATCAGCGCGCTGTCCGTCGGCGGCCTGCTCAAGCACACTGCCGAGGTCCAGGAGCACTGGCTCCAGCTCGTCCTCGCGGCGCCGGGCCGCCCGGTGGTCGAGGAGTCCGACGCGGACAAGACCGCCGAGCACCTCGACACCTTCCGGTTCCGCGAGACCGACTCGCTCGAGATCGCCCTCAAGACCTACGACGACGTCTCGGCCCGGGTCCTCGACGCGGTGCGCACCGTCGACCTCGGCGTCGCCGTACCCGTGCCCGAGGCGCCGTGGTTCCCCAAGGACATCGAAGCCTGGTCGGCGCGCTGGGTGTGGTTGCACCTGATCGAGGAGCTCTCCCGCCATGCCGGTCACGCGGACATCATCCGCGAGGGGATCGACGGCGCCACGATGTATGAGCTCGTCGCCGGCCGCGAGGGCTGGCCGGAGACGCCCTGGCTCAAGCCATGGCAGCCGAAGCAGGCTCCTACGCTGCGTTGATGGTGCCGTCGGCGGCCCGGTAGACCAGGCCATCGGCGAGAGCGAGCGCCAGCGCACGGTCGAAGCGGTCCTTCTCCCAGTAGGCGGCGCCGACGAGCTCCGCAAGCTCAGCCGGTGGCTTCGGGCCGGTTGCCTGCAGAGCCCGGACGAGCTGGCTCATCTCCTGCGAGACCTGGCGATCGTGGCGGCCCTCGGAGGTGGGTTTGGGCATCGGCATCGGCATGACGTCTCCTTTCTCAGGCGGTCTGGGCGGCAGCGTGGTCACTGCCGGTCGGGGCGTCCTCCGCAGTGAGGGGCCGGGCGATGCTCTCCAGTGAGCGGCCTTCCGCCCGCACCCCCAGGACGGACTCGACGATGCCACCACCGATCATCAGCGCGGCGCCGATGTAGTAGCCGAGTGCGATGCCGGTGACGTCCTTCGTCGCCGACGCGTGGTCGATGAGGGCACCGAAGAGCAGCGGGCCGCTGATCCCACCGGCCGCTGTGCCGATCGCGTAGAAGAACGCGATGCACAGCGCCCGGGTCTCCATCGGGAAGATCTCACTGGCCGTGAGGTACGCCGCGCTCGCACCCGCCGAGGCGAAGAAGAAGGTGATGGCGCCGATCGCGGTCAGCGACGTTGCCGAGAGGTTGCCCAGCAGCAGCCCGGCGATGGCAAGCAGCACGCCGGACAGGACGTAGGTGCCGGTGATCATCCGGATCCGGCCGAGCCTGTCGAACAACGGACTCAGCACCAGCGCGCCGACGAAGTTGCTCGCCGCGAAGACCGCGAGGTACCACCCGGTCTGGTTGACACCGAAGAAGGTGGTCAGCGTGTCGCCGTAGGTGAAGAAGAAGGCGTTGTAGAGAAACGCCTGCCCGACGAAGAGGGAGAAGCACAGCACCGAGCGCTTGGGGTAGACCGTGAAGACGGTGCGCGCGATCAACCCGATGCCGATCGTCTTGCGCTGCCTCACGGTGATCGACTCGGAGACGTCGTTCAGCTCGTGCCCGGTCTCCTCGGCCACCGTTCGCTCGATGTCGCCGACAATCGTCTCGGCCCGGTCCTCCTGGCCGTGGATGAACAGCCAACGCGGGCTCTCGGGCACGTTGCGCCGGACCAGCAGGATCCCGACGGCGAGCACCGCTCCGAGTGCGAAGGCCAGCCGCCAGCCCCACGACGCATCGATGACGTTCGGGTTCAGCAACGGGATGGTCAGCAGCGAACCGGCAGCGGCGCCGACCCAGAAGGACCCGTTGATCGCGATGTCCACCCTCCCCCGGTACTTCGCGGGGATCAGCTCGTCGATCGCCGAGTTGATCGCGGCGTACTCACCTCCGATGCCGGTGCCGGTCAGGAAGCGCGCGATGAAGTACCACAGCGGGGACATCGAGAACGCGGTCAGCACGGTGGCGCAGATGTAGACGCCCAAGGTCAGCAGGAACAGCTTCTTGCGGCCGAACCGGTCGGTGAGCTGTCCGAAGAACAGCGCTCCGAGACACGCGCCTGCGACGTACGCCGCGCCGGCGAAGCCGATGTCGAAGTTGCTCATCCCGAGACCGGTGTCGTGTGGCTTGAGGGCATCGGACATCGAGCCGACGATCGTCACCTCGAGTCCGTCGAGGATCCAGACCGTACCCAGGCCGATCACCACGATCCAGTGCCATCGGGCCCACGGCAACCGGTCGAGCCGAGCGGGCACGTTCGTGGTGATTCTTCCGGTCTCGACTGCAGACGACATCATGACCACCTCCACCCAGGTGCCTACCCGACTCGAGTCGGCGCATGCATCCGGGCAGCCGGTGCGGGTGGTCTGATGCGTCTCGACGGTGACCGAGGCCCAACTCAACGGTGACCGAGGCCCAACTCGATGGTGACCGAGGCCCAACTCAACGGTTAGCCGGTGCGCCGCCGCTGCCAGCAGGCCGTGTGCCAGTGCCGCCGCTCATCGACACCGGTGCCGCTGAAGCTGGTCAGCAGCGAGGGCACCACCGGCCACGCCACGATGTGCGGGGTCGCGGGACGGATCAGCTGGTTGCAGCCCGGACAGCGGTAGGAGCTGGTCGCCGCCGACCCGGTGACCGAGCGGACTTCGTAGTCCTCGCCGTCGAGGGTTTCGATCCGGGTTGCCATGGCCCCATTGTGGCCCAGCGTGATGGAGCGCCTCAGCCCCGGCGTCCGTCGGGCCGGGCCGCACCGTCGCCCACCAACCTCAGCGAGCTGAGTAGTCCCGGAAGCCGCGCTTGGTCTTGCGACCGAGATAGCCCGCCGTGACGAGGTGCTCCAGCAGCGGAGCGGGAGCGAAGCCGGGCTCGCGGAACTCGAGATAGAGCTCGCGCTGGATCGCCAGGGACACGTCGTTGCCGACCACGTCGAGCAGCTCGAACGGACCCATCGGCAGCGCACAACCCTGCTTCATGGCCAGGTCGATGTCGTCGGCCGTGGCGTAGTGCGCCTCGAGCATCCGGACCGCGTCGTTGAGGTAGGGAAACAGCAGCGCGTTGACGATGAAACCGGCCCGGTCGGTGCACGAGACGGCGACCTTGCCGACCTTGGCGCAGAGCGCGAGCACGGACTCGGCAACGTCTTCTGAGGTCGAGACCGTGCTGACCACCTCGACGAGCTTCATCACGGGCGCCGGGTTGAAGAAGTGCATCCCGATGACGTCGTGCGGCCGTTTGGTCGCAGTGGCGCAGGAGATGATCGGCAGCGACGACGTGGTGGTCGCCAGGATCGCACCGGGCTTGCAGATCTCGTCGAGGTTCTCGAAGAGCGTGGTCTTGATCTTCAGGTCCTCGGCGATCGCCTCGACCACGATGTCCACGCCGGACAGGTCCTCCAGCGACGTCGAGCCGGTCAGCCGACCGAGCACCGCAGCCTTCGCGGCCTCGTCGAGCTTGCCGCGCTGGATCGCCTTGTCGAGCGAACGCTCGATGACCTCGGCGACCTTGGCCACCTTGTCGGCCGAGCGGCCGACGTACAGCACGTCGTACCCGCTCTTGGCGAAGACCTCGACGATGCCCGACGCCATCGTGCCGGTGCCGACCACGCCGACGAGCTTGATGTCGTGCTTGAGCTGCGGCGCCAGATCGGCGTTCGGGGTGTGGTCATCGGCCACCACGACCGGGCTGTCGGCGGCCTCGTAGCTGTAGAAGCCCTGACCGGACTTCCGGCCGAGCAGACCCGCGGTGACCATCTGCTTGAGGATCGGGACCGGCGCGTGCAGCCGGTCGCGGCCCTGCTTGTACATCGTGTCGAGGATCTCGTAGGCCGTGTCGAGACCGATCAGGTCGAGCAGTGCCAGCGGGCCCATCGGGTAGCCGCAGCCGAACCGCATCGCCGCGTCGATGTCCTCACGGCTGGCGTACTTGGTCTCGAACATCGAGGCCGCGTGGTTGAGGTAGCCGAAGAGCAATGTGTTCGCGATGAAGCCGGCCTTGTCGCCGCAGACGACGGGGTTCTTGCCGACCTTCGTCACCAGCGCCTGCACGTCGGCCAGCACGGTCGGGTCCGTGACGACGGTACGGACGATCTCGACGAGGTTCTGGACGGGCGCCGGGTTGAAGAAGTGCACGCCGACCACCCGACCGGGCTGCGAGTTCGCGGTGGAGATCTCGGTGACCGAGAGCGACGAGGTGTTGGTCGCGATGATCGCGTCCTTCGCGACGATGTCATCGAGCTGGCTGAAGATCGACTTCTTCACCTCGAGGGACTCGATCACGGCCTCGACCACGAAGTCGGCGTCCGTCAGGTCCTTGAGCTCGGTGGTGAAGGTGATCCGGGCCAGCAGCGCCTTCTGGTCGTCCTCGGTCAGCTTGCCGCGCGAGACGGCCCGGCCCGTGGAGTTGTCAAGGTGCTGGTGTCCGCGCTCGACGCCCTCGTCATTGAGCTCGACGCCGATGACGGAGTAGCCGTTGCGGGCGAAGATCTCGGCGATGCCGGCACCCATGGTGCCCAGGCCGATGACGCCGATCTTGGTGAATTCGCGCGCAGGCGCGGCAGAGTCTGCGGGAGTGCTGGTCATGGCGGGCATCATGTCATGCGGGGGCGGTTTCGTACTGTCGGGTAACTCACCTTGACGAGCCCGTAATGTTTACCCGGTTCGGTCGTCATACGAAGCAGAGGTTGATCGTTGAGACTCGTCGTTGCCCGTTGCCAGGTCGACTACGCGGGACGGCTGACGGCGCACCTGCCGATGGCGACGCGGGTCTTGATGCTCAAGTCCGACGGCTCCGTGCTGGTCCATTCCGACGGCGGCTCCTACAAGCCACTGAACTGGATGAGCCCGCCCTGCACCGTGCGTGAGAGCAAGACCGAGGAAGGTCAGATCGAGTGGGTCGTCACCAGCAAGACCGATGACACCCTGCGCATCCTGATCGAAGAGATCCTGCACGAGTCCAGCCACGATCTCGGCATCGATCCCGGCCTGCAGAAGGACGGCGTCGAGAAGCACCTCCAGGAGCTCCTCGCCGAACACCCGGCGACACTTCACGACGGCCTCACCCTGGTGCGCCGGGAGTTCCCCACGGCGATCGGACCCGTCGACCTGATGTGTCGTGACGCCGACGGCAAGTCGGTCGCGGTCGAGATCAAGAGGCGCGGCGACATCGACGGCGTCGAGCAGCTGACCC
>JAOPXK010000125.1 GCA_025965195.1 Marmoricola sp.
GAGGGCTGGCTGTCGACCGGGAGCAGGCGCTGCTCGGCGCCCGGATCATGGCCGTCTACACGGTCCTCTCGCAGGCCGAGTGGGCGCTGTCGCGCGCTTCCAAGGGTCCGGGCGCGCTGGCCGGCAAGTACAACCACCCGAGCGTCGCGCCGTACCTTCGGGCGTTGCAGCGACAGTTCCCACAGATCGAGCCGCTGCTCTGATCAGCGGTTTCGTTCCAACTTGCGGCGGTGGCGGTCCCATTTCCTGCCCAGCGCTGTCATCTCGTTGTCGATGAACTCGAGGAACTCCTGGGTCATCACCAGGCGTTGGCGCGCAGGTGACCGGCCGAGCGACTGAATTGCGGGCCCGAGTGCGGCGATCATCGGCGCGTAGACCGAGTCCCTGCGCATCATCGCTTCGTACCAGGCGTCGTCGTCGACCACGAACGCGTCCCTGCGGGAGCCGCGCTCACGCTCCCGGCGGATCATCGAGAGCTGGGTGAGGTACTTGACCGCTCCGGAGATGCTGCCGGCACTGACACCGAGTACCTCCGCCAGCTCGCTGGCAGACATCCGGCCATCGTCGTCGACGAGGAGCGCACTGAACACCCGCGCGGGCAGCCGCGGCAGCCCGGCGTCGCTCAGCGCCGATCCCATGCGCTCGACAAAGCGCTCCCGCACGATGTCCCGTGACATACGCCCATCCTACAACTTTCAGAAATATTTGAAAAGTGCTTACATGGGTTGGTGGCAGCAGAAGAGGCGACTCGGCCGGTCATCGAGGTGCGTGGCCTGGTCAAGAGATTCGGCAGGGCGACCGCACTGGACGGCCTCGACCTGGTGGTCCAGCGAGGCGAGGTCCATGGCTTCCTCGGTCCGAACGGCGCCGGCAAGTCGACCACGATCCGGGCGCTGCTCGGGCTGCTGCAGGTGAGCGGCGGAGTTGCCAGCGTGTTCGGACTCGACCCGTGGCGCGATGCGGTGCAGATCCACCGACGGCTCGCCTATGTTCCCGGTGATGTCTCCCTGTGGCCGAACCTCTCGGGCGGAGAGACCATCGACATGCTCATCCGGATGCGCGGCGGGAATCCGGAACAGTCCCGTCGCGAGGAGCTGCTCGAGCGCTTCCAGCTCGACCCGACCAAACGCGGCCGGGCCTATTCCAAGGGCAACCGGCAGAAGGTTGCGCTGGTCGCAGCGTTCGCGACGGAGTCCGAGCTGCTGATTCTCGACGAGCCCACGTCCGGGCTGGACCCCCTGATGGAGGAGGTCTTCAACGAGTGCGTCGCCCAGCACACCGAAGCCGGCGCCACGGTGCTGCTGTCCAGTCACATCCTCAGCGAGGTCGAGCGGCTCGCCAACCGGGTCACGATCATCCGTGAGGGGCGCACGGTCGAGACCGGCACCCTCGCGGACCTCAGGCACCTGCATCGCAGCCATGTCCGCGCGGACGTGTCGGGAGCGATGCCCGAGCTGAACGGGATCGCCGGCGTCCACGACGTGACCATCACCGGCTCGTCGGTGAGCTGCACGGTCGATCCCGAGGGCCTGTCGCCCGTGCTCGAGGCCCTGACCAGGGCCGGTGTCCGGGCGCTGACCAGCACCCCGCCGACCCTCGAAGAGCTGTTCCTCGACGCGTATCGCGTCCCTGGGGGATCGGCACCCGAAGGGTCGGCTCGATGACCTGGACGGGCACCGGACTGCTCCTTCGGCACGGCTTGCGTCGCGACCGGGCGCTTGTGGGCGGCTGGCTGGTTGTGCTGCTCGGGGTCTGTTACGCCTCTGCCTCCGCGACCGCGAGTCTCTATCCCACCGTGAGGGAGCAGGTGTCGGCTGCCGAGACGATCAACGCGAGCCCGGCCATCGTGGCGCTCTACGGACCGATCCTCGACGTGCACAACGTCGGCGAGCTCGCGATGACGAAGATGACCGTGCTGTACGCCGTGTTCGTGGCGATCATGTTCCTTGTCGTCGTACGCCGGCACACCCGGACCGACGAGGAGAGCGGACGCGCCGAGCTGCTCGGCGGCACCGCGATCGGTCGCAACGCACCGATGGCGGCAAGTGTCCTCGAGGGCGCCGGGATCGCGCTCGCGCTCGGCCTTCTTGCCGCGGTCGTGGACGTCGTCGGAGGTCTGCCCGTGCGCGGATCGCTGTTCTTCGGGGCGTCGTGGTTCGGCATCGGCCTGGTCGCCACCGGGTTGACCGCAGTTGCCTGCCAGCTGTCCGCGAGCGCCCGCACCTGCGCCGCGATCACGGGCGGGGCGCTCGGTGTGCTGTTCCTGGTCCGGGCCGTCGGCGACACCTCGATCGGCTGGCTGAGCTGGCTCTCGCCGTTCGGCTGGTCGACCCAGCTGCGCGCGTGGTCGGACACCCGATGGTGGGTGTTGCTGCTCTATCCGGTTGCCGCCGGGCTGCTGGTCGCCCTTGCGCAGACGCTCAGAGCGCACCGCGATCTCGGGTCGGGGCTGGTCGCGGTCCGGCCAGGCCCGGCAACCGGCTCGCCGCGGTTGACCGACGCGATCTCCCTGAGCGTTCGCGTGCATGGTCCGATGATCGCCGCCTGGACCGGCGCCGTTGCCGTGCTCGGTCTCGTCCTCGGAGCGATCGCGCCCAACATCGGGGACCTGCTGGACTCTCCGGCTGCGCGCCGGATGATGGAGCGGGTCGGCGGGGTTGGTGCGCTGCAGGACACGCTGCTCACCGCGGAGCTGTCGATCTCCGCTGTGGTGATCACCTGCTTCGCGATCGCCGTCGTCGGGCACACCGGGGCCGACGAACAGGACGGCAGGACCGAGCAGGTGCTCGCGACCGCCACGTCGCGGTCACGGGCGTTCCTGGCCACGCTGCTCGTGGCCGGCGTCGGTGGCAGCTGGCTGCTCCTGGTCACCGGCGTGGCGACCAGTCTCGGGTTCGGAGCTTCAGGCGGAGCCATCGGCGACTCCTTCGGGCGGATCCTGGCGGCGGCCCTGGTCCAGGCGCCCGCGGTCTGGCTGGTCACGGCGCTCGCCGTGGCGAGCTTCGCGCTCCGGAGCGGCTGGACGTTCCTCGGCTGGGCGTTGCTGGTGCTGTTCCTGATGCTGGGTCAGGTCGGCGAGCTGCTCAAGCTTCCCGGCTGGGTGATCGGGCTGTCGCCGTACGGGCACGTACCGAAGATGCCCGTGGAGTCCTTCGCGCTGGCGCCGACGCTCGTCCTCAGTGGGATCGCCGCCGCGCTGTGCCTGGGAGCCTGGGGCCGCTACCGCACCCGCGACATCGGCTGAGCCGGCCGGTCAGCCCCACCAGAAGGCAGTCGCGATCACGCCGTACAGCCCGATCAGCGTCGCGCCCTCGAGCCAGTTGGACTCACCGTCTGCGGCAATGAACGCGGTGAGGATCACGGAGAGCATCAGCGCGACGATCAGCATCGGGCTGAACACCAGCGTGAGGGAAGCCAGTCCGAAGACCTGGCTGACGATCACCAGCACCGGGGCGAGCACCAGGCCGATCTGGATCGGGCTGTTCAGCACCACGGAGAACGCGTACTCGGAGTTGTTCCGGGCCGCCAGCTGGACGCCGATGACGTTCTCGATCGCGTTTCCGGCGATCGCCACGATCACCAGGCCGGCGAAGGCCTGGGAGATGTTCACCGCGTCCATCGCGGGCGTGAGCGCGTCGACGAACCAGTCCGACACGAAGGCTGCGCCGACTCCGGCCGCGGCGAGCAGCGTGACGGCCAGCCAGATCGGCCAGCGTGGATCCTCGTGTCCGGCAGGCTCGCCGTCCTGGTCGTTCGCGCCCTTGCGCAGTGAGCCCGGCAGCGAGAGCAGAAAGATCCCGATCAGGATCACCGAGACGATCAGCGAGAACGACCTCTCGTGCGCACCTGCCGGGCTGTGCACCCAGTGAGCGACCGAGGGGATCACCAGCGCGGTCACCGAGAGGAGCATCAGCATCGTGATCGTCTTGGCGCGTTCGGAGCCGAGCTTCTGGGTGCCGTGCTTCAGGCCGCCGACGAGGAACGCCAGACCGAGCACCAGCAGCAGGTTGGCCAGGATCGAGCCGATCAGCGCGGCTCGCACGACATCGACCAGGCCGGACTTCAGCGCGAAGATACAGATGAAGAGCTCCGGCAGGTTGCCCAGGGCCGACTGCAGCACGCCGGTCGCTCCCGGGCCGAACCGGTCGCCGAGCTGCTCCACGCAGCGGCCCACCAGCGAGGCGAGTGAGGTGACCGCAGCGGCCGAGATGACGAACGCGACGACCGAGTTCCAGCCGGCATAGTGCGCCACTCCGGACAGCACGCACAGGAGCGCGCCACCTCCGATGATGACCTTGTCGGACATGATGAACACCGGCGTGGGGTTCGTCGTCTGCGTAGCCATGGGCAGCATCGTGCCAGAGTCAGTCGTCGAGTCCCTCGAGTGAGAACCAGCCGGGCGCGCCTGAGAGGAAGCCCTGCTGGGCAAGCCGCCCGGAGCCCTCGGGAACTCGTCCCAGGAGCGGGACACCGGTGACCAGCGGCAGGTCACGGAGGTTCTGCTCGGCCGCGAGATCGGGGTCGGCCGGCCAGGAGCCGATCACGATGCCGTCGACCGTCAGTCCGCGATCCTGGATCGCCCGGACCGTCAGGGCGGTGTGGTTGAGCGTGCCCAGTCCCGCTCGCGCGACGACGACGAAACTCGTCCGGGTGCCGGCGGTCTGGACGGCACCCGCCAGGTCGAGCAGGTCGAAGGTGTCCCCGAGATGGACCAGGATCCCGCCGGCACCCTCGACGATGACGGGATCGGCGTCCTCGTGGGCCTTCAGGATCAGGTCTCGCTGGAGCTGCAGGGTCGGGAGCGCGACGCCTTCGAGCCGGGCAGCCGTGTCCGGCGCGAGCGGCTCGCGGAGCCGGAACCCTTCGGTGGCGGGAACGTCGCCCACGAGTCGTCGTACGTCGTCGATGTCGCCGGGCTCATCCGGGCTCACGCCGGTCTGCGCAGGCTTCACGACGTACGGCGAGCCGCCGGAGGCCCTCGCCACCACGACGAGCGCCGCGGTGACCACGGTCTTGCCGACGCCGGTGTCCGTGCCGGTCACGAGGAGGACGCTCACCCGAGCAGGTCTCCCAGCAAGTCTCCCAGCACCTTCGCGGCCATCGCGACGTCCTCATCACTGAGGTGGGCGTGGGCGGTCAGCCGGAGCCGGGAGACGCCGTCCGGCGTCGACGGCGGCCGGAAGCAGCCGATCCTGACGCCCTGAGCGGCGGCTGCCTCGACGGCGGCGACTGCCTCACGCGGACCGGGCATCGGCACCGCGAGTACCGCCCCGGCCGGCCGCTCGACGCGGCACACGGCTGCCAGGGTGGCGGCGATCTCATTGACCCGGGCGACGCGCGCCGGCTCGTCGCGGATCACGCCGAGCGCAGCGAGGGCGCCTCCGGTCGCGGCTGGGGCAAGACCGGTGTCGTAGATGAACGGCCGGGCCCGGTTGACCAGGTGCTCGCGCACGGCTGCGGACCCGAGCACGGCGCCGCCCTGTGCACCGAGCGACTTGCTCAGCGTCAGGCTCGCGACCACCTCCGGCCGGGCCGAGAGCCCGGCAGCGTGCAGCAGGCCCCGCCCGCCGGCCCCGGCGACCCCGAGGGCATGCGCTTCGTCGGCGACGAGGATCGCGTCGTACCGCTCGCACGCCTCCGCGAGCTCGGCGACCGGGGCCGCGTCTCCGAGGACCGAGTAGATCGTCTCGACGAGGACGAGCGCGCGGGCCCGGGTGCGGGTGGACAGCACGTTCGACACGGCCGCGACGTCGTTGTGGGGCACCACCGCGACCTGCGCCTTCGTGAGCCGGCAGGCATCGATCATCGACGCGTGCACGTGTGCGTCGGAGACGATCAGGGTGTCGGCGTCGGCGAGCGCGGAGACCACCGAGAGGTTCGCGTGGTAGCCCGTGGAGAACACCAGCGCGGTGGGGAACCCGGTGAACTCCGTCAGGGCGTGTTCGAGCTGGTCGTGCAGCGAGAGGGTCCCCGTGACGAGCCGCGATGCGCCGGCACCCGCGCCGTACGCGTTCGCGGCCGCGACCGCGGCCGCGACCACGCGGCTGTCGCGGGACAACCCGAGGTAGTCGTTGCCGGCAAGGTCGAGGGTCGGGGGAGCGGTGTCGCTGGCGAACAGCCGGCGGGTCAGCCCAGCCGCCTCCCGCTCGGCCGCCTGCGTCGCCAGCCAGGTCTCGTAGCTGCTCATCCGTGCACCTCTGCGACGGCTCCGACGAGCGCACCAGTGATGGTCGCGACGTCGTCGGTCGAGGCGACGTACGGCGGCATCGTGTAGACGAGGTTACGGAACGGTCGCACCCAGACGCCCCGGTCGAGGGCCGCCTCGGTGAGAGCGGGTACGTCGACAGCGCGGTCGAGCTCGATCACGCCCACAGCACCAAGGGTGCGGACGTCGACGACGGACGACAGCGACAGGGCCGGAGCCAGCCCGGTCGCCAGCTCGCCGGAGATCCGCTCGACGAGTGCGGCCGCATCACGGGAGACCAGCAGGTCGAGCGAGGCCGAGGCGATCGCGCAGGCGAGCGGGTTCGCCATGAAGGTAGGCCCGTGCATCATCGCGCCGGCGGGTGACTCGCTCACCCGGGCGGCGACCTCGGCCGTGCAGAGAACCGCCGAGAGCGACAGATAGCCACCGGTCAGTGCCTTGCCGACACAGACGATGTCCGGTCGCTCGGTCGCTCGGTCGGCTCCCAGAGCCGGTCCGGTTCGCCAGAACGCGGTAGCGATCTCGTCATGGATCACCAGCGCGCCGTGCTCGCGAGCCAGCCGGGTCAGGACATCAACGCAGTAAGGGCTGTAGACGTGCATGCCACCGGCGCCCTGAAGCACGGGCTCGACGATGACTGCGGCGATCTCTGCGGCATGCTGCTCGAACAGTGCTCTGGTCGCTGACTCCCAGGCGACGATCACGGGGTCGTCGGCGCCGAGGCCGAGGCCGGCCGGCGGCCGCGGTGCGAAGACGTGCTCCGGCACCAGACCGGCGTACATCGAGTGCATACCGCCATCGGGGTCGCACACGCTCATCGGTGAGAACGTGTCCCCGTGGTAGCCGCCGCGGATCGTGAACATCCGGGTTCGCTGGGTCCCGGCCGAGCTCGACCACCCCTGGCCGGCGTGTGCCTGCCAGGCCATCTTCATGGCCACCTCGACAGCGACCGAGCCCGAGTCGGCAAAGAACACGTGGTCGAGGCCGACGAAGTCGACGAGCTGCTTGCCGAGCCGGATCGCCGGCTCGTGGGTGAGGCCGCCGAACATCACGTGGCTCATCCGGCCGAGCTGCTCGGTGGCAGCCGCGTCGAGCTCGGGTACGGCGTAGCCGTGCACCGCGCACCACCACGATGACATCGCGTCGATGACCTCGGTGGGCACGCCGTCACGCACCAGACGGAGCCGCACCCCGCTGGCCGACTCGACGGCGTACGTCGGACCGGGCGAGCTGATCGAGGAGTACGGGTGCCACAGGTGGTCCCGGTCGAACGCAAGCCGGTCGTCGAGCTTGTCGAGACCCATGTCAGGACCAGGTCGGCTTGGTGATCTCGCCATGCTCCGAGCATCGGGCGGTCCAGGACGCCGGGGTCACCTGGACGACCATCCGACGCCGGCAGTCGGCGCAGAAGCGAGGTGGTTCCAGCTCCAGCTTGCGGACACACACCTCGTGCGAGCCGGCATCGAGCGGCTCGCCGCAGTGCCCGCAGTAGGAGGTCATGACCGCGGTCACAGCGACTTGCTCAGTGCCTTGATCGGCATCTTGAGGTCGTCGAGGAGGGCGAGGTCCTCCTTGGGGTCGCGGCCCAGGGTGGTGAGGTAGTTGCCGACGATGACGGCGTTGATGCCGCCCAGGAGGCCGTCCCGGGTGCCGAGGTCGCCGAGGGTGAGCTCGCGGCCACCGGCGTAGCGCAGGATCGTGCGGGGCAGGGCGAGCCGGAACGCCGCGATCGTGCGCAATGCGTCCTTGGAGTCCATCAACGGGAGGTCACCGAACGGGGTGCCGGGACGGGGGTTGAGGAAGTTCAGCGGCACTTCGTGGGGCTCGAGGGCGGCCAGCTGGGCGGCGAGCTCGGCGCGCTGTTCAACGGTCTCGCCCATCCCGACCAGGCAGCCGCAGCACAGCTCCATGCCGGAGGCGCGGACCATCTCGCAGGTGTCCCAGCGTTCTTCCCAGGTGTGGGTGGTGACCACCTGGGGGAAGTAGGAGCGGGCGGCTTCGAGGTTGTGGTTGTAGCGGTGCACGCCCATGTCGACCAGGTCATCGACCTGGTCCTGGGAGAGCATCCCGAGTGAGGCGGCGACCTCGATGTCGACGGCTTCCTTGATGGCCTTGACGCCTTCACGCATCTGGCTCATCAGCCGTTCGTCGGGGCCACGCACGGCGGCGACGATGCAGAACTCGCTGGCCCCGGCTGCGGCCGTCTGCTCGGCGGCCTTGACGAGCTCGGGGACGTTGAGCCACACCGAGCGGACCGGTGAGGTGAACTGGCCGGACTGGGAGCAGAAGTGGCAGTCCTCGGGGCAGCCGCCGGTCTTGAGCGAGACGATCCCCTCGACCTCGACCTCGGGACCACACCACTTCATCCGGACGTCGTGAGCCAGCGCGAGCAGCTCGGGAAGGAGCTCATCGCTGCTCGTGAGCACGGCCAGGATCTGGGACTCGTCGAGCGCGATGCCCTTCTCGAGCACCTGCTCACGGGCGGCGGTCAGGAGATCGGACTGCACAGACATGAGACGGGCTCCTCGAAAAGGCGGGGGATTGCGGCCCATTCTGCCGCTCCGGGGGGTGGCCCCGGCACCCGGTCCGCCACGGCCGGGTTGAAGCGGTCAGAGCGAGTCGACGTTGAAGGTGTTGCAGGCCTTGATCGTGCCCTTGTCGAGACCGATGTTGAACCACTTGATCCGTTGCGCGGAGGTGCCGTGGGTGAAGCTCTCCGGGTTGACCTGTCCGCCGTTCTCCTTCTCGATGGTGTCGTCACCGACGGCCCTTGCCGAGTCGATCGCGCGGGCGATGTCGTCCTGGGTCAGGTCGGAGATGATGGCGTTGCCCTCGGCGTCCTTCGTGGTCGTGGCGAACTTCGCCCACTGGCCGGCGAGGCAGTCGGCCATCAGCTCGACTCTGACCGAGTCGCTGGCCGGTCCCTGCGCGGTCCTGATCTGGCCCAGGATGCCGAGCTCGTCCTCGATGTGGTGGCCGTACTCGTGTGCGACGACGTACCCGATCGTGAAGGGTCCACCCTTGGCGTGCAGCTGGCCCTGGAGCATGGTCTTGAAGAAGGTGCTGTCCAGGTACACGACCTGGTCGTTGGGGCAGTAGAACGGGCCCATGTCGGAGTTCGCGGTGCCGCAGGCCGAGGAGGTCGTGGTCTCGAACTTCACCGTCTTGATGACGGTGTACTCCTTGCCGGTCTGAGCGGGATAGGCCGTCCTCCAGTAGTCCTGCACCGAGTTCGTGACCAGGTCGATCGCGCAGCTGTCGGTGGCGTTGGCGTCCGCGCCCGTCGAGCAGTTGTCGCTGGTGACGGTCGACGAGTCGGTGCCGGTGCCGCTCGAGCTGAACGGGTTGAACCCGAAGATCAGGCCGAGGATGACCACGATGATCGTGCCGCCGATGCCGAGGTGCGAGCCACCGCCGCCGGGGATGCCGGGTATGCCGCCACTGAAGCCACCGCCGTCGCTGGCGCCACCGGTGCGGTTCTCGATCTGGCTCTGGTCGATCCGGGCCTTCGGGTTGAAGCTCATCGTGTCCCTTTCCCGACTGTCTGCACGGGTAGACTAAACCCATGAGTCCGGCCCCCTTAGCTGCTGACACCGCCTGCTGACCTGCGGGCAGGTCGCCCGTTTTCCTCCTCCCGTCAGCCCCTTCCACCCGCCAGGACCCCACCTTGATCACCGCTCAGAAGCTCGAAGTGCGCGCAGGTGCGCGCCTACTCATGGAGAACGTCTCCTTCCGCATTGCCGCAGGCGACCGCATCGGCCTCGTCGGCCGCAACGGCGCCGGCAAGACCACCCTGACCAAGATTCTCGCCGGCGAAGGCCTGCCGGCCTCGGGGTCCGTGACGAACTCCGGCTCGCTCGGCTACCTGCCGCAGGACCCGCGGACCGGGGACCCCGACGTGATCGCCCGCGACCGGATCCTCTCGGCACGAGGCCTCGATGACGCCGTACGCCGGATCCGGGCGGCCGAGGTCGAGATGGGCAGCGAGGACCCGGAGATCGCGGCTCGTGCCATGCGTCGCTACGAACGTGCCGACTCGGAGCTGCACGCGGCGGGCGGGTACGCCGCTGAGGCGGAAGCCGCCCAGATCGCTGCCGGTCTCGGCATCGAGGAACGACTCCTCGGCCAGGCCCTCAAGACGCTGTCCGGTGGCCAGCGCCGCCGGGTCGAGCTGGCGCGGATCATCTTCTCCGGTGCCGAGATCCTGCTGCTCGACGAGCCGACCAACCACCTCGACGCCGACTCGATCGTCTGGCTCCGGGAGTTCCTGCGGACCTTCAAGGGCGGCCTCGTGGTGATCAGCCACGACGTCGACCTGCTCGAGGCGTGCGTGAACAAGGTGCTGCACCTCGACGCGAACCGGGCCGAGATCGACCTCTACAACATGACCTGGAAGAACTACCTCCAGCAGCGCGAGAACGACGAGCACCGCCGCAAGCGCGAGCGCGCGAACACCGAGAAGACCGCGGAGACCCTGCTCGCACAGGCCAACAAGATGCGGGCGAAGGCCACCAAGGCCAAGGCAGCGCAGTCGATGATCAAGCGCGCCGAGAAGATGATGAGCGGACTCGAGGGCGAACGGGCCGCCGACAAGGTCGCGAAGATCAAGTTCCCCGAGCCGGCTCCGTGCGGCAAGACGCCGATCATGGCCGAGGGACTGTCGAAGTCCTACGGATCGCTCGAGGTCTTCACCGATGTGGACCTGGCCATCGACAAGGGCAGCCGGGTCGTCATCCTCGGGCTCAACGGTGCCGGCAAGACCACCCTGTTGCGGATGCTCGCCGGCGTGGACAGCCCTGACACCGGCAAGATCCTTCCCGGGCACGGCCTGAAGCTCGGCTACTACGCGCAGGAGCACGAGACCCTCGACACCTCGCGGACCGTGCTGGAGAACATGCGCTCGTCGGCGCCGCAGCTCGCGGACTCCGAGGCCCGCTCCGTGCTCGGCTCGTTCCTGTTCTCCGGTGACGACGCGACCAAGCAGGCCGGCGTGCTGTCCGGCGGCGAGAAGACCCGCCTCGCCCTGGCGATCCTGGTCGTCTCGTCGGCGAACGTGCTGCTTCTCGACGAGCCGACCAACAACCTCGACCCCGCATCCCGCGAGGAGGTGCTGGCGGCGATCCGCTCCTACAAGGGCGCGATCATCCTGGTGACCCACGACGAAGGCGCCGTCCACGCGCTCGAGCCGGACCGGGTGCTGATCCTCCCCGACGGTGTCGAGGACCTCTGGAACCCGGAGTACGCCGACCTGGTCTCGCTGGCCTGACCCCGCCAGCCCGCTGGGGTTGGGCGGGGCGGGGGTTGGGTTGGGTTCGGTTGGGTTGGGTTGGCGTTTTCACAGGCTATGAACCCAAACCTCCTCCTCGCACAGCTCGCGACGTGTGCGAAGAGGAGGTTTGCTGTGTGGTGTCGGCGCGAAGCATGGTCTGTCTCGCCGGCGCGGGCCGCCAACGGTCTCATCGCATGGCAGACCAGTACTTCGCACAGGTCGTGACGTGTGCGAAGTACCGTTCTGGGTTCATACCCTGTGAAAACTCCGCCCCGGCCTCCGCCCCGGCAGCCGCCCCCGCAGGTGGCGCCCGGAGTTGTGGGCGGAGCGGTGGCGTCGATTGTCCTTGGTGCGCCCTAGAGTTCGGATCATGACGCTCCCTGACGAATCCGTCCTCACCGAGGCCGGTCTCCTCGTTGCCATCGACGGCGCCGTCGCCACTGTGACGCTGAACAAGCCCGAGAAGCGCAACTGCCAGGACCCGCAGATGTGGTATGCCCTCGCAGCGATCGGCGCGGGTCTGCCCGCCGACATCCGGATCGTCGTCATCAAGGGCGAGGGACCGACGTTCTCGGCGGGACTTGACCTGTCGCTCATCGGGCAGGACGCCGGGCCGGGTTCGGTCGCGAGCCTGATGAACGCATCCGACGCGGAGATCATCGAGACGATCGGTGGTTACCAGGAGGGGTTCACCTGGCTGGCGGACCCGAACATCCTGACCATCGCGCAGGTGCAGGGCGCCGCGGTCGGAGCGGGGTTCCAGCTCGCGCTGGCGTGCGACCTCCGGGTGGTCGCGGACAACGCGAAGTTCTGCATGAAGGAACCCGCGCTCGGGATGGTGCCCGACCTGACGGGAACAAAGCCCCTCGTGGACACCGTTGGGTACTCACGAGCCCTGGAGATCTGCGCGACCGCGCGGTTCGTCGAGGCCACTGAAGCACAAGACCTGGGCATCGCGACGTACGTCGTGCCGCTGGACGAGCTCGACGCGACCACGAAGGGTCTGACCGACGCGGTGCTGGCGAACAACGCCGGCGCCGTACGCGGCACCAAGGCGCTACTGCGGGAAGCACCTCGGCGGGACCTCGACGCCCAGCGCCTGGCGGAGCGGACCGCCCAGGTCGAGCGCTTCCGTGAGCTCGCCGTGCTCTTCGGGGGCAACAACTGAGAACGTCAGAGGAATGGAGCAGCCGATGAGCAACATGCGCCAGATCGGTCCGCTCATGCGCGGGATGCGGGCGGATCGATCCGTGGTCAACCAGAAGGTGTCCCGCGAGACCGTTCGCCGGATCTTTGCGTTCGCGAAGCCCCACCGACGGGTGATCGCGCAGTTCCTGGTGCTCACCGTGATCGATGCCTCGCTGGTGGTCGTGACGCCGTTGCTGATCAAGCACATCCTCGACGACGGCGTGCTCAAGCAGAACACCTCGCTCGTCCTCTGGCTGGCCCTGGCGATGGGCCTCGTCTCGGTCTTCGACGCGGTGCTGGGTGTCGGCACGGGCTATCTCTCCTCGCGCATCGGCGAGGGCCTGATCTACGACCTGCGCACGAAGGTCTTCGCGCACGTGCAGCGGATGTCGCTCGCGTTCTTCACCCGCACCCAGACCGGTGCCCTGGTGTCCCGGCTCAACAACGATGTGATCGGCGCCCAGCGGGCGTTCACGTCGACGCTGTCGAGCGTGGTCTCGAACGCCATCAGCGTGCTCGTGGTCGGCATCGCCATGTTTGCCCTGAGCTGGCAGGTCACTCTCATCTGCCTGGCGATCTTCCCGGTCCTGTTTCTGGCGTCGCGCTGGGTGGGTGGCCAGATCAGCGGTCTCACCCGTCAGCAGATGAACGGCAATGCCGATCTCGGCAACATGATGACCGAGCGGTTCAACGTGGGCGGCGCGCTGCTGCTCAAGCTGTTCGGGCGTCGCAACGACGAGGACACGCTGTACGCCGAGAAGGCTGCCGTCGTTCGTGACCTGGGGGTCCGGATCTCGCTGGTCACCCGGGTCTTCATGGCAATGATGCTGCTGGTCCCGGCCCTCGCGACCGCCTTCGTCTACGGGATCGGCGGAAAGCTCGCCATCGACGGCACGCTGACGATCGGAACACTGACCGCACTGGCCACGCTGTTGCTGCGTCTGCTCGGGCCGTTGCAGGGCCTCTCCAATGTGCGCGTGGACGTGATGACGGCGCTGGTGAGCTTCGACCGGGTCTTCGAGGTGCTCGACCTGCCCTCGACCGTGCAGGAGAAGCCAGCCGCCGCCGCCCTCCCACCGACCGCGTCGAAGCTCGAGTTCGACCACGTCTCGTTCACCTATCCACGTGCCGACGAGGTCTCGCTGGCGTCCCTCGAGACGGTCGCCCGGGTGGAGAGCCGGGACCACGAGCAGGTGCTGCACGACATCACCTTCACCGCCGAGCCCGGCCAGATGATCGCCCTGGTCGGTCCGTCCGGCGCAGGCAAGACCACGATCACCCACCTCGTCGCCCGGCTCTATGACGTGGTCGGAGGTTCGGTCCGCGTTGGTGACCAGGACGTCCGGGACGTGACGCTGCAGTCGCTCGAGGATGCGGTCGGCTACGTCACGCAGGACGCCCACATGTTCCACGACACGATCGGCGAGAACCTCCGCTACGCCCGGCCGGACGCGACGGACGAGGAGATCTGGGACGCCATCGCAGCCGCTCAGATCGAGACCCTCGTCCGGGGTATGCCCGACGGCCTGGACACCGTCGTCGGCGACCGCGGCTACCGCCTCTCGGGTGGCGAACGGCAACGGCTCGCGATCGCCCGGCTGCTGCTCAAGGCACCGTCGATCGTGGTGCTCGACGAGGCGACAGCCCATCTCGACTCCGAGTCGGAGTCCGCCGTCCAGCGGGCGCTGGACAAGGCGCTCGAGAACCGCACGTCGCTGGTGATCGCGCACCGGCTCTCGACGGTGCGCAACGCCGACCTGATCCTGGTGATCGAGGACGGCCGGGTCTCCCAGCGCGGCACCCACACGGAGCTGCTGGCCGAGGGCGGCACCTACGCCGACCTCTACCGCACCCAGTTCCTGGATGACACCCGGCTGGACGACACCCGGCCGACCCCGGTCGCCTAGACCTGTTGCGGGGTCATCTCCGCGGGTGCGCGCGTCGCCATTCGTCGTACACCAGGAAGGCGAAGCCGAAGACGGCGAGCGCTCCGAAGAACCACCACTGCAGTCCGTAGAAGAAGTGCGGGCCCTCGCTGGTGTCGTCCGGGAGCTCGATGTGGCCGAGCCTCTTGACCGGCGGAGGGCTCTGGTCACTGAGGTCGAGGAACCCGCCGTAGACCGGGTAGCCGAGGACCTTCGCGATCTCCTCGCTGGACAAGGCCCTGGTCTGGAGCTGGCTGACCTTCGAGGCCCCACCGGTCGCGTTGACCCTGACCCAGCCGGTCACGGTCACCTTGCCGGTCGTCGGCGCGGGCGTCTTCGGGCGGCCGCCGCCGGAGTTGTCGGTGCTCATCCAGCCACGGTCCACGATCACCGCTGGTCCGTCGATGGTGACCAGCGGAGTGGCCACATCGATGCCGGGCGAGCCCTCGGCGTTGGTCTGGTACTTGAGCACAATCGTGTGGGCGTCGTCCCAGGTCCCGGTCGCTGTCACCCGGCGCCACTCGTCCTGTGCGTTGACCGCCTTGCCGACCGCCAGCAGCGCTTTCACGGGCACCGGTGCGGCATCGAGGTTGCGGGCGACGATCTTGTTCTCCACCCGTTTGTCGTCGAGCCGGTGGAACTGCCACTGCCCAAGAAGCGACGCTCCATAGGCCATCGCGACGACGCTGATGAAGAACAACACCCAGCGACGACTGAAGAGGAACCTCACGCGGTGAGGGTAGCCAGTCGCTCGCGACCTAGACTCAACGGGTGAGCACCGATGCGCTGGCCGACGGCTTTGGCAGAGTGGCGACGGACCTCAGGGTCTCGTTGACCGACCGCTGCAACCTGCGCTGCAACTACTGCATGCCGGCCGAGGGCCTGGACTGGCTTCCCAACGCCGAGGTCCTCACCGACGACGAGGTGATCCGGCTGGTCCGGATCGGCGTCGAACAGCTCGGCATCGAGGAGGTCCGGTTCACCGGCGGGGAGCCGCTGCTGCGCAAGGGCCTGGTCGATCTCGTACGCCGCACCAAGGAGCTCGCGCCGACGCCAGAGGTCAGCCTGACGACCAACGGGCTCGGGCTGCAGCGCACCGCGCACGCCCTTGCCGAGGCAGGTCTGGACCGGGTGAACGTCAGCCTGGACACCATCCGGCCCGACACCTTCGCCACGATCACGCTCCGCGACCGGCTCGCCGACGTACTGGCCGGGCTCGCTGCCGCCAACGATGCCGGTCTGGCGCCGGTCAAGGTGAACGCAGTCCTGCTGCGTGGCGTCAATGACGACCAGGCGCCGGAACTGCTGCAGTGGTGCCTCGACCAGGGTTACGAGCTCAGGTTCATCGAGCAGATGCCGCTCGACGCCCAGCACGACTGGTCCCGGACCGAGATGATCACGGCCGAGGAGATCTTCGACCTGTTGTCCGGCTTCGATCTGACTCCGGCGGAGGAGGCTCGGGGGAGTGCGCCGGCGGAGAAGTTCGTTGTCAACGGCGGCCCGACGACTGTGGGAGTGATCGCGTCGGTCACCAGGCCGTTCTGCGGCGACTGCGACCGGGTCCGGCTGACTGCCGACGGCCAGGTCCGCAACTGCCTGTTCGCCCGTGAGGAATCCGACCTGCGCACCCCACTTCGCTCGGGCGCCAGCGACGAGTTGATCGCCCAGCGGTGGCGACTGGCGATGGCCACGAAGCTCCCCGGCCACGGGATCAACGACCCGTTGTTCCTCCAGCCCACCCGGCCGATGTCAGCCATCGGCGGCTAGTGCGGCTGCACGTCGCGCAGGAACCCTCGCGCGCCGAGGAAGTCCGAGAGGCTCTGTTTGTGCTCCTCGCACGCGAGCCAGATCTTGCGCCGATCCGGCGTGTGCAGCTTCGGGTTGTTCCAGAGCAGGTCCCAGGTCGCCGGGAGCTGGCAACCCTTCGCCGAGCACGTCACGTCGGTGTCAGGCTCACTCGTCGAACCTGCTGCCATCACGCCTCCAACGCCGTCGAAGAAGAACAGTGCCGGACGACCACGGGGGGTGTCGTCCGGCACTGACAAGTTGCGCTCATACGGGGGATGATGAGCGAACCCGTATATTCTTGCACGATTGTGGCCCGGATTCACGGCCGATGCGGCAACTCACGGCGATCGATATCGGGGCCTTCGAGGTCCGGTCCGTCGATCCTCGGGCTGCTGCTGTTGGCCATCACCACGGCGACGTACGGCAGGATGAAAGAGGCCGCGATCAGCACCCACATCAGCCACTTCGGACCATCCGAGAGAGCGACCGTGACCGCAGCCAGGAAGCAGAGCGTGCGGACCGTCATCGAGATGACGTAGCGCTTCTGCCGGTGGGCGATGTCGGCCTCGCGGCTCAGTGGCGCAGTGGTGATCCGGACGACGTCCGGGCCATGCTGCCGGTGCCTCATGCTTCGATCGTACGTCGTGACAGAGTTGTCGTGACCGTGCAGGCCAACAATGAGGAGATCCCCGATGTCGAACCGCACCTATCGAGTCACCGAGATCGTCGGAACCTCCCCTGACGGGGTCGACCAGGCCGTCCGTAACGGCATCGAACGGGCGTCGCAGACGCTGCGCCACATCGACTGGTTCGAGGTCACCCAGATCCGCGGGCAGGCCAAGGACGGTGCGGTCGAGCACTTCCAGGTCGGCATCAAGGTTGGCTTCCGGCTCGAGGACGACTGAGCGGTGCGACCGTCCCTCGGTCAAGACGGTGTCACGCCGATTAGGGCTACCCAGTGGTAATCCCTAGCGTCGATCCGGTGACCAGATCCGTCCTCATCACCGGCGGCAACCGCGGCATCGGCCGGGCGATTGCGGAGGCCTTCATCGCGAACGGCGACCAGGTCGCGGTGACGAGCCGCAACGGCGATGCGCCCGACGGCGCCTTTGCGGTGGCCTGCGAGATCACCGACGCCGACTCGGTCGACGCGGCGTTCAAGGCCGTCGAGGAGCACCAGGGACCGGTGGAGATCCTCGTTGCCAACGCAGGCATCACCCGGGACACGTTGCTGCTGCGGATGTCCGAGGAGGACTGGTCGTCGGTGATCGACACCAACCTCACTGGGTCCTTCCGGGTCGCGAAGCGGGCCTCGAAGGGGATGCTGCGCCTCAAGCGCGGCCGGATCATCTTCATCTCCTCGGTGGTCGGACAGCTTGGCTCTCCCGGACAGGTGAACTACGCGGCGAGCAAGGCCGGGCTGGTCGGGATGGCACGTTCCATCGCCCGCGAGCTGGGCAGCCGCTCGATCACCGCGAACGTCGTCGCACCGGGTTTCATCGAGACCGACATGACCGCCGTGCTCCCCGAGGAGCAGCGAGCGGCCTACCAGCAACAGATCCCGCTCGGCCGACTGGGCGCCTCCGAGGAGATCGCGAATGCCGTGATCTGGCTGGCGTCCGAGCACGCCGGCTACGTCACCGGGGCGATCATCCCGGTTGACGGTGGCCTTGGCATGGGCCACTGAAACCACCCGTCATTTCAAGACCAGAGCGAATGGGGCACTGACATGGGCATCCTTGAAGGCAAGCGGATCCTGGTCGCGGGCGTGACCATGGACAGCTCGATCGGGTTCGCGGCAGCGCGGGTGGCGCAGGAGGAAGGCGCGACCGTGGTCGTGTCGAACTTCGGACGCGCCCTGGGCATCACCAGGAGGATCGTCAACCGCCTGCCCCAGCCGGCGCCGGTGATCGAGCTCGACGTGACGGACGAGGAACACCTCGCCCGGCTCCCCGAGCTGCTCGGTGAGCACGTGGACGGACTCGACGGCGTCGTGCACTCCATTGCCTACGGCAATCCGGAGACGGTTCTCGGCGGCCACTTCCTGACCGCGCCGTGGGCCGACGTGGCCCAGGCGGTCCAGGTCTCGGCGTACTCCCTCGCCGGGCTGACCAACGCCTGCCTGCCGATGATGACGTCGGGCGGCTCCGTCGTCGGTCTCACCTTCGATGCGACGGTCGCGTGGCCGGCGTACGACTGGATGGGTGTCGCGAAGGCTGGCCTGGAGTCCTGCTCCCGCTATCTCGCCCGCGATCTGGGGAGCCAGGGCATCCGGGTCAACCTGGTAGCGGCCGGCCCGTTGAAGACCCTCGCCGCGAAGGCGATTCCCGGGTTCGACGAGATCGAGTCGAACTGGGCGAGCCGGGCGCCGCTGGGCTGGGACAACAACGACCAGACGCCTACCGCGAAGGCCGTCGTGGCACTGCTGTCCGACTTCTTCCCGGCCACCACCGGCGAGATCATCCACGTCGACGGCGGCTATCACTCGATGGGTGCATGAGCGTCGACCTTCGGTAGCGTTGCCGAGGTGACCTCCCTCGTCGAACTCCGCGTCCTGGAAGGGCCGAATCTCTACTTTCCACGGGCCGCGATCAAGCTGACCCTCGACGTGAGCGCGCTGACCGAGGCTCCCGAGGGTGTCGTACGACGAATCGCAGCGCGTTCCGGCCTGAGGTCCGTCCGACCCGGTGCCGCGATGAGTGGTTTCCGGCAGCGGTCGGTGATGCGGCTGATGGTGAAGCTGGTCCGCCAGATCGCTGTCGAGTCGGGCACCCTCCGGCTCGCCGTCCGGGTGCGGCCGGTGAGCGAGCAGTCGCACCTCGTCGTCGCCTTTCCGTGGCGGGACCGCAACCGGGCGCTGGCGCTCGGGGACGCTGTCGTCCATGTCCTTGACGGACTCTCCGGTGGCGACATCGACGAGCTGATGAGCCAGGCGGCTGCCCAGGTCGCTGCCGCCGAACGCGGGCCGGGACCGACGACGCTCAAGCCGAGGATTCCGGTCGTCGCGGTCACGGGCACCAACGGGAAGACCACGACCTCACGGATGATCGCGCACATCGCGCGGACCGCGGGGCACCTGGTCGGCTGGTCCAACACCGACGGGATCTACGTCGACGGTGTGCAGGTCGAGGCCGGTGACTACTCCGGGCCGTCCGGCGCCGGCCGGGTGCTGGCGCACAAGGAGGTCGACTTCGCGGTCACCGAGACGGCCCGCGGAGGAATCCTGCTCAAGGGCATCGGGCTGCTGTACAACGACGTCTCGGTCGTCACCAACGTCACCGCGGACCACCTCGGCCTGCAGGGGATCGACACCGTCGACCAGCTGGCCGAGGTGAAGAGCGTCGTACCCCAGATCACCAAGAAGTCCGGCTGGGCCGTCCTGAATGCCGACGACCCGCGGGCCTATGCGATGCGACGGGTCACCAAGGCACAGCCCTGGGTGTTCACCCGCGACCCGGACTCACCGGCGATCCGCGAGGTGCTGGCCGCGGGGGGCCGGGCCACCACGATCATCGACGGCTGGATCGCCGTCCTCCGGCCCGACGCGGATGCCGATCCGCTGGTCGAGGTGGTGGACGTACCGATGACGCTCAGCGGGCTGTCCCGGTTCAACGTGGAGAACTCCCTGGCCGCTGCCTCGGCCGCCCTTGCAGCCGGGATCGCACGCGAGGACGTCGTCGACGGGCTGCGCACGTTCCGGCCCGACATCGAGCACAATCCCGGGCGGATGAACTTCTTCACCATCAACGGGATCTCGGTCGTGATGGACCTCGCCCACAACGAGGCCGGGCTGGAGGCACTGGTCGAGATCATGCGCGGCGTGCGCGCCCCGGACGCGCGGATCCTCCTCGGGATCGGCGCCGTCGGTGACCGGCAGGACGACCTGATCGCGTTGCTCGGCGAGATCGGCGCCCGTGATGCCGACCAGATCGCGATCGGCAACAAGGACCGCTACCTCCGTGGCCGCACCCATGACGAGATCGACGCACTGCTGCGGGAAGGTGCAGAGCGGGTCGGTGTGACCGACGTGCCGGCGTACTCCACGGAGCTGGAGTCCCTCCAGGCGCTACTCAAGGATGCCCAGCCCGGAGACGTTGTCGGGCTGATGTGCCACGCCGAGCGGGAAGAGGTCTACGACTGGATCCTCGCCCAGGGTGGGACGCCGGACACCCCCGAGGACCTCCGCGACAAGGTACGGCGAGCCCGTGGCTGAGCTGCTTGCCCGATCGTCGGTCCAGGGACGGCTGACCCTGACGACCGTGACGATCGGGTCCGGGGTCGCCCTGCTCGACGGCACGGTGGTCAACATCGCGCTGCCTCACATCGGCACCGACCTGGGAGCGTCGCTCGCTGAGCTGCAGTGGGTCGTGAACGGCTACATGCTGTCGCTCGCCGCACTCATCCTGGTCGGTGGGTCACTGGGCGACCGGCTCGGACGACGCCAGATGTACCTCCTCGGAGTCGCTGGCTTCGCGATCGCGTCGGCCCTGTGCGCGTTCGCCCAGTCTCCGACGGAGCTCATCGTCTTCCGGGTCATCCAGGGCATCGCCGCCGCGCTCCTGACGCCGGGCGGGCTGGCGATCATCCAGTCCAGCTTCCGGGTCGAGGACCGAGCCTCGGCGATCGGAACCTGGGCGGGGGTCTCCGGCGTCGCCGCCGCGATCGGGCCGTTCATCGGTGGCTTCCTGCTCGAGCACGGCGGGTGGCGCTGGATCTTCGCGATCAACCTGCCGTTGTGCGCGATCGTGCTGTTCCTCGGCCTGAAGGTGCCCGAGTCGTCCTCGCCGACCGACGACGACTTCGACGTCGCGGGTGCGGTCGCGGGCGCAGTTGCCCTTGGCTCATTGACGTTCGCGCTGACCTCGTGGCGGACCGCGCCACTCGCCCTGATCATCGCCGCGTCCGTCATCTGCCTCGTGGCGATCGTGTCGTTCATCGTCCTGGAGCGGAAGCCCGACGCGATGATGCCGGTCGCGCTGTTCACCTCGCGGGTCTTCACCGCGGCAAACCTGATGACGTTCCTGGTGTACGGCGCCCTCGGCACCGTGCTGTTCCTGTTGGTCCTGCAGCTGCAGGTGACGGTCGGCTACAGCGCGATCGCCGCTGGTGTCGCCACGCTCCCGATCACGATCGCGATGCTGCTGCTGTCCTCGCGCTTCGCGGTGATCGCGTCCAGGACCGGACCGCGGCTGCCGATGACGATCGGGCCGCTGTTCTGTGCTGGCGGAGTGGTGCTGCTCGCCCCGGTCAGCAGCGGCACGTCGTACTGGCTGGGCGTCTTTCCCGGGATCGTGCTGTTCGCGCTCGGGCTCTCCGGGCTGGTCTCGCCGCTCACCTCTGCCGTACTCGCGGCGGCTCCCGACGAGCACGCCGGCGTGGCGAGCGGAGTCAACAACGCCGTCGCCCGGGCGGGTTCGCTGCTCGCCGTCGCGGCGCTGCCGGCGCTCGTCGGGTTGAGCGGCGAGGACTACAAGAACCCGGTCGTCCTGACCGCCGGCTACCACTCCGGACAGCTGATCTGCGCCGGGCTGCTGGCAGCCGGAGGCATCGTGTCGTGGATCGGACTCAGGAACACCGGTCCGGTCGGTCAGCCCTCGACCACCGGCGGTGGCGTGTAGTCCGGGTCGGCGACCGGCGCATCCGGTGAGGACGACGCTCCCGCCTGCGCGTGGGTCGACCAGTTCTCCAGCTCGGCGACGACCTTCGGGTGCTGGTCGACACAGAGCACGAGCAGGTCGCCGCGGTTGGCCCGGGCCATCGCACGGTGCACGGCGTCGATCTCGTCGAGCACGATCTCGACCTGCTTGCAACGGGCGCCGCCCGCGACGGCGCGGCGTACGCCCTCCTCGACGAAGCCGGCCGTCTCGCCTGCAGCACGCTTCCGGAGGTTCACGTCCTCGCGGATGATCACCACGTCGAAGTGCCGGGCAGCGATGTCGCCGAGCTCGCGCATGTCCTCGTCGCGGCGGTCGCCGGCAGTCGCGATCACGCCGATCCGCTGCGGCTTGCCGAGCTCGCTGCCGGAGTCGAGGCCCTCACCGACGCGGTCGACGAAGTCGCCGAGCATCTTCATGCCGGGCGCGTTGTGGCAGTAGTCGACGATCACGTTGATCCCGTTGACCTCGATCTCGTTGAGGCGTCCGGGCGAGAGGTAGTAGTTCGTCGAGAAGGTGCGCAGGCCCTGGCGGATGTCGTGCAGTGGCGCACCCGCCGCGAACGCAGCCGCGGCAGCGCCGAGCGCGTTCTGCACGTTCATCCGGGCGCGACCGCCGAACGTCGACGGCAGCAGGTGGGTCCAGGCGAGCTGCATGTCCCGGCGGCCGTGGCGTACGACGATCATCTCGCCGCGCTCGGTCGGCTCCAGCACGAGCGCCTTGCCGCCACGACGGCAGTGCGCGTCGATCATCTCGCGCACCTCTGATCCGGCCGGTGAGTCCCTCTGCGCCATCGAGAACCAGACCACCTGGCCGGAGCAACGGCGGCGCATGTCGCGGACGAGTGGGTCGTCGGCATTCAGCACGGCATGGCCATCGCGGGGGACGGCCTCGACGAGAACGGCCTTGACGTCCGCGAGCTGCTCCACCGTGTCGATGCCACGCAGGCCGAGGTGGTCGGGCTGCACGTTGAGGACGACGGCGACATCGTTGCGCTCGTAGCCCAGTCCTTCGCGGAGGATGCCGCCGCGCGCCACCTCGAAGACCGCGAAGTCCACGCGCGGGTTCTGCAGCACCATCCGCGCCGAGCGCGGACCGGAGGCGTCGGACCGGATGATCAGTCGTTCGTCGATCACGATGCCGTCGGTCGAGGTCATCCCGACCTTGCGGCCCATGCCCTTGAAGATGTGGCTGATCATCCGGCTCGTGGTCGTCTTGCCGTTGGTGCCGGTCACCGCCACGATCGGGATCCGCGCGGTCGCGCCGGGCGGGAACAGCATGTCGACGACCGGCTTGGCGATGAACTGCGGCTCGCCGATCGTCGGGTGCGTGTGCATCCGGAAACCGGGTGCCGCATTGACCTCGCAGATCGCGCCGCCGGTCTCACGGACCGGCTGGGTGATGTCGGGACAGATGAAGTCGATGCCGGCGATGTCCAGCCCGATCATCCGGGCGGCTTCCTCGGCGATCTCGGCGTTCTCCGGGTGCGCCTCGAAGGTACGGTCGATGGAGATGCCGCCGGTCGACATGTTGCCGGTGAGGGCGAGCTTGACGTTCTCGCCTGCGGGCGGAACGTCGGACATCTCGTAGCCCTGCGCCTTCACCAGCTCGATGGCAGCGTCGTCGATCTTGAGGCGGGTCAGCACCTTCTCGTGGCCGACGCCACGACGAGGGTCGGCGTTGGTGAAGTCCACGAGCTGTTCGACCGTGCTCGTCCCGTCGCCCATGACGCTGGCAGGCACGCGCTCGGCGATCGCTGCGACCCGGCCGTCGATGATCAGGCAGCGATAGTCCTTGCCGGTGACCATCGACTCGACGATCACCACGCCCCGACGGGACTGGGCCTCGGCGGTCACGAACGCCGCCCGGACGTCCTCGTCGCTGTTCAGGTTCAGGCAGACGCCGCGGCCGTGGTTGCCGTCGAGTGGCTTCACCACGACCGGGAAGCCGATCCGCTTCGCCACGGTGACTGCCTGGTCCGCCGTGCGGACCGACTCCTGCTTCGGCACCGGCAGGCCCGCTGCTCCGAGGAGACGCGTGGTCAGGTCCTTGTCGGAGGCGATGTCCACCGCGATCGAGCTGGTCGCCGAGGTCATCGTGGCGCGGATCCGCTTGGCGTGGACGCCCTGGCCGAGCTGCACGAGGGAGTGCTGGTTGAGCCGGATCCAGGGGATGTCGCGGGAGACGGCCTCGTCGAGGATCGCCTGGGTCGAGGGGCCGAACGCGGTCCGCGCGGCGCGCAGGATGAACTCCTCGAGCTCGTGCTCCCAGTCCAGCTCCGGGTCGGGTTGGACGAGGTGGTTGACCAGCCGGACCGCCAGCCGGCCGGCGGCCAGGCCGACGGTCTCGTCGACGTAGCCGTAGATCACGTTGTACTGGCCGGGCTGCCCCTTCACCGCCCGGGTCTTGCCGCGCCGGATGTCGTGCCCGACGACCTGCTGGAGGGCGAGCGCGACGTGCTCGGCGACGTGGCCGAGCCAGGTGCCCTCGTGGAGGCGCTCGACGAAGCCGCCGCGTCGACCGCGCGAGCAGGAGTGCTCCCGCAGCCCCGGGAGCGCCTCGAGGAGGTGGTCGGTGAAGCCAGGGAGGGTGTTGGTCGGGAAGTCCTCGAGGATCCCGAGGTCGACGACGAGGTGGATGGCCTTGTCGTAGGACCAGACGTTGGCACCGCGGTAGACCCGGGTCTCGACAATCGCGCGGTCGGGGGTGGGCCGTTCGGTCATGAGCTGGCTCCGTCCTGCTGGTGGGGGTCGCGCGGTTCGCGACCGCGGCTGCGGGCGAGGCGCCGCTTGAGGGAGGCGGGGGA
>JAOPXK010000132.1 GCA_025965195.1 Marmoricola sp.
CTGCCACAACTTCGCTCCTCCGCCTTGCCATCGCACGCGCCGGACGCCGCTCGCGACGGCCAGAATGGAGAGACCGGCCCTAGCAGCTCCCGGTCGCGATCGTGGTCGAGCGGATCAGCCGCGGTAGCCGCGGTGCCCGAGAGGCGCCTGGGTGTTGAACGCCCAGAGCGTGTAGCTGTCGACGACGGTGATGAAACGACGGACGGCGGTCATGGGGTCCTCCTTGGTTGGTGTCCGATTGGAACGATCCAATTCTCGCACGCACGCCTGCTCTCGACCAAGCGATCCCGGCGAGACCCGAGTCACGCCTCAGCCGATGACCCCGGCCGCCCGTGCCACCTCGCCGTACGCGACCGCCAGGCTGGCGACCGTCTCGTGCGCGTTGAGTCCCGACGGGTTGGGGACGACCCAGAGCTCCGCGCCACCCAGCGGCTCGGGCTGCCGGCCGGCGACGGCCGTGCGGGCGCCGAAGGCGGAGCGGTACGCCGTGATCCCGAGCACCGCCACGACCGCGGGCCGGTGCTCCGCGACGAAGCGGGTCAGCCGCTCGCCACCCGCGCGGAGCTCCTCGGTGCTCAGCTCGTCGGCACGCGCGGTGGCCCCGGCGACCAGGTTGGTGATCCCGAGCCCGCGGTCGGTGAACGCCCGGCGGTCGGCGTCGGTCATCCCCGCGGACGGGTCGACCGGCGTCGTGAGGATCCCGGCGGCCAGCAATGCGGGGTAGAAGCGGTTGACCGGGTGTGCGAAGTGCGTCTGCACGGCCGCGGTCCACAGCCCGGGGTTGATCCCGACGAAGAGCAGCCGCAGATCGGGCCCGACCAGATCGGGGAGCTCGACGCCGTACTGCGCTCGCAGCTCCTCCTTGGAGAACCTCGCCATGCCGCGCAACCTACTGGCAGGGCAGCTGGCCGAGCTTGGCCAGCCCGGTCAGGTCGCCGTGCTGGAAGTGGTACGAGCCGCTCCCGTGCGCGCTCATCAGCTCGTGCTCGCCCGGAGCATGCGCCAGACCGAGGGCGTGACCGAGCTCGTGCATCAGGATCGCCACCTGCAGGTCGCGCGGATAGCCGTTGAACGCGTCCCGGTTGAGGGTGACCGCGCCGCCAACGTAGTACTGCGTGGACCCGGCGACGGCCGCGTCGTACGACGAGCTGCCGCCGACGGCCGCAGCGCCGTCGAGGACGTCGTCGGAGGCGACGCTGTCGAAGGAGACCAGGATCGACCCGGTGTTCCGGACGTCGCGGCGGTGCAGCTGGCTGGTGCCGACGTACTCGAGGTGCATGCCGGTCGCCGCATTCACCTCCCGCAACGCCTGTGCCAGGGTGTCGCGGATGTCAGGTGTGGCGCCCGCGAAGTTGATAACGACCGGGAGCTTGAGACACGGGTTGTAGCCCACGGGCAGCACCGGGTTGTTGGGCTGCATCTTCATGAAGACGTAGGTGCCGTCGCTGTACATCTGAGGATGGACCGGGGCAGTGGCGACCGCGTGGTACGAGAACGGGCGGACGATGAAGAAGCCCGCGAGGACGATCGCGAGCAGCACGAGCAGCGGTCCGCGAAGCGAGAGCCGACGGCGGGGCGCCCGCGCGATCGGCTGCACGCGGTACGGCGTCCGCTCCATCAGCTCCTCGAGCGACTCCTGCCCGAGCCGGTCGAGGTCCTGCTCCAGGCGCATCGACTCTCGCACCAGGACGTCGATCTCCGCGCGCGTGAGCGGACGACCGTACGCGTCCCGAGGCCCCGTGGATGTCACCGCAGGATGGTGGCACCAAAGGCCACCCGATATATCCGTTTTGCCGGAATGTGCCGGCTGGTCCGGGGTCAGCGGTGTCGGCCGCTCCCCGTAGGCTGGCGGACACGATGAGCATGCAGTTCCCGATCCCCGGACTGCCCACCGTCACCGACCCGATCGACGGTGAGGAGGGCGCCCCGAAGCGACGAGGCCGACCCACCCGTGAGCAGCTGCTCGAGGGGCTCAACGACCCGCAGCGTGCCGCCGTCGTCCACGAGGGCTCGCCGCTCCTGGTCGTCGCGGGTGCGGGCTCCGGCAAGACCCGGGTGCTCACCCGGCGGATCGCCTGGCTGATCACCGAGCGCGACGCGCACCCCGGCTCGATCCTGGCGATCACGTTCACCAACAAGGCCGCCGCCGAGATGCGCGAGCGCGTCCAGGAGCTGGTCGGCAACCGCGCGAAGATCATGTGGGTCTCGACGTTCCACTCCGCCTGTGTGCGGATCCTGCGCAAGGAGTCCGACAAGCTCGGCTTCAAGTCCAACTTCACGATCTACGACGCCGCCGACTCCAAGCGGCTGATGACGATCGTGTGCCGCGACCTCGACCTCGACGTCAAGCGGTTCCAGCCGCGGGCGATCCTCAACTGGATCTCCAACGCCAAGAACGAGCTGCTCGACCCCGACGACGCCGCCAAGGACACCCGCAACCACCAGGAGGAGACGTACGCCGCGGCGTACGTCGACTACCAGCGCCGGCTCCGGGCGGCCAACGCGATGGACTTCGACGACCTGCTGACCAGCACGGTCCACCTGTTCCGGGCGTTCCCCGAGGTGCGCGAGAGCTGGCGGCGCCGGTTCCGGCACGTGCTGGTCGACGAGTACCAGGACACCAACCACGCGCAGTACGCCCTGATCCACGAGCTGTGCGCCGACTCGCTCGAGGATCTCCCCGAAGGCCCGGAGCGGGTGCAGCCGGCCGAGCTGATGGTGGTCGGCGACGCCGACCAGTCGATCTACGCGTTCCGCGGCGCCAACATCCGCAACATCATGGACTTCGAGCTCGACTTCCCCGACGCCCAGACGATCCTGCTGGAGCAGAACTACCGCTCCACCCAGACCATCCTCAACGCTGCCAACGCGGTGATCAGCCGCAACGACAGCCGCAAGCCGAAGAACCTCTGGTCCGATGCCGGCACGGGGGAGCGGATCGTCGGGTACGTCGGTGACGACGAGCACGACGAGGCCCGCTTCGTGGCCGAGGAGATCGACCGCCTGACGGACGCCAAGGAGGCCCGCGCCGGTGATGTCGCGGTGTTCTACCGCACCAATGCGCAGTCCCGCGTCTTCGAGGAGGTGTTCATCCGGGTCGGCATGCCGTACCGCGTCGTCGGGGGCGTCCGCTTCTACGAACGCCGCGAGGTGCGCGACGCCCTGGCCTACCTCCGGGTGCTGGCCAACCCGGCCGACGAGGTCTCGCTGCGCCGGATCCTGAACACCCCCAAGCGTGGCATCGGCGACCGGGCGGAGGCCTGTGTCCAGTCGCTGGCGGCACGCGATCGGATCACCTTCTGGGAGGCGCTCCAGCGCAACGACGACGTCCCCGATCTCGCCACCCGCTCGCGCACCAACATCAAGGGCTTCGTCACCCTGATCGAGGAGCTCCAGCAGATGGTCGACGCCGGCGAACGCGTCGACGTCGTCCTCGAGCAGGCCCTGGCC
>JAOPXK010000005.1 GCA_025965195.1 Marmoricola sp.
CTGCAGGTCGTGGACGTTTTCGGTGAGCCCATCGCAGGTCTCTGGGCCGCCGGTGAGGTCGTCGGCGGGTTCCACGGCGCGGCGTACTACAGCGGCACGGGCCTGGGAAAGGCCGCGGTGTTCGGCCGCGGCGCCGGCCTGGCGGTGGCGGCCTCCTGACGCTCATCGAGATCACCGAGAGCGTTCGCAACTGCTACCTCACGCGCCGAAAGCCACGCTCGCACGCCCGGTCGCCGCGTCCACCAGCCCCGCAACGTCGTCCGGCAGCGCCTCGCCTCGCCAGAAGACGTGCAGGTCGGGACGCAGCAGCAGCAGTGAGCACTCGTACGCCGCCCGCAAGGCAGGCTCGTCGGAGCTGAACACCTCGAGCGGCGCCCCGGCCCGTGCGAACTCCTCGACCAGCGCCTCGTGGCCGGCGCGGCCGGTGAGATCCACGATCGTGTAGTCCTGACCCACGATGTCCTGCACCGCCCGGCCGTCCTTGAGCCACACGTGCGGCAGCCGCACCCCCGGCCGTGCGTGGGGGGTGTAGGTCGTGGTGTCCCAGTCGGTGACGTTGTCCGGCTCGTACGCGACCAGGCACGAACCGGCGTAGCTGTAGCCCAGCTCGACGCCGATCATCTCGTGCACCCGTCGCTGGAGGACCTGTGCCGCGCCACCCACCTCGCCGCGCAGCAGTTCGCCCTCTGGGGTGTCCTCGTCGATACCGGCCCGCACGACTGCGCGCCACAACCCCAGGCCCTCCGCCGCCCATCCGGACGCCCGCACATTGCGCGCGCCAACCTTGCGACGTTCGGGCTCGTAGCTGTCCAGCAGTCCTGGACCGCCCCAACCCTGCACGGTCCCGGCGAGCTTCCAGGCAAGGTCGACGGCGTCCCCGACACCGCTGTTCATACCCAGCCCACCGGTGGGAATCACCAAGTGCGCCGCGTCGCCCGCTATGAACACCCGGCCGTCTCGGTAGCGCTCGGCCAGCAGCAGGTGCAGTCGCCACGTGGTCTCGTTGATGATCTCGACGTCCGTGTCGAAGCCGATGCGGCTGCGAATCTCCTGCTCGAGGTCGGCGTCCTCAGGAAAGCTCCCGTTGAGTGTGACCTGTGTACGGCTGCCTTGGACGATGAAGACGGCTGCCTGCTCGTCGGCCACGTAGTAGTGGCGACCCTTGCCCATCGGGATCGCGTCGTACAGCTTCTCGGATCGGAACGTGACCTGGCGCTGCTCGACGAGGTTGCCTCGGCCCTCCAGCTTGATGCCGAGGGCCTTGCGGACCGGGCTCGCGCCGCCGTCACACCCAGCCAGGTAGCCCGCTCGGACGACCTCGTAGCCGTGCTCGGCGTGCAGGACCACGTCCACGCCCTCGGCGTCCTGGGTGAAGCCGACGAGCTCGCAGCCAAAGCGCACGGTGACGTTCGGCGTCGCCTCGGCGACCTCGCGCAGCAGCGGCTCAAGGTCGTTCTGCGAGACCAGCTGGTAGGGCTCCAGCGGCTCGGAAGCGTCGGTCGTCTCCGCGATGCGCGCCCGGTGCTCGGCCACGCTCGGGTAACGCAACGTGGTCAGCGGCGGATCCGCCAGCCTGGTCACGACGAAAACGTCCATCGGGTTGTCGGCGGGGTACCCGAGCTCGCGCACCCGCTCGACGAAGCCCAGCCGCCGGAACAGCTCCATGGTCCGGGAGTTGGACCGGTCCATCTTGGGGAACTGCTTGGTCGTCGGGTCCCTCTCGACGAGCAGCGTGCGCACGCCACGCTGTCCCAGGTCGATGGCCAGGGTGAACCCGGTGGGACCTGCGCCTACCACAACGACGTCGTAATCCATGCCGGTCATGGTCTTCGACTGGCCGGACAATCGGTGTCCGCGATTCCACGCCCCGGAACGACGGACCACGAAGCCAGGGGCACAACGCCACAGTGGGCGCATGACCACTGACCGATCCGCTCTGACGGCCGGGACCGTGGCCATCGTGGCGGGCGGTGCGCGCGGCATCGGTCGCGCCTGCGCCCTCCGGCTGGCCGGCTTGGGGGCCAAGGTCGCCGTGCTCGACGTCGACCTGTGCGCCGCCACCGTCTACGGCGAGGAACTGACCGCCGACACGGTCGCCGACGAGCTCGTGGCACTCGCCGGCCACGGCCTCGGCATCCAGGTCGACCTCACCGTCCCCAGCGAGACCACCCAGGCAATCGCTGACGTGGCCGAGCGGTGGGGCCGGCTCGACATACTGGTCGTGCCCGCCGGTGGCGCCATCACGCCGTACGCCCGGAGCCTTGCGAGCCAGACCACCGACGAGGACCTGTCCACGCTTGTCGACGTCAATTTGCGGGTCGTCGTGAACTGCTGCCGCGCCGCCGTGCCGCACCTGCGCGCGTCAGGCGGCGGGTCGATCGTGACCGTAGGCAGCTCCGCCGGCCTCGCCGCCTCCCCCGACGGGTACGTCGCCGGCTATGGGATGACCAAGGCCGCTGTCCAGCACTACACCCGCTACCTCGCCAACGAAGTCGGGCAATGGGGTATCCGCGTCAACTGCATCGCCCCGGGTGTCATCCGGACATCGCGGGTGGTCGCCCAGAGCAGGGACACCGGCTTCGTCGACGCAGACGCGGTCGCTGACATCCCTCTGCGCCGCCACGGCGACCCAGGGGACATCGCCGACGTGGTGCAGTTCCTCGCGAGTCCGCTGTCGTCGTACATCACCGGTCAGGTGATCGCCGTGAGCGGCGGCGCCGTCAGCCACTGACCGGAGGGAAGGTCAGTCGCCGACGTGGGCGTGGGCGGTCGGGATGGTGACCATGCCGGCGGTGACCGGTGAGGGCCTGAAGCCCTTGATGGCCAGGTAGAGGCCCAGCGACAGCTCCCAGACGAAGATCGGCGCGGCCAGGACCCACCACGCGGAACCGTGCTCGGTGAGGCCGAAGATGGTGGCGATCGTGACGGCGAGCAGCAGCGGAGCTCCGATGAGACCGATGGCAGGGATCACGCGCGGAACGAGCCCGGACTTGTACATCAGGGTGCCCAGCAGCAGTGCGTTCAGGCCGGCCATGACGTTGGGTCCGAGCAGGAACACCCAGTGGTAGGTCGCGACGAGCGACTTGCCTGCCACCACCAGCGACTCTGCTTCGGCGCCGGTTGCTCCCGGCTGCCGCAAGGTCACGACGGTGAGCAGACTCAGCACGCCGACGACGATGGCAGCGGCCTCGAAGAGGCGAGTGGTGACGAAGCCGAGCGCCAGCGCTTCGCTCTGCCGCTTGACCACCGGGAACAGCGCGACCGCGGTGCCGATGGCTGCCAGCGCGTTGACCAGGTCGAGGACATTGCCCCACACGACCCGGGTGTCGGCTCCCGCGCTGAGGATGTAGTTCGGGTTGTTGAGCACTGGGCGGAGCAGGAACACCGCAGGTATCGAGCTGGCGAAGGTGATCAGGTAGAAGACGCCACCGATGAGCGCTGTCTTCCTCAGGAAGCCCATCGGGGCTCGCCTCGATGGGGTGCTGCGGGGTGCTGGGGTCTCCGTGGTGGTGCTCATGTCGTTCTCCTTTGAGCGGTGAGATTTGAGAGGTGAAAGAGAGGTGGTGGGTACTTATCGGGGGTCGGGCGTGGGGGCACCGAACCCGTCGGCCGCGACGTGCTCGACCGAGACGAGCGGCAGGCCGGTGTCGCGCACCTTCTGCAACAGGCCGTGCAGCGCCGCCTGGTCGACGACGGGTCCTGCGATGAGGGTGGTGCCGTCGCTCTCGCGGGTGAGGGTCAGCCCGTCGAACCAGGCGGACCATCGGGCTTCGAGGTGGCCCTTGAGCCGGATCTCGTACTGTCCGGCCTCATGGGGCTGTCCCTGCGCTGCGTGCGTTTCGCTCATGCCCTGAAGGTAGGAGCGGAGGTGGTGAGTGCGGATCACCACATGTGGTGGCTGAGGTGATGATTGCGCGAGGCGTTTGCGCGCCTACTCGTCGTCCACGACGGTGCTGGGACGACGGCCGGCTCGCGACATCAGGTCGAGCTCCTGGGCTCGGCGTACAGCCGCCCGGCGGTTGTTCACACCGAGCTTCGCGTAGATGTTCTTGGTGTGAGTGCGCACGGTGTTCAGGGACACGATCAGCTCACCGGCGATCTCTGGACCGCCCAGGTCGGACCCGAGGAGTCGGAGCACCTCGAGCTCACGCTGGCTCAGCGGATCGACCAAGCCCTGCGTTGCCGGCTTGCTGTCCTCGGGCTCGCCGAAGCAGGTCAGGAGTCTCCCGACGTACTCGGGGGAGATCCGCCGTTCCGCGGCCGATTGGAGCAGAGCCGCCATCGGTGCGCCCTCGTCGACAAACGTCCGCACGTAGCCCTCCGGCTCGGCCAGAGCCAGCGCACGTTCCAGCGACACCAAGGCAGCCGGCACGTCGCCGCGCATCCGAAGGGTGAGCGCCTGCAGCACCAGGATCTCGATGACGCTGCCGGTCCGGTGTCCTCCGTCGGCGGCGACAAGGAGCCGCTCCAGCAGCTCGGCAGCCTCGTCGAGGCGGCGCTCGTCGCGATCCCTCTCGTACCGGGCCAAGAGCGCCCTGGCCAGGGTCACGTGCTCGTACTCGCGAAGGTAGCTGAGCTCGCCGTCGGTGGACAGGTTCTGGTCGCGGGCCCAGTTGAGCGCGTCATCCAGTCTGCCCTGCACGATCCATGCCCGCGCCCTCAGCGCCGGGACCGGCCGCACGTTCGGGGAGAAGTCCCCCACATAGAGGCGCTCGGCCTCATCGAGCAGGTCCACCGCCCCGGCCAGGTCGCCTTCTGCGTATCGGATCCGAGCCATCGCAACCCGCCACCGATAGCGGTTCTGCGGCAACCCGTTGTGCTCGCCCAGCTCCTCGCTCCGCACCAGGAGCTGCCTCGCGAGGTGAAGATCGTTGCGTTCGCGGTGGAGCGCGCTCAACCCGACGTACATGTCGGCTGTTCCCCGAAGAGCCGATCCGACTTGCTGAGGTGTCAGCCGCAACGCGCCTTCGTATGTGCGCATCGCCTCGCGGAGGCGGCCCTGGGTGATCTGGATGTCCGCGAGCGCGATGGAGCATCCGAGGAGGTCTCCGACGTGACCCGCTCGCTGCATGCTGGCCATGCACTTCGCGTAGGCCTCGTGAGCGGTGACAAGGTCGCCGCTGGCCCACGACGCAAGTCCGATCAGTGCGGTCGCAGCACCGCGCCCGAGATCATCGTCGTCCTCGAGCAGCCCCAACGCTCGCTGGGCGTGGGCCACCGTGGCGGAGGGATCGCCCTGCATCAACGCCAGCCCGGCCCGGTGGACGGCAACCCCAGCCGGCAGCCGGCGGAACTCTTCCTCGTCCACCACGACCATCTGGGTCTCGGGGGGTTCTGGTGCCCCGTGCTCGGCGCCCGGCCGGTCGAGCCAGTGCTCCGCGTCCCGCAGGTGTCGCTCCACCCCCTCGACCTCGCCGGTGGCAAGAAGTGCACCGGCATAGCCGTTACTGAGCACGGGCCGGCCCTGCAGCAGTTCATCGGGCAACAGCTCGAGCCAGCCCCGAAGCGTGCTCTCCTGCCTGTCCCTGCGTGTGGCAGGCATCGCCAGCTCCACCAGGTCCGCCGTTCGCTCGAAGTCCTCGGCGGCCATCGCGTGCCGGATCGCCTCTGTCCACTCGTTGTTCTCGGCGTACCAGCCACTCGCGCGCCGGTGCAGTCCTTGGACGAGGTCGGGCGACTCCTCTGAGAGTCGAGCTCTCAGCACATCGGCAAACAGGTGGTGGTAGCGGTACCACTGACGGCGATCGTCGAGCGGGACCAGGAACAGGTTGCCCCGGTCGAGGGCCTCGAGCATGGCCTTGCCGCCACCCGCTCCGATGACGACATCGCACAGGGGACCGTTGAGCCGGCCCAGGACGGAAGTCTGAAGCAGGAAGTCACGGACAGGTCCGGACTGGCGTTGCAAGACCTCCTCTGCCAGGTAGTCGACGATGTAGCGGTCGTCCCCGGCGAAACCGGCGATGAAGCCCGCGGCGTCGTCTCGTCCCTGCATCGAGAGCGCTGCCAGCTGGAGCGCGGCGATCCACCCCTCGGTGCGCTCCTCCAGTGCTGCCACATCCTGGGCCGTCAGCGCCAGGCCCATCACCCCGTTGAGGTACGCCGCAGCCTCATCGGGGGTGAAGCGCAGCTCGGCCGCGCGGATCTCGACGAGCTCACCACGTGCGCGCAGCCGGGCGAGCGGCACTGCCGGATCGGCACGGCTGGCGATCACCAGGTGCAGCCGAGGGGGCAGGTGGTCGATCAGGAACGCCATTGCGTCGTGGACCTCGTGGGCGTCGATGAGGTGGTAGTCGTCGAGCACCAGCACGATGTCGCTTCCGGTCGCGCCCAGGCCGTTGAGCAGCGTCGTGAGGATCAGTTGGATGGGTGGCGGCTGGGGCGAGGCCAGGAGCGCCAGCTCACTCGCGCCGACCTCTGGCGCCACCGTCCGCAGCGCAGTGACCAGGTAGGTCCAGAAGGACACTGGATCGTTGTCGCCACGGTCGAGCGACAGCCATCCGGCCGAGCGCCCGTCGGCCGGCGCTGTCGGTCCCCCGCCCAGCCATTCGGCAAGCAGCGTCGTCTTGCCGAAGCCGGCGGGTGCGGACACGAGCAGCAGCTTCGCCGCGGCACCGCGGTCCAGGCGCTCGCTCAGTCGCGGACGCGGCACCAGACCATCTCGCGGCCTGGGGAGATAGAGCTTCGTCTCGAGCAGAGGAGCTGGCATGACCGTCTCCCGTTGCGGGCGCGTCATGTCGAGGATTCCACGTTCCCTCGTCCCTGCGCCGCCTCACCCAGACTAGACCCGGGATCGTGCGGACGCGTGATCATCACACGTTCGGGTATTCCGAATGCATGCAGTCGGCTCGAGCTCCTGTCCATCGACGTACGACCGGACGGGTGCGCACCGGGATCTCCGGCTGGCAGTACGACGCTTGGCGCGGTGACTTCTACCCGGCTGGACTGGCACGGTCCCGCCAGCTCGAGTACGTCGCCTCCCGGATGCCCACGGTGGAGCTCAACGGCCCGTTCTACTCGCTGCAACGCCCAGCTTCGTATCGACGCTGGCACGACCAGACTCCCGACGGGTTCGTCTTCGCGGTGAAGGGCGGTCGGTATGTGACCCACTTCAAGCGACTCGTGGGCGCCGAGAGCGCGCTGTCCAACTTCTTCGCCTCGGGCGTCCTGCTACTGGCCGAGAAACTTGGCCCGATCCTTTGGCAGCTGCCCGAACGTAGCAAGTTCGACCCGGGCGTGATCGAGGCGTTCCTGGACCTGCTGCCGACCTCGACCGAGGAGATGGCGAGGCTCGCTGCGCACCACGACGCCAAGCTGGATACTGCGCGCGTGCACGCCCAGCCAGAGGTCTCCGCTCCCGTTCGTCACGCCCTTGAGGTCCGCCACGACTCCTTCCTCGACGAGCGTTTCTTCACTCTCCTCGAGCAGCACGACGTCGCCTGTGTGCTTGCGGACAGCGCCGGCCGCTGGCCGGTCATCGATCGCCGGACCGCCACCTTCGAATACGTCCGACTGCACGGCCACACCAGCCTGTACACCAGCAGGTACGCCGCAAAGTCGCTCGACCAATGGGCCGATCGGTGCCGGAGCTGGTCGGAGGACGGTCGCGACGTCTATGTGTACTTCGACAACGACGCCCACGGCCACGCGCCGTACGACGCGCTGCGGCTCATCGAACGGCTGGAGAAGCAGCTTCACGCGTGAACAAGGTGATCGACGAGGCGAGGGCCGCTCAACCGTCCAGTTCAGCACGCAGACGACCGTTGTCGTCCTCGAGGTCGAGCACGCGGACAATACCGGCGATATTGAGCCCCGCGTCCAGCAGCACACGGATCCGCAGGAGCCGATCGACGTCGTCCTGGCTGTAACGACGGGTGCCACCCTCGGTCCGGGCGGGCGTGAGCAGGCCACTGCGTTCGTAGCCGCGGACGTTGGCCACGGTGGTGCCGACGAGTTCGGCTGCGACCGAGATGCCGAACAGCGGGTGACCAGAATTTTGCATCATCGGGCTCCTTGCACATTCCTGGAATCGTTTGGTATATAAAACCTATACCAGCCAATACAGATTGGCGATCGCAACGAAGGAGGAAGTTGACATGTTGCTGCGCACCGCAGACCCGTTCCGCGAGCTCGACCGTTTCACCCAGCAGATCATGGGGACCACCAACCGTCCTGCGGTCATGCCGATGGACGCCTGGCGCCAAGGCGACACGTTCGTCCTCGAGTTCGATCTCCCCGGCGCGGCGAAGGAGACGATCGACATCGATGTGGAGCGTAATGTCCTGACCGTCCGCGCCGAGCGGGCCGTCCGTAGTGGCGACTGGGAGAGGCTCACCAGCGAGCGTCCATACGGCCTGTTCAGCCGCCAGCTCGTCCTTGGCGACAACCTTGATCTCGATGCCATCGACGCCAAGTACGCCGACGGCGTGCTGAGACTGACGGTCCCGGTGGCCGAGAGGGCCAAGCCACGCAAGATCGAGGTGCAGGAGCTCACGGACGATACCGGTTCAGCTGCTGCAATCTCCGCCTGAACGATCTCGCATCGGCATCAGGCAGCCGGCCCCGCGCCCCTGGCGCGGGGCCGGAACCGTGTCCTGGATCGCCTCCGAT
>JAOPXK010000160.1 GCA_025965195.1 Marmoricola sp.
GGAACTGAGCCCTGCGACGGACGTCAGCTTCTCAACCGAGCTGGTTGACCGGAGGGGCAATGCGTCGAGGAGAATCAGGTCCTCCAGCGTCAGGCCATCGTGGTCGGCGGCCCGGACCGCCGGCGCGTCGGGCAAGGCTTCGCCGCTGGGCAAGGCCAGTTCGGCGATTTCACCGGCGTCGGTCACGCAGACCGCGCCGCCCTCGCGGATGAGCCGGTGGCAGCCGGCGGAGTTTGCGCTGTGCACGGATCCCGGCACAGCACCGACTGAGCGGCCCAGGCTTTCGGCGTGGTGCGCCGTGTTCAATGCTCCGGACCTCCAGCGGGCTTCCACCACCACCGTGACCGCGGCAAGGGCGGCAATCAGGCGGTTGCGCTGAAGGAAACGGTAGCGGGTGGGAGCCGAACCGGGCGGAACCTCGGCGAACACGGCACCCTGGTTCGCGACGGCCCGGAGCAGGTCCTCGTTTCCCGACGGATAGAAGCGGTCCACTCCCCCGGCCATGACGGCGATCGTGGGGAGCGCGTCAGCGGCACCGGCCAGGGCAGCCCGGTGGGCGTGCGCATCGATGCCGTAGGCGCCCCCTGACACGATGGTGTAGCCGCGCTGGGCCAGCGCATATCCCAGATCCCCCGTGACGGCAGCCCCGTAGCTGGTGCTGTCCCGGGAACCCACCAGGGCGATGGATTTCGCGGCCGCCGGCAGTTCCTGCTCCAGCCCCCGCCACCAGAGACATAGGGGTTCGTGAATGCCGAGGTCCGCCAGCTGCCCCGGCCAGAGCCCGTCAGAGGGGATGAGCAGGCGGCCGCCCAGGCGCTGCATTGTGGCAAGGTCCCTTTCCGGTGCGAGATCGGGTATCCGCGGCGCCCACCGTTTCAGGGCCGCGCTCAACCCCGGCCAGCTCCCGGTGCCGCCATGTTCGGCCAGTACGGCGGTGACATCCTGTTCGAGCCGTGGTCCGGACGCCAGCTCGCCGGTCGCGATGCGGAGGGCATCCATGGCTCCGACAACCCGCACCAATGCCAGGCCGGCCGCGTCCTGCGGCTCCATCAGGCGCGACAGTGCGGCCCGCGCGGTTCTTTCGTTGTGGATCATGGGGTTCCTTTCAGGCAGTGGCCGAAGCGGCTTGCCGGAGGCCAAGCGCCTGTCCGATGTCGTTTGTGTCCGGTGCGTCATGGCGTCCGAGATCAGCCAGCGTCCAGGCAAGGCGGAGGACACGGTCGTAGCCGCGGGCAGTCAGCACTCCGCGCTCCAACGAGTGGTCGAGTATCCGGGTGGTGGGTGCGGGCAGGCGAAGGGCGCCGCGAAGAACACGGCCCGGGACCTGTGAGTTGGTTTCCATCCCGAGCGGCCGGAGCCGGTCCAGCTGGCGTTCACGGGCGGCGCGGACGCGCCGGGCAACAGTACGGGTGTCCTCCTCGGCGCCGGGCTGCCCGAAGTCGGCGAGGGAGACCCTTTCCACCTGCAACTGGATGTCCACCCTGTCCAGCAGCGGACCGGACATGCGGGCCAGGTACCGCCGTCGCATCATCGGAGTGCACGTGCAGTCCAGCCCCTTGCCGGAGGCTTTCCCGCACGGACACGGATTCGCTGCCAGCACCAGCTGGAACCTCGCCGGATAGGCAGCGGTTCCGGCAGAGCGGTGAATGACCAGCTCGCCGCTCTCCAGCGGCTGCCGAAGGGCGTCCAGGACGCGGCGTTCGTATTCCGGCGCCTCGTCAAGAAACAGCACTCCACGGTGCGCCCGCGACGCCGCGCCGGGCCGGGGCAGGCCTGATCCGCCGCCAATGATGGCAGCCGAAGTTGCGGTGTGGTGCGGATTCTCGAAAGGCGGGCGGCGCAGGAGCTGAACCTCCGACGACGACAAGGCGCAAAGCGAATGGATCGCGGTGACCTCCATTGCCTCGGTGTCGCCCAGGTCCGGCAGGAGGCCCGGGAGCCGTTCTGCGAGCATCGTCTTTCCGGCGCCCGGCGGACCGGAAAGCAGGAGATGGTGGGCGCCGGCGGCGGCAACTTCCAGTGCCCTTCGGGCGTCGCCCTGGCCTGAGACATCGCACAGGTCCGGCTCCGGCCCGTGTCCGGGCCGGGCGTCAGGTGGGCTTTCCTCGTCGTCGGGTTCAAAATCCAACGCCAGTTCCAGCGGGTCCGCGCCGAAGTCGCATGCCAGCCGCGCGAGCGTCCGATAGCCGCGGACCCGGGCGCCGGGCACCAGTTCCGCTTCCGCCGCGTTCGCCTGCGCCACCACCACATCCGGATAGCCGGCCTGCACGGCCGCCATCACCGCGGGAAGCACACCGCGGACGGGCCGCAGCCGGCCATCCAGGCCCAGCTCGGCGATGAAGAGGGTCCGTTCCGTGGGACGGATGTCGCCGGCTGCCCGGAGAACCGCCATGGTGATGGCCAGGTCAAAGCCCGAGCCGCGCTTCGGCAGGGACGCAGGAATGAGGTTGGCGGTGATCTTCCGTCGGCTTAGGGGAATGCCGGAGTTCTGCGCCGCCGAACGGATCCGCTCCTTTGCCTCGTTCAGGGAGGCGTCCGGCAGGCCGAGGATCACGAATGCGGGCAGTGTCTGGCCGATGTCGGCCTCGACCTCCACGATGTAGCCGTTGAG
>JAOPXK010000051.1 GCA_025965195.1 Marmoricola sp.
GACCCCGATGGCCTTGAGTGGCAGCACGATGTCGGAGTAGAAGATGGCGGCGTCAACGCCATAGCGACGCACGGGTTGCAGGGTGATCTCGACGACCAGATCCGGCCGCATGCAGGACTCGAGCATCGCGACGCCTTCGCGGACCTTGAGGTACTCCGGCAGCGAACGGCCCGCCTGGCGCATGAACCACACCGGCGGATGCGCGACCGGCTCCCCCCGAGCCGCCTTCAGGAAGGTCGAATCGTGGACTGCTGGGTTGGTGGTGGAAGCCGCAGGCATGGCCCGATCTTCGCAGGTCAGGCGGCGAGTCGGGGCAGCGGGATCGGCGAAACAGCCATAACCTGAACACATGTCTGCGCCCTCGGAACCCCGCATCGAGCCACCCGTGGCTCCGGCGGAGTTCCGTCGCGCGGTGAGGCAGTTGCGGGCAGCGAACTTCCGGCCCGAGGTGTACGTCGAGGAGATGCCCGCCCCCCAGCGGATCGCGCCCTTCGCCTCCGCCCTTTCGGCCGATGTCAGCGTCGACGGCGAGGATGTCGGATCCGGTCGGATCGTCGTACTCCACGACCCCTCAGGCAACGATGCCTGGGAAGGCACCTTCCGCTGCGTCGCCTACGCGCGCGCCGAGATCGACCCCGAGCAGGTGCAGGATCCAATGCTCGCCGAGGTCGGCTGGAGCTGGCTGACCGAGGCCCTCGAAGCGCATGGCGCGGAGTACACCGCGCCCTCCGGCACCGTCACCTGTGTCTCCTCGGAAAGCTTTGGCGGCATGTCAACCGAGCCCGCCACGGCCCAGATCGAGATCCGCGCGTCGTGGACCCCCGTGGGCGATCTCGGCTCCCACGTCGAGGCCTGGGGCGAGCTGCTGTGCACGGCGGTCGGGTTGCCGCCGGTGCCCGAAGGCGTCACCACCATCCCAAGCCGTCGAGGGCAGCGTGGCCTCGACTGATGTCTGCTGAGATCAACGACGACGGCTCAGAGAAGAACACCACCATCCCGGAGCCCGCAGCCGAGCCCGCTCCCCTGCTCGTCCTTCGCGACGGGCTGCCCCCGGTCGTGGAGACCGCGGAGGCCCTGGCCGAGGTCGTCGCCAAGGTGGCTGCCGGCACCGGGCCGATCGCGCTCGATGCCGAGCGCGCCTCCGGCTACCGCTACTCCGCACGCGCCTACCTGATCCAGCTGCGGCGCGAAGGATCCGGGACCCACCTGATCGACCCGATCGCGTTCGACGACCTGAGGGACCTCAACGAGGCCTTCGGCGGCGCGGAGTGGATCCTGCACGCGGCCAGCCAGGATCTGGCCTGCCTGCGCGAGGTCGGCCTCGAGCCGGTCTCCCTCTTCGACACCGAGCTCGCCGCCCGGTTGCTGGGCTATCCACGGGTCGGCCTCGCCACCCTGGTCGAGTCGATCTGCGGCCGGTCGATGCGTAAGGAGCACTCGGCGGTCGACTGGTCCAAGCGGCCGCTTCCCGACTCCTGGCTGGAGTACGCCGCCCTCGACGTCGAGGTCCTGCTCGAGCTGCGCGAGGTGATCGGCCGCGAGCTCATCGAGAGCGGCAAGGACGCCTGGGCCCAGGAGGAGTTCACCCACCTGATCACCTACGAGCAGCCGCCCCGGGTCGACCCGTGGCGCCGTACCTCCGGGATCCACAAGGCGAAGGGCCGCCGCGCAGTCGCTGCCGTACGCGGGCTGTGGGAGACCCGCGACGAGCTCGCCCAGGAGCGCGACACCACACCCGGCAAGCTGCTGCCCGACGCCTCGATCATCGTGGCGGCCAACGCGCTGCCCACCAGCCGGGGCTCGCTGCTCGCCACCAAGGGCTTCCACGGCCGGGCGGCATCGAGGTACGTCGACCTCTGGTTCGACGCGATCCAGGCCGCCCGCGAGCTCCCCGAGAGTGAGCTGCCGCCGGTCGCGAACAGGTCCGACGGTCCGCCACAGCCACGCGCCTGGGCCGAACGCGACCCGGTCGCCGCCGCCCGTCTTGCCACTGCCCGCACCGCGATCACCGCGCTCTCCAAGGAGCGCAACGTGCCGATCGAGAACATCCTCACGCCGGACTTCCTGCGCCGGGTGCTCTGGACGCCGCCACAGACCGAGGGCCCCGGCGTCGAGGAGGCCGTCGCCGCCGAACTCTCCCGGCTCGGCGCCCGTGCGTGGCAGGTCGGACTCGCTGCCCCACTGATCGCCGAGGCGATCGTCAACCCGGAGATGCCCGAGCCCGAGCCGGAGGAAGAACTCGAGCCCGAGGGTTCCTAGCGCCTACGGCGACGGCGTCTCGGTCGGTGACGGGGTTGCCGTCGCTGGGTTGAACAGCAGAGCCGAGGCCGTGTCGTAGGCCTTCAGCCGATCGTCCAGCGGGTCGATCACCGGCAGATAGAAGAGCTGCGTCAGCCAGTTCGACGCCGCTGCGTTGACCTTCGGCCACGCGTCGACGTCCGGCAACGGGCGGCTGGTGCGGATCTGTGCCGAGAAGATGCTCGAGTTGATCGGCATCTGGCCGGGCTGCAGGAAGTCGTCGCTGTTGACCACGTCGAGGTTCGAGGGCATCACGTAGCCGGTCTCGGCGAGGATCTGCTGGGCAGCGTCCGAGACGACGTACGCCAGGAAGTTGGCGGTCTTCTCGGTCTGCTGCGACGCCTTCGAGATGCACAGGCCGGCCATCTCGCTGCTGGTCGCCGGGCTGCCGATGCGTGGCAGCGGCATCACGTCGAAGTTGAGGTTCTGCTGCGCCCGAAGCTGCGGGATCAGGTTGTGGTAGCCGAGGATCATCGCGAGATGCCCGGCCTTGAAGCGCTGCAGCGCCGATGTCTTGGCGATCTGCTGCTGGCTGAAGGTGTACGCCGGGTTGCGGACCAGCTCGAGAAGCTTCTCCAGCGAGCTCTCTGAGCTGCCACCCGCAAGCGTCAGGCTGGACGGCTTCGTCACGCTGTCGACGATGTCGCCACCACCTGACCAGATGAACGGTGCGACCTGCTCGAGGTCGGGTGCGACGTACACGCCACGGTTCTGACCCTTCGACGCGAGCTGAGCCGCCTTGGTGAAGAGGTCCATCGTCCACCCCTTCTGGGCGGTCACGGGTGGGGCCCCGGGACCGGCCAGCGTGGTCAGGTCGACCAGGTTCGTGTTGTAGAACACGACCATCGGCGAGACGTCGGTCGGCATGCACAGCAGCGAGGAGTCGGAGCTGAAGGCCTCGAGCCCGTCACGCTGGTAGCCGTCGCCGAAGTCGACCTTCCGGTCGACCAGCAGGTCATCGACCCGCTGGATCACGTTGTCCTTCTGCAGGGTCGGCAGGTCGCTGCGGTCGGCCAGGAACAGGTCGGGCGGATTGCCGTCCGCCACGCTCTTCTGGAGCGCCGCGACTGCCTCCGCGTGGGTGTCGAACGGGCGGACGTTCACCACCGTCCCCGGATGCGCTGCGTGGTAGTCCGCCGCGATCTTGGTGTACGCCGTGATCACCTGAGGCGGGCCGTACACCGCGAACGTCAGGAGCACGGGCCCGGTCGGCGTGACGGTCTTGGTGGCAACCGGAGTCTTGGTAGCCGATGAACAGCTGGCCAGCGCGAAAACACTGCAAGCCAGCACGGACACGATCAGTTGACGCCTACGCGATGACACCGACGACTCCTTGTCTGACGCCGGAGTACTCCCCGACCGCCCTCGACACGATATCGGGACACGCCGCAGCAACCTCGGCGGCGTGGTGTGAGGCACGTCGCCCTAGGCTGGTCGGCATGGCTTTCCGAGGAGTAGGACGACCTGCCGTCGTTGTCACGACCCTGTTGCTGACCGGTGCCCTCGCCGGCTGTGGCAACTCGCCGACGCAGGTCGCCGCCGAGCAGCCCAGCCCGTCCACACCGGCCACGCCGGTCGCATCCACGACGACTGCCGCGCCGACCCCGGATCCGACGACGACCGACCCGTCGACGCCCGACCCGGCCGACACCGCTGCCACGGCCGACCTGGCCAGCCAGCTGCTGACCGGCGACGAGCTGCCGGGCCTGAACGCCGCGTTCACCTGGACCGACGGCGAGACCGCGCCCGGGGACGACAAGGCGTTCGGCGCCTGCCAGAAGTTCGACTTCCTCAGCATCGGCGCAACCGAGGTCATCCAGCGCGACTTCGCCGCGCCAACCGGTGTGGACGCCAACGCCGCCGAGCAGATCGCGGTCTTCCCTGATGCGATGAACACCCACCGCGCAGGCGCCGTCCTCACGGCTTGGCATCGCCAGTGCGCCGCCCACATCGGCCGTCTCACCAAGAACCCCAAGATCGGCCAGCTGACCGACGTACCTGTCACCAGCGGCACGGGCTCCTGGTACCTCGTCACGCTGGGCCCCAGCGAGGGCATCGGTGACCAAGGGCGGTTCAGCGCCACCGGCATTGTGGTGTCCGGTACCCAGATCGCGCTCCTGCAGATGAACAACGCCGGTCAGGACTACAACTACGCGGCAGGCAAGGAACCCATGGTGGGCGCCGTCCAGGCCGCGGCCAAGAAGCTGGGGCCGGTGGCCGAATGACCGAGCGACGGCACCACAAGCCGGCGATGCCCGGGTCCGGCCACTTCGAGGAGATCGAGGGTGGAGTCGACCCGTCCGAGGTCAGCGCGGCTGCCGATCGGGCTGCGACCGCGCTCGTCCGGGGTGCGCACGACAACGCCGATGCCGAGCTCGTCTCCAGGGTCGTGCACCTCGCCGACACCGAGGGGCTCGAGACGCTTGCCGCGCTGTGGGCGGGCGCCCCTGCCGACTCGCTGGCGGGTGCACTGTGGCGGCTCTACCTGCTCCGCTCGTGGGTGTACGCCGACCCTGGGACCGCAGCCAGGGAGTTCGATCTCGGCCGGTTGCACGCGCCCGTTGCCGAGGCGATCAGCGGCGTTCCCGAACCGCCCGGACCGGACGAGGTCCGCGCGCTCGTCGACCAGGTGCTGCGCGGTGTTGTCATCGGAGACTTCGCGGACACGTTGTTCCGGGCCGCCGCATTCGCCCGAGTCACCGCATCTGGCCGGGCATCCACAGAGCAGACGGACGGTTCGTCCTACGACAAGGACCTGGCGGCCTCGAGGCTGCTCGGTCTGGCCGAGCAGCTCGAGGTAGCCGGCAGGCTCGAGCTCGATGGACATCTCGGTTAGCACGCGGACAACAGCCCGATTCGCGCCCGATCCCTTGTGTGGCTTGTAGAATCGTCAATGCGTCGGGCCGTGGTAGCCCCGGGTCCCAAATAAAAGCCGCTACGAGCGGCCATGCGCCGTGAGGCGCTTCCCGGCCCGACGCGCCCGGCCTTCACCTCGTTTTCGGTGCGGCGTGGGCGGGAGTTTTCACAGGGTATGAACGCATTCCTCCTCTTCACACATGTCACGACGTGTGCGATGAGCAGTTTTCGGTTCATACCCTGTGAAAACTCCCCCACCCGGACCACCCGATCAGCCGAGGAGTTTGCGGATCCGGGTGTCGGAGACGGGGTACGGCGTACCCAGGTGCTGGGCCCACAGGCTGACGCGGTACTCCTCGAGCATCCAGCGGACCCGGACCAGCTCGTCTCCGGCCGGCCGGCCGGGCGCGAGCGCGTCGACGCGGTGCTGCCAGGCCTGCTGGAGTACGTCGATCCGGTCCATCAGCTCCCGGTCGCGGCGAGCCTCCGTCTCGAGCCGTCGGTGTCGCTCGCCGAGAGCTCCGAGGTAACGCGGATAGTTCGCGAGCGCAGCCGCGCCGACCTCGGCAACGAAGCCCGGATGGATCAGACGGCCGAGCTGGTTGCGCATGTCGGTCATCGCCGAGAGCACCTGCATGTCCACCCGTCCGTGCAGGGCCTTCTCCACCGCACGCCAGTCGCCGAGCACCCGCATCACCTGTTGCAGCAGCACCGAAGACCTGGCCGGAACCTCCTCGCGAGCGCGAGACACCAACACAGTGAAGGACCTCTCGTCCAGCACCGGCTCGGTGCCTTCGTCGACCAGCGCACCGAGCACGGCGACCACGCAGTCGTCGAGCAGCGCGCGAACGTTCGGGTACGGCGATCCGGCGAGCGCCAGCTTGCCTGCGTTGTCGAGCCCGGCGAGCAGCCCCGAAGCGGGCGACGGGACTGCCAGTGCGAGCAGCCGGCGTACGCCGAGCCGGTGATGTGCCGCCTGCTCGTCCACCGATCCGAAGACCCGAAGACCGACCGACGATCCCTCGTCGACCAGTGCCGGGTAGCCCCGCACCTCGTGGCCGGCCCGTAGCTGGGTGAACGACGGCTCGATCGTCCCGAACGTCCAGCTGGTCTGTCCCGAGGAGGTGATCCCGGAGTCCGCTGCCGCCGATGCCATCGCCGCATCGAAGGACGGCCGCAACGGCTTCTTCAGCGCCTCGAGGTCCTTGCCCGTTGCCACCACGCCGCCGCCCTCGTCGAGGACCCGGAACGTCGGCCGCAGGTGTGCAGGCACCTTGCCGAGGTCCCAGGCATCGGCAGGGACGTGCACGCCCGTCTGCGCACGCAGGTGCCGGGCGAGCGCATCGAGCAGCGACTCCTCGCCGGGCGAGGCAGCTGCGAGGAAGCCGCGGGCGAAGTTCGGCGCCGGCACGAAGTTCACCCGGAGCTGCTTGGGCAGTGACCGGATCAGCGCGATGACGAGCTCCTCGCGCAGGCCGGGCACGTGCCAGCTGAAGGGCGCAGCGCCGACATGGTTGAGCGTGGCAAGGGGAACGTCGATGGTGACACCGTCGTCCTCGCTGCCCGGCTCGAAGTGATAGCTCAGCGGCAGCGTGAGCGGGCCCTCGTGCCAGAGCTCCGGGAAGTCACCGGTGTGGACCTCCTCGACATTGGCGTGCAGCAGCATCGAGGGCTCGAAGGTCAGCAGGTCGGGCTGCTGGCGACGGGCCTGCTTCCACCAGGAGTCGAAGTGCGCGCCCGACACGATGTCCTGCGGGATCCGGGCGTCGTAGAGGTCGAAGAGGGTGTGCTCGTCCACCACCAGGTCACGGCGCCGAGCCTTGTGCTCGAGCTCCTCGGCCTCCTCGAGCAGCTTCCGGTTCGTGGCGAAGAACCGGTGCTGGGTGTGCCATTCGCCGTACACCAGGGCATGTCGGATGAAGAGCTCACGCGCCACCGGAGCATCGTGGGTACCGTAGTTGACGACCCGCTCCGCGACCAGTGGTACGCCGTACAGGGTGACGCGCTCGTAGGCCATCACCGCCGCTCGCTTCTTCGACCAGTGCGGCTCGGAGTAGGTCCGCTTCACGAGATGGTCGCCGAGTCGCTCGGCCCAGGCCGGATCGATTGCCGCGTTCTGCCGACCCCACAGCTTCGAGGTCTCGACGAGCTCGGCCGCCATCACGAACTGCGGCTGGTGCTTGAACAGCCCCGACCCCGGGAAGATCGAGAAACGCGCGCCCCGCGCGCCGAGGTAGTCGCGGCGGTCGGGGTCGCGCATCCCGAGGTGCGAGAGCAGCCCGGACAACAGCGCCTGATGGACACCATTCTCGTCCGGCGCCGTGGCGGGCCCCTTGGAGACCAGGCCGAGCTGCTTGGCCACCTGGCGCAGCTGCGACTCGAAGTCCTGCCACTCGCGGACGCGCAGGTAGTTCAGGTGCTCGTCGCGGCACATCCGCCGGAACGCGCTGGATCCGAGCGCCTTCTGCTGCTCCTTGATGTGTCGCCAAAGATTCAGCCAGGCCATGAAGTCCGAGCGCTGGTCACGGAACCTGGCATGCATCTGGTCGGCGCGGGCCTGCTGGTCGACGGGCCGCTCCCGCGGGTCCTGGATCGACAGTGCGGCGGCAATCACCAGCACCTCCCGTAGGCAGCCGAGCCGGTCCGCCTCGAGGATCATCCGGCCCAGGCGCGGGTCGATCGGCAGCTTCGCGAGCTTGCGGCCGAGGCCGGTCAGTGTGTTCTGGCTGCGGGCCGGCGCGGGGACCAGTGCGCCGAGCTCCTGCAGCAGCTGGACGCCGGCCGCGACGTTGCGCTGGTCGGGCGGATCGACGAACGGGAACCGGGCAACGTCGCCGAGCCCCAGTGCCGTCATCTGCAGGATCACGCTGGCGAGGTTGGTCCGCAGGATCTCGGGATCGGTGAACTCCGGGCGTCCCTCGAAGTCCTCCTGCGCGTAGAGCCGGATCGCGATGCCGGCCTCGACCCGACCGCACCGCCCCGACCGCTGGTTGGCCGACGCCTGGCTGATCGCCTCGATCGGCAGCCGCTGCACCTTCGTCCGGGCCGAGTAACGACTGATCCGGGCGACCCCGGTGTCGATCACGTAGGTGATGCCGGGGACGGTCAGCGAGGTCTCCGCGACGTTGGTGGCGAGAACCACGCGACGTCTGCTGTGCCGCTCGAAGACCCGATGCTGTTCGGCCGCCGACAACCGGGCGTAGAGAGGTACGACGTCGAACCCGCGCGGACCTTCCGCTCGCCTGGAGAGGACATCAGCGGTGTCACGAATCTCCCGCTCACCTGGAAGGAAGACCAGGATGTCGCCCGGCCCTTCACCGACGAGCTCGTCGACCGCGGCCTCGATCGCCTCGGTCTGGTCGCGCGTGACGGGCTCACCCTCCTCATCGTCGTACGACTCCTCGATGAGCGGCCGATAGCGCACCTCGACGGGATAGGTCCGTCCGGAGACCTCGATGATCGGCGCGTCCGAGAAGTGCTTCGAGAATCGCTGCGGGTCGATGGTCGCGGAGGTGATGATCACCTTGAGGTCGGGGCGTTTCGGCAGCAGTCCGACGAGATACCCGAGGATGAAGTCGATGTTGAGGCTGCGCTCGTGGGCCTCGTCGATGATCAACGTGTCGTACTTCTTGAGCATCTTGTCGTGCTGCAGCTCGGCAAGCAGGATGCCGTCGGTCATCACCTTGATCCGGCCGGCCTTCGAGGTCCGGTCGGTGAACCTGACCTGGTAGCCGACGACGTCACCCAGCTCGGTGCCGAGCTCTTCGGCGATCCGCTCCGAGACGCTTCGCGCGGCAATCCGCCGCGGCTGCGTGTGTCCGATCAGCTTGGCGTCGCCGCGGCCCAGGGTGAGACAGATCTTGGGCAGCTGGGTGGTCTTCCCGGAGCCCGTCTCCCCCGCGACGATCACCACCTGGTGGTCACGGATCGCCTGGGCGATGTCGTCCCGGCGTCCGGAGACCGGCAGCTCAGGCGGGAAATGGATGCGCACAACGGACCAATTGTGCGGTGCGGACCCGCCCGAGGGCCAATCCGCTGGCCGCGGCCACTGGAGGCGACCGGTTCAGGCGGTCGCCGACTCCTCGCCCGAGAGCTGGAGATGTAGCTGGTGCGCGTGATGTGGGTTCTTGTTGTCGCGGGCCAGGGACAGCAGCCCGGCGAACACCACGAACCCGATCAGGCTGACCCAGCCCGGTCCGAAGCTGAGTCCGCCATGCGCGTGGGAGACCGCGAACCAGTCGGCGAATGAGGCACCGAGCGGGCGGGTGATGATGTACGACGCCCAGAACGCGACCACCGCGTTGAGTCCGAGCTTCCAGTGCGCCAGGGCAGGCAGCGCGATCAGGACCGCGAACAGGAGACCGGAGTCGATGTAGCCGAGGTGGAGCACCGTCGCGGTCCAGTCACCGGCCGCGGTACCGAGTGCGAAGGTCGCCCACACCGTGCCCCAGTAGAACTTCTCCCGGCGACGGGTGTTGATCGTGTGGATCGACAGGGTGCCCTCACTGCGGTACCAGGCCGCCAGCACACCGAGCAGTACGACGAGGAAGCCGGCCGACGAGAGCACGTACGGAACACCGATCACCGCATGCCAGACGTCGGCCGCCACGGTGCCGAAGATGCTGACCATCACGACAGCGGACCAGTAGATCCTGGGGCGGTAGCGATCCGACCTGAACTGCAGCACGAACGCCGTGACCAGCGCCGCGAGCGCCACCGACACTCCGATCGCGACACCGATGACCGGGAGGCTGCCGAGCCAGTCCGAGGTGGTCTCGCCCATCCCGGTGGTGACGATCTTCGTCAGCCAGAACAGGGCGGTCGCCTCAGGGACCTTCGTCAGGGCCCCAGAAGTGACTGCGCCTGCCTTGCTGAGTACCGGTGTGGACTCGGGCGTTGAGTTCGCATGGGTATCGGTCACCTTGTCAGCCTGATGGATGCAACCTGCAAGAAACCTGACCGGCGCGGCGTACTCAGGACACTGCGCCCGGCGACGCCCCCTGAGGGGATGGCGCCGACGGAGCACCGGGCGGGACCGTGCCCTGTTGACCCTGTTGACCCTGTTGCTGGCCGTTGAAGTCGCCGGGGCCGCCGAATCCGCCGCCGAACCGACCACCACCGCCGCCTCGCCCGAACTGTCCGCCGCCGGGCATCTGACCGCGCTGGAGCTCTCCTGGTCCGAACCTGTTGCCCGGGCCCATCCGGCCGTCGTTGCCGTTGCCGTTCGTCAGGTTCGCGATCGCCGCCCCGCCGGCACCACCGAGAAGCACCGACGCGAGGGCGACCGCGATCACCGCGCGCAGCGACCACAGCTTGTCGCGGAACCGCGGGCCGGGCGGCGGAGCCGGTGGACCGGCGGCTGCCGGCGCGCTCAGCACGGGGTCGGGTGGCAGTGTCCTGGTCTCCTCGGCCGGAGGCGGAGAGGCCGGGAGGGGTGCCGTGTCATCGTTGTTCTGCTCGGTCATGGGCTCATCGTGCGCCTGATTCCTGTGCCAGACCTGTGTTCGGGTCAGGTGAAGGCTGAGGAGACCGGGTCATTTGACTCGAGGCTCACAGACGTCTCACAGCAAACTCATGGCAATCCCCGGGGTTGGCGTTGCAGGGTGGACCCATGACGAGCGCACGGATGCCTGCACTGACTCGACCGGACGGATCCCCACTGCGAGTGCTCGTCGTCGACGACGAGCCCAATATTGCCGAGCTGCTCCGGATGGCGCTGCGCTACGAGGGCTGGGACGTCGAGGTTGCCCTCACCGGCTCGAAGGCAGTGAGTACGGCGAAAGTCCAGCGCCCCGACGCCGTCGTGCTCGACATGATGCTCCCCGACTTCGACGGCATGGAGGTGCTGCGCCGGCTGCGGACCGACCAGCTCGACGTACCCGTGCTGTTCCTGACCGCCCGGGACTCGGTCGAAGATCGCGTCGCCGGCCTGACCGCCGGTGGCGACGACTACGTGACGAAGCCGTTCTCCCTCGAGGAGGTCGTCGCCCGGCTCCGCGGCCTGATGCGCAGGTCCGGCGCCACCGATGTGAAGTCGTCGTCGATGCTGATCGTCGGGGACCTGACTCTCGACGAGGAGTCGCACGAAGTCGCGCGCGGGGGCGACGAGATCACGCTGACGGCAACGGAGTTCGAGCTGCTGCGCTACCTGATGCGCAATCCGCGCCGGGTGCTGAGCAAGGCGCAGATCCTCGACCGGGTCTGGAACTACGACTTCGGCGGCCAGGCCAACGTCGTCGAGCTCTACGTGTCCTACCTGCGCAAGAAGGTCGACGCCGGCCGCGAGCCGATGATCCACACGATGCGCGGAGCCGGCTACGTCCTCAAGCCGGCCGAGACCGCATGAAGGTCGTCCCCACGAGCCTCAACGGGCGACTGGTGGCCGCGGCGGTCGGCCTGGTCGCCGTCGTCGGGTTGCTCGTCTGCCTGACCACCACGCTGGCAATGAGGCACTACCTGACCTCCCAGCTCGACGCCCAGGTCGAGAACGCGGCTCAGCACACGCTGGACCTTTCACGCGGTGACCAGCTGCCACCACCCAGCGCCGACGGTGGCGTCGTCCGCTTCCGTCCCGGTCAGCAGGTCGGAATCCTGGCGGCCTACTTCATTCCGAACATGGCCCCCTACGGTCAGACGATCACCTCCACGTTCACCGAGCCGAGATTGTCCAGCAAGGCGCTCGCCCTGATCGGGAAGATCCCTGCCGACAACAGCGTCCACCAGGTCGAGCTGCCCGGCATCGGTGCCTACCGGGTGGAGGCGGTCACGGTGAACACGAACCTCGGCAAGGCCACCATCGTCACCGGGCTGCCTGCGCACGACATCGACTCGACCCTGAGCAGCCTGCTGTGGTGGCAGCTCCTGCTCACCGTCTGCGGGGTTGCTGTCGCCGCCGCCGTCGGAGACGTGCTCGTCCGGCGGACGCTCCGGCCCCTTCGCCAGGTGGCGCAGACGGCCCATGAGGTCGCTGAGCAGCAGCTGTCGTCCGGCGAGACCACCATCGACACCCGGGTCCCGGAGCAGCTGACCAACCCCGACACCGAGGTCGGCGCAGTCGGGTCGGCCCTGAACACCATGCTCGACCATGTGGACTCGGCGCTCGCGTCACGGCACCGCAGCGAGCAGCAGCTCCGGCAGTTCCTTGCCGACGCCTCGCACGAGCTGCGGACGCCGTTGGCCACCATCCACGGGTACGCCGAGCTCTCGCACCGCACGCCCGACGACTCGGAGGCCCTGTCGATGGCGATGGGCAAGGTCGAGACCGAGGCGCACCGGATGTCCAGGCTCGTCGAGGACATGCTGCTGCTGGCCCGCCTCGACGCCGGTCGTCCCCTCGAACGGGAGGAGGTCGACCTCACCCGGCTGCTCCTCGAAGCCGTTGCCGACGCACGGGTGGTCGCACCGGACCACCACTGGCGGCTGCAGCTGCCCGACGAACCGGTGACGGTGACCGGTGACGAGCAGCGGCTGCACCAGGTCGTCACGAACCTGCTCGGCAACGCCCGTCGTCACACCCCGCCGGGAACGACCGTCACGGTGTCGGCCTCCGGAGTGGACCGGAGGCAGATCGTCGTACACGACGACGGGCCGGGCCTGTCGGACGGTCTCGCCGCCCACGTCTTCGAGCGGTTCACCCGTGGAGACACGTCCCGAACGCGCGACTCCGGTGGCGCCGGGCTGGGGCTCTCCCTGGTCTCCGCGATCTCCGAAGCCCACGGCGGCACGGCGGCGGTCAATTCGCGTCCGGGCAGTACGACGTTCACGGTCACGCTTCCGAACGAATAGTCACTCCACCATCGCTAGGATCAGCCATCACACGACCGTAGACGATGAGGGTGGACGCATGGCTTTGAAGGACCGCGCGCCAGGTGGCTCGGGCCGGGCGAAGGAATACGCCAAGATCGCCCTTCGCTCCGGACTCCACAAGCGCAACCTCGACCTCGTGCGCAACCCCTACCCGGTCCGGGTCTCGACCGCCCTCCGCTGGCTCGGCACGACGACCGTGCTCGACATCGGCGCGAACATAGGCCAGTACGGCTCCGCGCTCCGCTCCAGCCGCTTCGACGGCCGGATCATCTCCTGTGAGCCGCTGCCGGACGCCTACGCGCACCTGGCTCGCCGGACCGGATCGGACTCGACGTGGACTGCGCTGCACACCGCGGTCGGAGCCGAGGTCGGCACGCTCGAGATCAACGTGTCGGCGAACTCCTACTCGTCGTCGGTGCTGACGATGACCAACGCACACCTCGACGCCGCGCCCGGGTCCCAGACCATCGGCACCGAGACCGTTCCGGTGACGACGATCGTCGACATCGTCAAGCAGCACGATGTCGACCCCGGCAAGACGCTGCTCAAGGTCGACACCCAGGGCTACGAGGGCCCGGTGCTCGACGGTGCGGGTGACCTGCTGAGCCAGTTCGCCGCGGTCCAGCTCGAGCTGTCCTTCGTTCCTCTCTACGCCGGCCAGCAGCTCTTTGCCGAGCTGACCGGGCGGCTGGAGGCCAACGGCTTCGGAATGTATGCGATCGAGGCAGGCTTCGCCGACCCGAGGACCGGCCGGATGCTCCAGTGCGACGGTCTGTTCGTCCGTCAGGACCTGATGCCGGATCCCGCCGACCTGGGTGGAGCGGCGAACTGATGGAGAACTCACAGACCCGGCCAGCGTGGGCGCTGATGAAGGTCCGCGAGCTGGTGAACCGGACCGGCTTCGACGTGACCCGGGACAACTTCAGGCACCGCTTCGTCTATGGCCTCGAGCAGCATGGCATCACCACCGTCATCGACGTCGGTGCCAACACCGGGCAGTTCGGTCACCAGCTGCGCACGTCCGGTTACACCGGCCGCATCCACTCGGTGGAGCCATTGCAGTCGGCGTACGCCCAGCTGGAGGCCGCAGCCACCGGCGACCCGAACTGGACCACGCAGCGGGCCGCCGTCTCCGACCAGGCCGGCACGATCACGATGAACGTCTCCGCGAACTCCGTGTCCTCATCGGTGCTGCCGATCCTGGACCGCAGCACCGACGCAGCCCCGCAGACGGCGTACGTCGCCGCCGAAGAGGTTCCGGCAACCACCGCCGACGAGATCGTCAGCACGCAGCGCTTCGAGCCCGAGAAGACCCTGCTCAAGATCGACGTCCAGGGCTATGAGATGTCCGTGCTCGGCGGAGCGGCCAAGACGCTGGACCGCTTCGCCGCGATCCGCACCGAGATGTCACTGGTCGCGCTGTACGACGGACAGTCGCTGATGCCCGAGATGCTCGAGCACCTCGGCGGGCACGGCTTCGATCTCTGGTACGTCGAACCGGGCTGGTCGGAGCCCGTCACCCGCCGGCTCCTGCAGCTCGACGGGGTGTTCTTCCGCCGCGACGCCTGACGAACCGAGAGGGTGCCGGCGTCTAGCGGGTCGCCTCGACGGCGATCTGCGCGCCACCCTCGTCGGTCCGCTGGTCCAGTCCGCTCAGCGCCGGATGCGTGCTCTCGCCGAGCTCGCACTGCGTGGTCGAGTGGAACCCGGCCCGCTTGAGCTCGAGGTCGAGCGCGTCGAAGTCGTAGACGTAGCCCTCGTGGTGGCCGAATGAGCCGATCGGGATCCGGACCAGGTCGACAGGGTGCTCGACCACGAGGCCCAGCTCGCGGTAGGCCCGGCCGACCACACCGTCGACGGAGGACGACCCGGCGAGGTACAGCTCGACGTGCTTGCGAATGTCCGGGGTGACCAGCCGGATCACGCCCCCCGGCTGCATGCAGCGGTAGGCCTCCGCGAGCATCGCCCGGGCCGCCACCAGCGGGATGTGCTCGATCATGTTGTCGGCGTACACGTACGCCACGGAGCTCTCCTCGAGCGGCCAGGGGGAGGTCGCGTCGAGGTAGTTGCGGGTGACGGCGTTGACGTTGGTGATGATCCAGCCCGGTCGCTTGGTCAGCCCGCCGATCTCGAGCTTCAGCGGGCGCGAGGCAGCACTGAAGGCACGGTTGGTGCGGGCCTTCGCAACCGGCGTGTTCACGGTCATGACGGCGGTGCGGATCACGCTGCGGAGTCGAGGATTCACATCGTGCAGGTTACCGGTCGACCCGCGACTTCGTACGCCTGTCCACCGCGTGTGTCGCGGTCGCCGGTGACCGCCTGGATCGGCGAATCAGGCCCGGTGCCGCCCACCCGAACGGCCGTTCGGTCCGAAGAACACACCAGGCAGGGTCTGCACGAGAATGCCCACCAGAACACTCGCGAACAACGGCCCTGCGGCGCCCCAATGCCTTGCGAAGATGATCGACAGCCCGATGTTCAGCGGCAGCGCCACCAGCGTCAGGGTGGCGATCAGCCGGACGCCGCTGGGATCCATCAGACTCATCGCGACCGGATAGGACAGGGCGGCCGTCACCACGGCGAGCGCGCCGGCGAGCGGCAGCAACCAGCCCAGGTGGATCTGGTCGCCCCCGATCAGTGAGGCCACCGGGTTCGCCACCAGGGCAAGCAGTGCGCCGCACAGGGCGCCGGCTCCGCCGAAGAGCAACAGCATCTTGGGCAGGCTCGGCCCCGACCGTCCTTCGGCGCGGGCCGCAGCGTAGATCGGCCACAGCGGCTGCGCGGACGCAGCAATCAGCGCGATCGCGGGGGCGAAGATCTGCATCACCACCGAGTAGTCGGCCACTGCCTGCGTGGTGGACACGTGACTGAGCACCAGCCGGTCGCTCTGCAGGGCGATCGGGGTCGCCAGGGTGATCAGCAGGACCGGACCGGACATGCCACGGATCGACGCGCCTGGGTAACGGCGCCGCCACGGCAGCGCGCGCAGCAGCCACCTCCAGGAGATCCCGGTCGACCGGGTCGCCAGCGCGCAGGTGAGGATGTTGATGATCACCAGCGAGATCGGCGGACCGAGCATCACCGCGTCGCCGGTCACGCCGAAGCCGATGACACCGACGGTGCCGAGCAGGATCAACGGCGTGAAGAAGGTCTGCGAGATGACCACGACGTGGTTGCGATGGACCCCCAGCAGCATGCTCTGACCGAGACCCGGTAGGAAGCTGAGCGCGAACACCAACGCCGCCAGGCCGGTGTACTTGTTCGGTCCGGACGCCACACCGAGGAGCGACGGCCAGGCATGGATCGCCGTCAGGCCGACGACGACCGCGGCCGTTCCCACACTGGAGACGGCGAGGGTTCGAGCGGCCGTCAGCGTGACTCGTCTCGAATGCTCCGACTCCGGCCCTTCGGCGGCGTACGTCGTCGTGACGGCCGCGCCCACGCCAAGGTTGTTGAGCGGAATCAGGCTGATCAGGGTGAGGACGAGCGCGAAGGCATCGAAGGTCAAGATGCCGTAGTGCTGGATGATCAGCCGGCTTGTCAGCAGCGTCGCGACGGCGGTCGGCAAAAAGGACAGCGCCCGTGCGATCGCGCTGCGAAGGACGGCGTTCACGAACGCCAGCGGGACATCGGCAGCTACCTGCGCCGAGAGTGGCGCAGCAGCACGCCGTTCTCGTCCGTGCCCAGCAGCGTTGCTGCGAAGGCCTCCGCGGTCGCGGGCGGAACGGTGTTGTGCCGCGGCTCGGCCGGATCGCGCGCGAGCACCCGGCCCAGGGCGGCACCGATGCTGGCGGCAGTGAACTCGGCCTCCGCGCCGGCGTCGGTCGCTCGCAGCTCGCGGGCGCGAACCTCCGAGCCGGCAGACACGACCGGGACTCCGGCGGCGAGCGCCTTGCCCATGATGCCGCTCGGCCCGTTGTTGGTCAGTGCGATCGGGACCGCGTCGACCGCCGCAACGAGCTGGTCGAGCAGCGTGTTGGACAAGAACCCGTCGTGGACGATGACGCGCTTGCGGTCCGACTCGGACAACCCGTCGATCCAGGCCCAGACCTCCGGCGCCACGCTGCCTGCGAGCAGGAGGTCCGCGTCAAGACCGCCTGCGTGCAGGGACTCGAGGATCAGGGGTGCGTTCTTCCGTTCGGAGATCACCCCGAAGATGCCGACGATCCTCCGGTCCAGAGGAAGCTTCAGCTCGGTCCGCAGCTCACTGCGGTCGCGTGAGTGCGCCGTACAGATCTCGGGGTCGCGGGCCCGCTTGACGATCCAGCCGCGCGTCATGTCCTCGCGGCCGGCGAATCCGGCAACCCGGTGGAGCGACCCCGACGCCATCGCCGCGACCGCGAGGGTGGCCTTCGGAATCCGGAGCTTCCAGCCGACGTGGTCGCTCAGCGCCAGCTTGGCCGGGTAGCGGGTGAGCATGAAGACGACACGCGGTCGCCGCGCCAGGCCGCGGAACTCGCGCGGAGCGAGATACCACCAGCGTTTGAGCGACTGGTCGGCGTCCATCACCACGACCGTTGCCACAGGCTTCGTCCGGCACAGCTCGGCGATCACCCGGACGAGCTCGCGCGTCGGCGGGTAGATGTCGTCGAACCGCTCGTCGACCTCAAGGGGTACGTCGGCAAGGTAGACGCCGTACGCCTCGTTCGCGGCCGCGCCTTTCGACGTGAGCAGGACGATGTCATCGGTCTGCCCGGCCACCTGCGCCACGTTGGCGACAGCCTGAAACCGGTGCCCACCCGGATCGGGCTCGACGATCACTGTCACCGACACGCGGTGCCTCCTCGGGACCCCCGGTCCGGCAGCTACGGCTTGACCCAGATCGCGGTGTCCCACGCACCGTTCGTGGTCCAGATGTGGCGCCAGCCGGAAACCTCGTCGAGGAACTGGATCCACTTCTTCGACGCCGGGCCCGACACCTTCCACGGTGAGTTGCTGGGCGCCGGCAGGTAGGTGTTCGCGTTGTCCAGGATCATCAGGCCGCCAGACCTCAGCAGCTCGATGCCACGCAGTGCGGTGTCGTCGCGGTACTCCCCGTCCACCAGGACGAAGTCGAGCGAACCGGCCGTGAGCTCGGGACTGACGTTGATGTAGGCCTCGCGGTGGGCCTCGCTCTCGTAGCCGAGCTTCTCCGCTGAGACCAGCTGGAGCGAGACGTTGTTGAGCTTTGCTTCCGCAAGCCGGGCGATCAGCGGGTCATACCACTGGTCGAACGCCTCAACCGAGGTCACGAATCCGACGTGACGCGCCAGCCACACGGTGCTGCCACCGGAGCCGAACTCGAGGCCGGTGTCCGTCGGGCGCAGCATTCCGGCGAGCAGCTCGATCGCATCCCGGGTGAGCCAGGGCTGCTCCTCCATCTGGCGCTTGCGAGCGATGACAAGCTTCGCCTGGATGAGCGCGTAGCGCAGGCCGCTGGCCATCCCGAGCTCGAGATGCGGGATCTCGCGGTCCGGGTGGGTGAGCGGGACACCGGGATTCCGCTTCTGCCACAGTGCCGTCGCGGCGCGGCTGATCAAGTTCTGTTGGGTCACGCCGCACAGCGTACCGACTCCAACGGCTGAACTGGACGCATGTCCGGGTGTGTCAGGCCCGAGCGATATCGAGGCCATAGTGACCGTCCGGCTCCGCCGCGGCGCCGTCAACCACCGGGCGCGCGTGCATCGGCTTCTTCTCCTCGAGGAGATTCAGGAGGTAGCTGCCGTAGCCACTTTTCATCAGAGGTTCGGCGCGCTGGGCCAGCTCGTCGTCGCTGAGGAATCCCTGTCGCCACGCCACTTCCTCGGGTGCACCGATCTTCAGGCCCTGCCGGTTCTCGATCGTCCTGACGTAGTTGGAGGCGTCGAGCATGTCGTCGAAGGTTCCGGTGTCGAGCCAGGCCGTGCCGCGAGGAAGGATGCGGACCCGGAGCCGGGACTGCTCGAGGTAGATCCGGTTCAGGTCGGTGATCTCCAGCTCTCCGCGCACGGACGGCTTGAGGCCGTGCGCCAGCTCGATCACGTCATTGCTGTAGAAGTACAGCCCTGGAACGGCGTACGAGCTCTTCGGCGCGACGGGCTTCTCCTCCAGCGACAGCACCTGGCCGGCCTCATCGAACTCGACGACTCCGAAGACGCTCGGGTTGGAGACCCGGTAACCGAAGACCACTCCACCGTCGACCGACTGGAACTCACGAAGATGGCTGCCCATGCCCGGGCCGTAGAAGATGTTGTCGCCGAGGATCAGCGAGACCGGCTCGTCGCCGATGTGGTCCTCACCGATCAGGAAGGCCTGGGCGAGGCCGTCGGGACTCGGCTGGACCGCGTGGCTGATCGAGACGCCGAACTGGCTGCCGTCACCCAGGAGCCGCTTGAACGCCGGAGCGTCCTCGGGCGTGGTGATCACCAGAATGTCCCGGATCCCGGCCAGCAGCAGCGTCGACAGCGGGTAGTAGATCATCGGCTTGTCGTAGACCGGGACCATCTGCTTGCTGACGCCGAGCGTGATGGGGTGGAGACGGGAGCCCGTTCCGCCGGCCAGGATTATTCCGCGCATGCGGGACATCGTAGGGGCGCAGGATGCGACCCTCTGCCGCATTGGCCAAAGGCCGTCCTCACTGTCCCTTGGCGGCGTAGGCCAGCTCGGTCTGTTGCTTGTGCGGACGCCACCAGGCCTCGTGCTCGCGGTACCACGCGATCGTGCGGGTGAGGCCCTCGCCGAAGTCGGCGTACTGCGGCTTCCAGCCCAGCTCGGTGCGCAGCTTGCCCGAGTCGATCGCGTAGCGCATGTCGTGGCCGGCTCGGTCGGTCACGTGGTCGAAGTCGTCTGCGGGACGACCGAATGCCTCGAGGATCAGCTGCACCACCTCGAGGTTGTTCCGCTCGCCGTCCGCGCCGATCAGGTAGGTCTGGCCGGACTTTCCCTCATTGAGGATCGTCCAGACCGCGGACGAGTGGTCGTCCGCGTGGATCCAGTCGCGGACGTTGAGCCCGGCGCCGTAGAGCTTGGGCCGGCCACCGTCGATGACGTTGGTGATCTGGCGCGGGATGAACTTCTCGATGTGCTGCCAGGGCCCGTAGTTGTTGGAGCAGTTGCTGATGGTGGCGTGCACCCCGAAGCTGCGAACCCATGCCCGGACGAGGTGGTCGGATCCGGCCTTGGAAGCGGAGTACGGGCTGCTCGGGTTGTACGGCGTCGCCTCGGTGAACCGTTCGGGATCGTCGACCTCGAGATCGCCGTACACCTCGTCGGTGGAGATGTGGTGCAGGCGTTTCCCGTGCCGGCGTACGGACTCCAGGATCGTGAACGTGCCCAGGACGTTGGTGCGGATGAACGGACCGGGGTCGGTCAGCGAGTTGTCGTTGTGCGACTCGGCGGCGTAGTGCACGACGACGTCATGGTCTGCCACCAGTGGGTCGACGACGTCCGGATCGGCGATGTCGCCGACCACCAGGCTGACCCGGTCAGCGGGGAGTCCGTCGAGCGACTCGCGACTGGCGGCGTACGTCAGCTTGTCCAGCACGGTCACACGGGCATCCGTGTGCTCCATGAGGAAGTGCACGAAGTTGGAACCGATGAAGCCGGCACCACCCGTGACGAGAAGTCGATTCATGGTGGCAGCCTAGATGAGCAGTTCGCTCAGCTCAGCCGTCCTCCGCCGGCCGCGCGACGACGCTCGATCTCCTCGTGGAGGTTGAGGGCCCAGCCCGCGGGACTCAGGCGCGAGGCGATCGAGCGACTGACCTCCGACATGCTCGCCAGCCGCTCAGCCGGTACGGCGCTCATCCTGGCCATCGTCTGCGCCCAGAGACCGATGTTGCCGGCCGGCACGACCCAGCCGTTGTAACCGTCCTGGATGAATCCGGCAGCGGCCCCGGTGAAGTCCGAACACAGGATGGGCAGGCCCGCCGACGCGGCCTCATGGACGACGACCCCATACGGCTCGATGTGCGAGGTGAGCAGCAGGCACGACGACTCACGCATCAGCTCGGCGACCTGGGGTGGTTGCACGAAGCCGTGCATCGTGACGCCGGGGATCGCCTGGAGCAGTGACTCCAGCGGCCCGATGCCGGCGACGTGCAGGTCCCAGGGATCGTCGACCAGCTCGCGGTAGCGGCTGTAGGCAGCGGCGAGGACGTCCGCACCCTTGTGGTCGACGAGCCGTCCGACCGAGAGGAACGAGCGGCGCGAGCCGAGCTCCTCGGCCGTACGGCGCGGGGACCCGAACAGCTCGACGTCGGCCGACAGCGACCCTCGGATCACGTCGGCGACTCCGAACCCGAGTCGGTGCGCGTAGAACTCCGAGCGGTCGCTCGGCACCATCGCGGCATCGGCCACCGGGCCGACGTACAGCCGATGGGTGGCTCGACCCAGCCACTGGCGAGGCGTGGCCCGCCACAGGTTGTCCATGATCAGGATCCGGACGACCTCGGCCGGCACGGCCTTCATGACCGCTCGATAGGCCTTGGAGAAGTTCCACGACGTCATCAGCACGGCATCGGGCTTGAACGCCAACACCTGGGCGACGAGCTCGGCGGGATCGGGCTGCTGTTGCCAGGCGACGACCGTCGCGAAGTCCTCCGTGCCGAGGCCGCTGAAGGCGGTGTCGACCATCGCCCCGACGGAGGCTTCCGGACTACCGGGCGTGACCACGAGGAGCTCGTCGCCGAGCTTGTGCAGCTGCCGGTACTCCGCGTCCAGGTAGCCGGTCATCCCGTTGATGAGGAACGCAATGCGCACAGCTGGTTGTCCTCCCGGTCCACGCCGCCGTCGGCACGATGGCCATACGTTACAGATCGTCGGACCTCGGCTCGCGCAATGGCCTTCACAGACAACCGGCCGCATGCACAGCCCTTCACAGGAAGGACAAATGTCGACCACACGGTCCTCGCAGTTCGTCCACGCACCGTGAGGCCATGGACACCCGGACCAGCACCCTCAGGCATCCCTTCACCTCACGTGAGACTGCCCGTCCGCGGCGCGCCGAGGCACGCCGGACCGGGCCGGACCGATCGCCGGCGTTGACCCGCTTCTGGCGGGGTCGCCGCGAGGATCCAGCGTGGGCACGGCCGGCCCTGCTCGGGCTGTTGTTGGCGACCGGTGTCCTCTACCTCTGGGGGCTCGGGGCGTCGGGTTGGGCGAACTCCTTCTACTCCGCCGCGGTGCAGGCGGGCTCGGAGTCGTGGAAGGCCTTCTTCTTCGGGTCCTCGGACGCGGCGAACTCCATCACCGTCGACAAGACTCCGCTCGCGTTGTGGCCGATGGGCCTGTCCGTAAGGGTTTTCGGCCTGTCGAGCTGGAGCATCCTGGCGCCCCAGGCGATCGAGGGGATTGCGACGGTCGCGCTGCTCCACTCCGTCGTACGCCGGGCCACCGGGTCGGCAGCCGCAGGCCTGGTCACCGGCGCGGTGATGGCACTGACTCCGGTCGCCGTGCTGATGTTCCGCTTCAACAACCCCGACGCGATGCTGGTGCTGCTGCTCACCGGCGCTGCCGCAGCGACCCTGCGCGCGGTCGAGGAGAGCAGGGTCCCGACTGAGCTCGACCAACCGGGCGGACGCCCGATCCGCTGGCTCGCCCTCGGTGGCACGCTCGTCGGGCTGGCGTTCCTGGCCAAGATGCTGCAGGCGTTCCTGGTCCTGCCTGCACTCGCCCTTGTCTACGTGCTCTTCGCGGGCATCCCGCTCTGGCGCCGGTTCGGCCATCTGCTGGTGGCCTTCGGCGCGATGCTGGTGGCCGGTGGCTGGTGGGTCGCGATCGTGCAGCTGTGGCCGGCATCGAGCCGCCCGTACATCGGCGGCTCGCAGAACAACTCAATCCTCGAGCTCACCCTTGGTTACAACGGCTTCGGCCGACTCAGCGGCAACGAGACCGGCTCGGTGGGTGGGGGCGGCGCCGGTGGCAGCGGCAACTGGGGTGCGACCGGCATCGGCAGGTTGTTCAACTCCGACGTGGGTGGCCAGATCGCCTGGCTGCTGCCCGCGGCGCTGGTCCTCGGTGTGGCCGGGATGTTCTTCGCCCGCCGCCACCAGGTTCGGGTCGCCACCGTGCTCTGGGGCAGCTGGCTGCTCGTCACCGCGCTCACCTTCAGTTTCATGGCCGGCATCTTCCACGCCTACTACACAGTTGCCCTCGCCCCCGCGATCGCGGTGCTCGTCGGCATCGGCGCCTGGACCCTGTGGGAGCGACGCGAGTCCTACGTCGCGTCGGCCACACTGTCCTTCACGGTCGCGCTGACGTCGGTCTTCGGGTTCTTCCTCCTCGACCGGACCACGTCGTACCTCCCCTGGCTGAAGTTCGTCGTGGTCATCCTCGGTGTCGCCTCGGCGCTGTTGCTGGCCGGCATCCGCCACCTCCCGGCGAAGGTCGGCCTGGCCGTCGCCTCGGTAGCCCTGGTCAGCGCCCTGGCCGCCCCGGCGGCGTACTCGATCACGACGGCGAGCACCGCGCACACCGGTTCGATCCCGACCGCGGGCCCCTCGGCCAGCGCGATGGGTGGCGGCGGCGGCATGGGCGGCCGGATGGGTGGCCCGCCTCCTGGGACGACGCAGGGCGCGACCGGCACAGCGGGGACGGCGACGGGCACGCCCGGCCGGCCCGGCGGCAACGCGGGTGGGGTGGGCGGACTGCTCAACGGCAGCAGCTCCACCACCGCGATCAACACCTTGCTCGAGCAGGACGCCGACTCCTACACCTGGGTGGCGGCGGCCATCGGCTCCAACACCGCTTCGGGCTACCAGCTCGCCACCGAGCTGCCGGTGATGCCGGTCGGAGGCTTCAACGGCAGTGATCCGAGCCCGACGCTCGCCCAGTTCGAGCAGTACGTCACGAACGGCCAGATCCACTGGTTCATCGCCAGCGGATCGGGTAACGGCGCCGGACCCGGCGGGACCGGCAGCAGCGCGATCACCAGCTGGGTCGAGTCGAACTTCACCGCCAAGACCGTCGACGGCATCACCCTCTACGACCTGTCAGGGGGTATCAAGTGACGGCCCCGTTGAGCGGGGTCTCGACAAGCTCCCCCTCCGGGGACCGCGCCACCACCGGGACCGCTGTCCTCGACATCGTGATCCCGGTCTACAACGAGGAGGCCCAGCTCGCGGCAACGGTGGACCGGGTGCTCGGGCACCTGGCCACGTTGCCGTGGTCCGCACGGATCACGATCGCCGACAACGCCAGCACGGACGGCACGGCGGTGATCGCCCGCCGGCTGAGCCACCAGCATCCCGATGTCCACGTGGTTCACCTTGCCGAGAAGGGACGCGGACGAGCCCTCAAACGGGTGTGGAGTACCTCGGACAGCGAGGTGCTCGTCTATATGGACGTGGATCTGAGCACCGACCTCAACGCACTGCTCCCGCTGGTCGCGCCGCTGATCAGCGGCCACTCCGACCTGGCGATCGGGTCTCGCCTCGCCCGTTCGTCGAAGGTGGCCCGCGGACCGAAGCGGGAGCTCATCTCGCGCAGCTACAACCTGATCCTGCGCAACACGCTCCGGGCGAAGTTCACCGATGCCCAGTGTGGCTTCAAGGCGATCCGGAGTGATGTCGCCCGCGAACTGCTGCCGTTGGTGGAGGACAACGCGTGGTTCTTCGACACCGAGCTGCTCGTCGTCGCCGAGCGGGCCGGACTGCGGATCCACGAGGTCCCGGTCGATTGGGTCGATGACCCGGACAGCCGCGTCGACATCGTCCGCACTGCGGTGGACGACCTTCGCGGCATCACCCGGCTCGGCGGCAACCTGCTTCGCGGGACCGTGCCGGTGCGCGAGGTTGCCGGCCGGCTGGGACGCACCAGCGCCGAGGCCGCACGGGGCCGGATCGGCATGCAGCTGGGCATCTTTGCGGTGATCGGGGTGATCTCGACCATTGTCTACGCGCTGCTCTACCTGCTGCTGCGCACGAACACGTCGGCGATGCAGGCCAACCTCTTCGCACTGCTGCTCACCGCGATCGGCAACACCACGGCGAACCGGCGGTTCACCTTCGGGGTGAAGGGATCGCGGGACGTCGTACGCCATCAGGTGCAGGGGCTGGTGATCTTCGCCGCCGGCCTCGCCGTCACCTCGGCGTCCCTGGCCTGGGTCGACTCGATCGGCGGCCGGCACCGGCTTCTCGAAGTGAGCGTGCTGTGCGCCGCGAACCTGTTCGTCACGGTGATGCGCTTCGCGGCGATGAAGCTCTGGGTCTTCGCCCGGGATGGCGCTAGGAAAGGACGGGCAGCACCATCCCGGGCAGTGCGCCCGCAAGTGCCTTGAGCAGGTCCGCGCGCTCCAGGCCACGGTGGTCGTCGATCCAGGCGAGCGTGATGTCCTCGACCGCCGTGGCCCAGCCGTGCGCCATCATCCGGACCGCCGGGCTGTCCCGAACTCCCATCTCGGCCAGTCGCTCCGGTCCCGAGATGTCGAAGATCCGGTCCACGAGCGTCTGCCGCGCCGATTCGTAGACCTCGCGCAGGGCCTCGTTGCCACCGGCAGCCGCCCGCACCAGCGACGTGTAGACACCGTGCTTCTGCTCGACGTAGTCGACGTAGGCCGCCACCGATGCGGCGAGCTGCTCCAGCGGATCCAGCACGTCGCGAGGCGCCGTGATCGCGATCAGGTCATCAGCAGCACGGCGTACGACGGCGAGGTGGAACTCCTGCTTGCTCCCGAAGTAGTGGTAGAGCAGTCCGCGGGAGATGCCGGCCTCCTCGGCGAGCACCTCGATCGAGAGGTCCTCGAGCGAACGCGTGGCGAGCAGCTCGATGCCGAGGTCGAGCAGCTGCTCGCGCCGGCTCTCGGGGGTCATCCGCACGCGTGGGCTGGTGGACATGTGTCCCATGTTACTGAACGTCCGTCAATATCACTATTGACGGACGTTCAATACGCCGGATACCGTCCTGCACATGACCAGGCAGACCTCCAGGCAGACCTCCAGGCGCACTTCCGGGCCGACTTCCGGGCCGACTTCTGGACCGGGCCTGCCCGAGCACGTCCACACGTGCGTCGTCGGCGCCGGCTTCGCCGGACTCGGGATGGCCATCAAGCTGAATGAGAACCCGGCGCTCGGTGATTTCCTGGTCATCGACAAGGGCGTTGAGGTCGGTGGCACCTGGCGCGACAACACCTACCCGGGCGCTGCCTGCGACGTGCCCAGCCAGCTCTACTCGTTCTCGTTCTCGCCCAACCGCGACTGGTCGCGCTCCTTCTCCCCCCAGCCCGAGATCCATGCCTACATGAAGCGCGTGGCCGAGGAGGCCGGCGTACTCGACAGGTTCCGCTTCGGGGTCAGCGTCGAGAGTGCGGCCTGGGACGAGGCCGACAACGTCTGGCGGATCAGCACGACGGCCGGCGAGATCAGCGCCAACGTGCTGGTCACCGGTTCCGGTGGCCTGTCGGAGCCGAAGCTGCCCGAGATCGATGGCATCGACACCTTCGCGGGCGAGATCTTCCACTCGGCACGCTGGAACCACGACTACGACCTGACCGGAAAGCGCGTCGCGATCATCGGCACGGGTGCCTCATCCATCCAGATCGTTCCCGAGGTCGCGAAGAAGGTTGCGCACCTCGACGTCTACCAGCGCACCGCACCGTGGGTGCTGCCGCGTAACGACCGGGCCTATCTCGGGGTGGAGAAGCTCGGCTTCCGCTTCGTCCCCGGTTTCCAGAAGGCCTATCGCACCGCGATCTACTGGGCGCTGGAGAGCCGGGTGCCGATGTTCACCGGCCAGCTCCCCCAGATGCGCATTGCCGCGACCGCAATGGCCAAGCGGAACATCGCGAAGGGCATCACCGACCCCGAGCTGCGCAAGACCGTCACTCCCGACTTCGAGATCGGCTGCAAGCGTGTCCTGATCTCCAACGCCTACTACCCCGCGCTGGCGCGCGACAATGTCGATGTCGTCACCGATGGCATCACCGAGATCACCCCGACAGGCCTGGTCACCAGCGATGGCACCATCCGGGAGGTTGATGCGATCATCGTTGCGACCGGCTTCTATACGACCGACCAGCCGATCGCCGCACACGTCAAGGGCCTGGACGGACGCACGCTGGCCGACGCGTGGAGCGAGCACGGGATGGCGGCGTACAAGGGCACCACGATCAGCGGCTTCCCCAATCTCTTCCAGATCGTCGGACCCAACACCGGCCTGAGCCACTCGTCGATGGTCTTCATCATCGAGTCGCAGATCGCCTACGCGATCAGTGCTCTCACAACGATGAAGGCGAAGCACATCGCCTCCGTCGAGCCGCTCCGGGCAGCCCAGGAGGAGTGGAACGCCGACCTCCAGAGCCGGATGCAGCGGACCGTGTGGAACAGCGGTGGCTGCGCGAGCTGGTACCTCGACGAGCACGGGAAGAACACCATCTTGTGGCCGAGGAGCACGTTCAAGTTCCGTCAGCTGCTCTCCACGTTCGACATCGACAGCTACGTCACCACCCCTTCGAAGGAGCAGGTCGCATGAAGTCACTCGACAACAAGGTCGTCGTCATCACCGGAGCCGGGTCGGGCATCGGCCGGGCACTGGCCCTCAATGTCGCCTCGAAGGGTGCGCTGCTGGCCGTCTCCGACTGGAACGCCGACGGCCTTGCCGAGACCGTCGACCTCCTCAAGCACGCCGGCACGAAGGAGATTCGGTCCGACGTACTCGACGTGAGCGACCGCGACGCCTTCATCAGCTACGCGGCCGCCGTTGCCGAGCAGTTCGGCCGGGTCAACGTGGTCGTCAACAACGCCGGCGTCTCGCACACCGGCAGCGTGCTCGAGATGGAGTACGAGGACTTCGACTGGATCATGGGAGTCAACTTCTGGGGCGTCGTCCACGGCACCAAGGAGTTCCTCCCCCACCTGGTCGAGTCGGGTGACGGCCACCTGGTCAACATCTCCAGCATCTTCGGGATGATCTCGATGCCGGGCCAGGCGACGTACAACGCCACGAAGTACGCCGTCCGCGGCTTCACCGAGGCGGTCCGCGAGGACATGCTCGTCGCGAAGGTCCCGGTCGGCGTCACCTGTGTGCACCCCGGCGGCATCAAGACCGGCATCGTCAGGAACGGTCGCGTGACGAAGGGCGAGGACCTCGACTCACTGTCGAGGACCTTCAACAAGTCCCTGGCTCGGATGTCGCCGGAGCGCGCCGCCGAGATCATCGTGAACGGCGTCCTCAACAACAAGCCGCGGGTCTTCGTCGGGCTCGACGCCGTCGCCCTCCACAACGCCGGCAAGTTCCTCGGCGCTCGTTACCAGGACCTCTTCGCCCGCCTGAGCCAGCTGGTGCTGAAGAAGTAGCCGGGTGGGGAGTTTTCACAGGGTATGAACCCAGACCTCCTCGTCGCACACCTCACGACATATGCGATGAGGAGGTTTCCCTTCATACCCTGTGAAAACGCCACCCCTAGAGTGACCACGTGAGTCGAACTATCCGCGTCCAGACCCGCAAGTGGCCAGACGATCCGCACTGGGAGTTCGACGCGATCCGGCTAGGCGTCGACGGGCACGGGCACTGGGTCGGGCTGTTGAAGGGCACCTGGCTCTCGCGCCCGGGTGCCGGGTTCCACGCCCAGTGCGACCAGGTCGTGCTGATCCCGTACGACGAGTGGTGGGTGGCCACCTTCTACGGCGACGACGACGATCGGCCGGTCGACATCTACGTCGACATTGCGACGCCTGCGCAGTGGGACGAGCCCAGTGGAGTCGTGAAGGCAGTCGATCTGGACCTCGATGTCATCCGCGGTCCCAGTGGCCGCGTCTGGGTCGACGACGAAGATGAGTTCGCAGACCACCAGGTCCAGCTCGGCTATCCCACCGACGTCATCGACGCTGCGATGCAGAGCTGCGAGACCGTGCTGGCCGCGGTCACCGACCGTGCCACTCCGTTCGATGAAACCACCTCGGCCGGATGGCTGGCTCGACTCCGAAGTCTCTGACAAAGTGTGCAAGTGGCCCCCACTTCGCGCAGTCGCCGCCTCCGCCTCTGGGCGGCGGCCCTCACTGCCGGAACCCTCGTGCTCGCGGTGCCCGCCTCAGCAGCGGACGTGGATGCGGGACCGCTGACTTCGAGAGACTCGCTGTTTCCACACCAGGGCAATGGTGGTTACAACGCCCAGAGCTACCACCTCGACCTGACCTACGTCCGACACGGTCATGCCCTCAAGGGCCTGACGACGATGACGGCCCGGGCCCGGCAGGACCTGACGAGCTTCGGGCTCGACCTCGAAGGCCTGAACGTCTCAAGAGTCTGGGTGAACGGCGTCCGCGCTTCGTTCCACCGTGGCTCCGACAAGCTCGTCGTCACCCCGGTCCGGGAGCTGAGGACCGGATCGATCTTCACCACCCGCATCCAGTACGCCGGCGTGCCTCACACCCATGTCGATCCCGACGGCTCCTCCGAAGGCTGGATCCCGACCGCTGACGGAGTCGTCGCGCTCAACGAACCGGTCGGCGCGATGACCTGGTTCCCGAACAACAACACTCCGCGCGACAAGGCTCGCTACCGGTTCACCATCCATGCTCCCAAGCGCCTCGAAGTGGCCTCGAACGGACGGCTGGTCCGACGTACGACCAGGCACGGGATCGGCACCTGGCACTATGTGATGGCCAAGCCGATGGCGTCCTACCTCGCATTCCTCGCGATCGGACAGTTCAAGATCCATCACGGCAGGACCTCCGACGGAATCCGACTGCTGTCCTTCACGGACCCGAAGGTCCCCGCACCGACCGCGGCCTTGAGGAAGTTACCCGGGATCCTGCACTGGCTGCAGACCCAGTTCGGGCCCTACCCGTTCGCTGACGCGGGCTTCGTCGACGACAAGATCGGCGTCGACTACGCGCTGGAGACCCAGACCCGGCCGACCTTCGACGGCACGGTCCCGATCACGGACCTGGTCCACGAGCTCGCTCACCAGTGGTTCGGCGACGCGGTCACCCCTGCCGATTGGGGCGACATCTGGCTCAACGAGGGCTTCGCGACGTACACGGAATGGCTCTGGGCCGCCCGCACCGGCGAGAGCACCGAAGACCAGTTCACCGAGTTGCTCGCCGCGCACCCCGCCGGGGACCCGTTCTGGCAGACCCCGCCCCAGGATCTTGGCGACCCGGCCAACCTCTTCGGCAATGCGGTCTACGAACGTGGCGCGATGACCCTCGAGGCGTTGCGCGAGACGATCGGTGACGTGGCCTTCAACACCACGATCCGGCAGTGGTACGTCGGACATCGCGGCCAGTCGACCAGCACCGCCGAGTTCATCGACCTCGCCGAGCAGACCTCCGGCCAGGATCTGACCAGCTTCTTCCACAACTGGCTCGACCAGCCAACCCGACCGACCGGCTGGTAACGCAAGACCACTGACGCCGATCCGGCCCATACGCGCACCTGTGTGTCGCTGACCCGGCGCGCCCGTGCAGTTCAAGGTCGCTGACCCGGCGCGCGTGTGCGCGTTCGGATCGTCGACCCGGCTCACCGGAGCAGGTCGTGATGCGCGTATATGCCGGGTCAGCGTCAAAACCTGCACCTCCGCGCCGGGTCAGCGTGAGAAGGGCGCGCGTACGCGCCGGGTCAGCGTCAAAACCTGCACCTCCGAGCCGGGTCAGCGCCCAGAAGCTGCACACAAGAGCCGGGTCAGCGGAAGGAGGGATGTGGAACCATGCCTGCGTGGGCATCGACTTCGCACGGTCGAACGGACCGACCCTGGGTGTGGAGTGGGAGTTTGCCCTCGTCGACAAGCAGTCCCGTGATCTCGTCAACGCCGCCTCGGAGCTGTTCGACCTCGTCAGGGAACGACACGGCCCGCAGCCGCGCCTGCACAAGGAACTGCTGCGGAACACCGTCGAGCTCACCACCGGTATCTGTCGTACGACGGACCAGGCGATCACCGAGCTGACCGACATGATCAACATCGTCAGACCGGCCGCCGACGAGCTCGGCGTGGACCTGTACAGCGCCGGCACGCATCCGTTCGCGAACTGGTCAGCCCAGCAGCTGACGGACGGGCACCGCTACGAGGAGCTGATCGCGCGGACCCAGTGGTGGGGACGCCAGATGCTGATCTGGGGAGTACACGTGCATGTCGGCATCAGCAGCGACCATGTCATCCCGATCGTGTCCTCGTTGCTCAACCAGTACCCGCACCTGCTCGCACTGTCGGCGTCCTCGCCGATCTGGGCCGGCACCGACACGGGCTATGCGAGCAACCGGGCGATGATGTTCCAGCAGCTGCCGACGGCCGGGCTGCCGTTCCAGTTCCGCACCTGGCCGGAGTTCGAGAGCTATGCGCACGACCTGCTGACGACCGGCGTGATCGAGGAGATCAACGAGATCCGGTGGGACATCCGGCCGTCGCCGACGCTCGGCACGGTCGAGATCCGGATCTGTGACGGCGTCTCGACGGTCGATGAGATGCGGGCGCTGGTCGCGCTGACCCACTGCCTGGTGGTCGACCTCGACGACCGGCTGACCCGCGGCGAGGAACTGCCCACGATGCCGCCGTGGCACGTTCAGGAGAACAAGTGGCGTGCTGCCCGCTACGGCCTGGACGCATGGATCATCCTCGATGAGAAGTCCAATGAGCGCCTCATCCTCGACGACCTGCACGACCTCCTCGAACAGCTGGCCCCGACCGCCCGGCGCCTCGAGTGCGAGACCGAGCTCGACCTGGTCGTGGAGATAGCGCGACGTGGCGCGTCCTACCAGCGCCAGCGACTCGTCGCGAAGCGGACCAACGACGACATGGTCGCGGTGGTGGACTCGATCGTGCAGGAGCTACTCCCCGGGTCCGGAGTCCCCTAGCAACGGGATCGCGTCGGTCGCGTCGAACGGATCCATGCCAGTGATCGCGAGCAGGTCCGCGATCAGCGACCGGATCTGGGCGAGCACCACCTCGGCCGACAGGTCGGTGCTGCGCTCGATGCGCGACGAGGCACGACCCAGCTCGAACAGTGGCTGCCTGACGGCTTCGGCCATCCGGTCGGCGGCCAGCTCGATCGCGATCAGGTCCGTGCAGTCGGCGAGGTCACGCAGCAGTCCGGCGTACGACACAGGGATGGGTTCGCGCCGATAGCTGGCCACCGCAACTCGCCGGACCAGGACCCGGGTGTTGCGCACCGCAAAGTCCAGCGGCTCGACGAGCTCGGCCATCTGCCGGATGTTGCCACGATGCCGAATCCGAAACGGCGAGGACGCCAGCACGGACAGGCCCTCGTCCGCTGCCGCGCGCAGCTCGGCGATCAGCGAATCGGTCGCGCGCGCGTCGCGGAGCACCGACATCGCACGCTCGACGTCACCATCGCCGACGCTGTCGGCTGCGGCACGAAGCAACGCCGAGATCTTTCGTACGACGACCGCGGCCTGCTCACGCGGCCGACGCAACGGCGCCCGAGGGACAACCGCGGCGGCGACCAGGGCGACTCCCCCACCGATCAGCGCGTCGGTCCAGCGCAGGAACGCGGCACCGGGCGACGGCAACAGGGTGCTGACCACGATGGACTGAACCGCGGCCTGGGTCACGAAGATCGCACCGGCGTCGAGCAGCAACGCGGCCACCATCGCGAGGGTCACGATCAGCACGATCTGCAGGGAGCCACTGCCGAGCCAGTGGGTGATCAGGTCGCCCATGAAGACTCCGACCGAGACGCCGATCGTCACCTCGGCAACGCGCCGCAACCGCTGGCCGTAGGACGTACCGAGTGAGACCACGGCTGCAACGGGTGCGAAGAACGGATGCGCGTGCCCGAACACGTGAATCGCGACGTACCACGCGACACCTCCGGCGATCGCACACTGACCGACCAGCCAGCTCTTGGATCGCAATCGGGCAACGCGCTGTGCGATCGACGTACGTCCCCGGGCGACGGACAGGTCGACTGGCTGCATTCCCGGGCTACTTCTCCATTGTCGAGCCACGGCCGTGCAGCATCGTGACGAGCTGGGTCAGCTGGCCGTCCGCCTTCTCGGTGCGACCGAACGTGGTCAACTTCAGCGCCGGCTTGAACCGCTGCCGGGCGATCGCCTTCGCGTAGGTGAACTCCTTCATCCCGTCGGGCCCGTGGATGCGGCCGAACCCGGAGTCGCCGACACCGCCGAACGGCAGCGACGGCACACCGGCGAAGGTGATCACCGAGTTGATGGACGTCATCCCGGACCGCAGCCGCGACGCGATGTCCATCCCGTTCTTCCCGGCGAACACGGTCGAGCCGAGCCCGTAGCGGGTGTTGTTGGCCAGCCTGATCGCCTCATCCATGTCCTGCACGCGCGCCACCGTCAGCGTCGGCCCGAATGTCTCGTCCTGGACGGCGAGCGAGTCCTCGGGTACGTCGACCAGGATCGTCGGCTGGACGAACCGCTCTCCAACAGCGGACGGACCACCGAGCACGGCCTTGCCGCCACGAGCGATCGCATCGTCGATGTGGGCCCTGATGACGTCGATCTGCGACGGCATCGTGATCGGGCCGATCTTCGAGTCGGCACTGTCGTCGCCGTGGATCTCGCTGGCATTGGCAAGAAGGTGGCCCATGAACTCGTCGTTCACGGTCGTGTGCACGTAGGCGCGCTCGACTCCCACGCAGGTCTGACCGGCGTTGCTGCAGGCACCCCACAGCGCCGCGTCGGCCGCCGCTTCCACGTCGGCATCGGCGTCGACCAGGATCGGGTCCTTGCCGCCGGCCTCGATGATCACCGGGGTCAACGTCTCGGCGCACGCTGCCATCACGCGCTTGCCGGTTGCGGTCGAGCCGGTGAAGGCGACCTTGTCGACGCCGGCACGACACAGGGCTGCGCCGGTGTCGCCGAGCCCGGTGACGACCTGGAAGACCGGGTGGTCGGGGACGACCTCGGCAAAGGTCGCCGCGAGCCAGGCACCGACACCCGGGGTGTACTCGCTCGGCTTGTAGACAACGGTGTTGCCAGCCGCCAGCGCGTAGACGATCGAGCCCATCGGCGTGAAGCAGGGGTAGTTCCACGGCCCGATCACGCCGATCACGCCGAGCGGGAGGTATTCCACCGACGCGGCCTGGTTCATCATCACCAGCCCGGAGGGGACCCGGCGACGCTTGGTCACCTTCTCGGCGTTGCTCGCGGCCCAGCCGAGGTGGTCGATCGCCAGGCTGGCCTCGAGGACAGCATCGCCGTGCGGCTTGCCGGTCTCTTCGTGGATGACGTTGGCCAGCTGGTTGATCCGTCGGGTGATCACGCCCTTCCAGGCGTTGAGGCGGACCTTGCGCTCGTCGTAGGACAACGCCGACCACCAGGTCGCAGCGTCCCTGGCCCGGGCAACCGCTGCGCGGACGTCGTCCTCGGTCATCACCGGGTAGGTCTCGACCACATCACCGGTGCGTGGGTTGAGCGAGTCGAAGGTGTCCGGCCGATCCGCCGGAGCTCCAGTCTTCGCGGGTGTCGAGACATCCTGAAGGGTCATGACTCACTCCTGATCAGATCGGCAGCCTTCTCGGCGACCATGATGGTCGGGGCATTGGTGTTGCCCCGGGGTACGACGGGCATCACGGAGGCATCCACGACACGAAGGCCGGAGATGCCGCGAACCTTGAGCTCCGGGTCGACGACGGCGTCCTCGCCCGAGCCCATCGCGCAGGTCGACACCGGGTGGTAGAGCGTCTGGGTCCATTTCCTGATGTGCTCGATCAGCTCGTCGTCAGAGGGCGTGCTCGAGAGCTGCCACGGCCGGTCAAGATGCTTTGCGAGCGGACCTTGCGTGCAGATCTCCAGGGTCCGCTTGACACCCGCGAGCATCACGTCGAGATCGGCGGTGTCGTCGTAGTAGGCAGCGTCGATCTCCGGATGCCACGCCGGGTCCGCGGAACGCAGCCGAAGCGTGCCCCGGCTCGTCGGCGCAACCAGAGTCGGTGCGGCCGTGAACATCCGGCTCGTCGGCTCGTGGAAGCCGTTGTCGTAGAAGCCCGATGGCACCGTGTGGATCTGGATGTCCGGCGCCACCAGGTCGTCGCTGGTGCGGAAGAACGCACCGGTCTCCGCGATGTTGGACGCGAGCGGCCCGGTGCCGCGCGCCTTCCACCGCACCAGGTTCCTCACGTTGGACATCTCGGCGATGTCGGTGGTGCCGCGGGTGTACCAGAGCAGCGGAATGACCGGGTGGTCCTGCAGTCGCTGGCCGACACCCGAGAGGTCGATCTTGACGTCGATGCCGTGCTCGGCCAGATGCGCGGAAGGCCCGATGCCCGAGAGCATCAGCAGCTGTGGGCTGTTGATCGCGCCCCCGCACAGGGCGACCTCCTTGGTGGCTTCGACCGTCACTTCCCGGCCGTCCTTGCGATAGCGCACGCCCGTGGCGCGCTCGCCCTCGATCACGATGCTGGTCACGAAGGCATTGGTCTCGACGGTCAGGTTGGACCGGGCCCGGGCAGGCCCGAGGTAGGCCCGGTCCGTGGACCAGCGGCGGCCGCCCTTGCAGGTGACCTGGTAGCGGCCGGCACCATCCTGCTCGGCACCGTTGAAGTCGTCGTTGCGCTTCAGCCCGGCGCTCACGGCGCTCTCGACGAAGAGGGTGCTGGGCTCCTGGTCCACACGCCGGTCCTCGACATGGAGGGGACCGTGCTGACCGTGGAACGGCGCTCCGAGGCGGGTGTTCGCCTCTGCCTTGATGAAGTAGGGCAGTACATCGTCGTACCCCCAGCCGGCGGCGCCGTACGCGTCACGCCAGGAGTCGTAGTCGGCACTGTTGCCGCGGATGTAGACCATTGCGTTCATCGACGAGCACCCGCCGAGCGCCTTCATCCTGGGCCAGTACGTGCGTCTGCCCAGGAGCTGCTTCTGCTCGGTGGTGGTGTAGTTCCAGTCCCACTTGGTCTTGAACAGCGACGCGAAGGCCAGCGGAATGTTCACCTCGTCGGCATCGCTCTCCCCACCGGCCTCGAGCAACAGCACGGTGCGTGCCGGGTCCTCGGAAAGCCGGGACGCCAGCACAGCGCCGGCGCTACCACCGCCAATGACCACGTGATCGAACGAACCAGCAGGCATTCAGATCCTCCTTGAGCCGATGACCAGAACCTACTCCGGCAACGGCGCTGTGGGCAGAGGCCGCTGAGTCGTCTCATCGGTTCTTCCCATCGCGTCGAAGAGACGACAAGATCGACGGAACAGAGAGGCACCACCGTGGCAGTACCACTCGATCCGACCGCTGCTGGATTCCTGCTGGCGGAGAACCGCAACATGCCCATGCACGTCGGCGGGCTGCAGCTCTTCGAGAAGCCAGCGGGCGCCGGACGCAACTACGTCCGCGACACCTATCAGCAGATGCTCGCCTCCGCTGACGTCTCACCGCTGTTCAAGAAGCGGCCGACCCGAGGGATCACCACGGCCGGTCAGTGGGCCTGGACCGAGGACACCCAGTTCGACATCGAGCACCACGTCCGGCACAGCGCGTTGCCCAACCCGGGCCGGGTCCGCGAGCTGCTCGACCTCACCTCCCGACTGCACAGCACGATGCTGGCTCGCGAACGGCCGCTCTGGGAGACGCACCTGATCGAGGGCCTCAAGGACGGTCGGGTCGCGATGTACACCAAGATCCACCATTCGGTGGTCGACGGCATCTCCGCGATGCGGCTGCTTGAACGAGCGCTCAGCACGGACCCGGACGAGCGGGACATGCCGCCGCTGTGGGGCTCCCAGCTGCGCCGCAAGCGGAACGAGAGGTCAGCTGCGGAATCCGAGCGCAGTCTGGCCGACATACCCATGGACGCGGCGCGGACCGCCCTGGGGATCGCCGCCGATGCTGCCGGCATGCCGGGTGCCCTGATCAAGACGCTGACGAAGGGTGTTCGCAACGAGACGTCGGCGCTGTCGCTGTACGCGCCTCAGACGATGTTCAACGTTCCGATCACCGGCTCGCGGCGGTTTGCGGCCCAGGGCTGGCCTCTGGAGCGCCTGCGCGGGGTTTCCAAGGCCAGTCGTACGACGCTCAACGACGTCGTACTCGCCATGTGCAGCGGCGCCGTACGGGCCTATCTGATCGAGCACAACGCGCTCCCCGACCGGACTCTTGTCTCGATGGTCCCCGTTGGCCTGCAGTCAAGGAGTGCGTCGAGTGAGAGCGGCAACGCGGTCGGCTCGGTGATGGTCAGGCTCGGAACCGATCTCGACGACCCGGCCGAGCGGCTGCGCTCGGTCCACGCGTCGATGAATGACGGCAAGGAGGCCCTCGGGTCGATGTCGCCGCTCCAGATCCAGGCGATGAGCGCGATCGGGATGACGCCTGCGCTGATGATTCCGATGCTCCGGCTCAACGGCATCGTCCGGCCGCCGTTCAACCTGATCATCAGCAACGTGCCGGGTCCGAAGACCACCCAGTACCTCAACGGCGCCAAGCTGGTCGGTACCTACCCGGTGTCGATCCCGATGCAGGGGATGGCCCTGAACATCACCTGCAACAGCTACGACGAGGACATGGACTTCGGGCTGACCGGGTGTCGGCGGAGCGTGCCGCACCTGCAGCGGTTGCTCACGCACCTCGATGACGAGCTGAGCGCGCTGGAAAAGGCCGTCGGAGTCAGCTGACCGCGGTGAGGCCGCATTGACGAAGGATCAGGCAGCTGAGGCGACGACGTCGGTCGCGCCGACCTGCTGGACCGGCACCTGACGAGCGGCGATCCGGGCTTCCTCGATCGCAATCGAGTCGCTGACCTCACGCAGTACGTCGGACAGCGGCGCGTCGAGCGCAGCGCAGAGCGCAGCGAGGAGCTCGGAGGACGCTTCCTTCTGGCCGCGCTCGATCTCGGAGATGTAGCCGAGGCTCACCCGGGCCGAGGAAGAGAGTTCGCGCAGTGTCATGCCACGTCGCATCCGCTCATTGCGGAGGACGTCGCCGAGCGAGCGGCGAAACAGCACTATTTCGTGCGGCATGTCCGTTGTCCCCTTCCGTCGTGTGGGCAACGCTACCCGCACATTGTTTCTTCCCCGTGTCAAACCCCCGCACGAGTGGCTCCCGAGCGCCCGCGGTGCAGGGGACACATCGCGGAACTCGATCACGATTTCACACCTCGTCGTCGAGCCCCTGCTCGATCGCATAGCGGACCAGCTGGACGCGGTTGTGCAGCTGCAGCTTTCGCAGTGTGTTCTGGACATGGTTCTGGACGGTGCGGTGCGAGAGCACCAGTCGCTCGGCTATCTGCTTGTAGGAGAGCCCCTTGGCCACCAGCCGCAGCACCTCGGTCTCGCGCTCGGTCAGCTGTGGTGCATCCGGCGAGTCCGGTCCGGCAGGTGCCTCCATCAGCCGGCGGTACTCCCCCAGCACCAGTCCGGCCAGACCGGGCGTGAAGACCGTGTCGCCCTCGGCAACCCGCAGCAGTGCGTCGAGCAGCTCCTGGCGGGACGCCGACTTGATCAGGTAGCCGGTCGCTCCGGCCTTGACCGCGTCGAGCACGTCACGTTGTTCGCCGCTCGCGGACAGGATCAGCACCCTGGCGGCAGGGTTCTGCCGGATCACCTCGGCGGTGACCTCGACGCCGTTGGGCCCGGGGATCTGCAGGTCAAGAACGACCACGTCAGGCCGAGCGGCCGGAAAGCGTGCCAGCGCCTCGGTGCCGTTGGCCGCAGTCGCGACGACGTTCATGCCGGCCTCCTCGAGGTCGCGGGCCACGCTCTCGCGCCACATCGGGTGGTCGTCGACCACCATCACCCGGATCCCGGTCTTGTCTGGCACAGCCCTGACCCTAGTCGGAGGAGTTTTCACAGGGTGTGAACCCATAACGGCTCATCGCACATGTCGTGACGCGTGCGATGAGGAGGTTCGACCTCATAGCCTGTGAAAACTCCACCACCAGGCAGCCCCCCGTCAGGGACGCTGGTAGCGCCCCCGCCGGTGCACGAGAGGGTCCAGGTCCTCGCCGAGAACGACCGTCGAGATCGTCGTACTGACCAGGTCGGACCAGCCCACCGAGGTCACGGACTCGAGCTCGACATGGGCCCAGCTGGTGGCGTCGACGAGCTGCGGCCCGTGCCCGGTCTGCTCCCAGTCGCCGAGGGTGAACGGTCCCCCGGGCGCCGGTGTCTGTCCGGCAAATGCCTCCGCCAGGTCACGGTGCTGCCACGCGAGGAGGTGTACGACGCCCCGTCCGGTCTCCTCCAGCACGGCCCTGAGGTCCGAATCCGGATCGAGCAGTGCCAGCACCCGTCCCGGTTCTCCGCCGGCCACCATCAGCGACGACACGGTCAAGCCGGCCCGCGCGTCGGGCGACCCGGCAGTCCACAGCGACACGACACCGCCGAGGCGACCCCGGAACCGGCGTACCGGATCGGGGTCGGGGTCGAGGAACGGATTCTCCGAATGGATCGTCATTGCGACGCCTTCGGGAAGGTGAAGTCCCATTCGGTGCCGAGGCCCGGTCCGGTGACCAGCTCGGACGTACCCCCGAGGTCGGCGACCCGTCCCTGGATCGACTGCGCGACTCCCAGCCGCCCGTCGCGTACGGCGTCCTCGAGGCGGCCCTCCGGGATGCCCGGTCCGTCGTCGCGGACCGAGACCGTCCAGGTCGCGCCGAGATCCTCGAGGAGCACCCAGGCGGGCGCGTCCGCTCCGACATGATGGCGAACGTTGCTCAGGCAGGCACCGACGATGTCTGCCACCTCGAGTGCCACCGCTGCGGGCACCGGGAACGGTTCACCCGGCAGCGCGATGCTCACACTGGCGGTCTCGAGCCGGGACAGCTCCTCGCCGAGATCGCGCTCACCCCCGAGATCGAGACGGGCGTGGGTGTCGTGCTGCACGAAGGTCCGAAGCGCGACCTCCTGCTCCCCCGCCAGCTTGCCCAGCTCCGCCGCCTCGCCGCCCAGTTCGGTGCCCCGCCGCTGCACCAGCGCCAGCACCTGGAGCACCCCGTCGTGGACCACCCGGGAGAGGCGTTGGCGTTCCGCCGCCGCGGCCGCAGCGCGCTCGGCGCGGTCCCGCTCGACCGACATCTGCTGGAGCAGGGCACTGAGGAAGCCGACGATCGGGCCGCCCAGCAACAGCAGGAAGACGTTTCCGTAGGTGGTTCGGGTGATGTCGGGGCGGATCAACAAGTCGGTGCCGTTCACGAGGACCGCGGCGACCAGGCCGCCGAGCCAGCGGTAGTGGATCGCCCACGCGAGCACCGCCCCCATCACCCAGAACCCGGGCAGCGTCGACTCCCAGCCCGGTCCCTTGACGTACGGCGTGAGCAGCAGCGCCCCGAGCGAGACGGCCAGGTCGATCGCCAGCAACAGGACGCCACGGCGGCGCGCGACGTCGTACGCCCAGACGGCGACAGCCGTCCACAGCGACATCACCACGAGGACCGCCGCGCCAACCTGGGCGTGCGGGAAGCCGTCGTGGTTGAGCAGGTAGAGCCCGATGGCGTTCAGGAGTACGACGAACCGAAGCACGCCGAGCGCGCGGTACATCGTGTCCTCGACGGCCGTGGCGGCTGCGTCGGAAGCCGGACGGAACCCGAAGAGGTCTCCGAGGACCGGTGACACCTCAGGAAGCCTTCGGCTGGTCCGCTTCCTGCGCGTCCCCGTCGTCGGCGGCAGCCTTTTCGGCGGCGGCTGCTGCCTTTTCGGCGGCGCGCTGCTCCTCCTTGGCGCGGGAGGCGTACTTGTCGACGTACTCCTGCCCGGAGAGCCGCATGATCTCGTACATGATCTCGTCGGTGATCGAGCGCAGGATGTAACGGTCGTTCTCCATGCCCTCGTAGCGGGAGAAGTCCAGCGGCTTGCCGAACCTCACCACGGGACGCGTGAACGTGCCGAAGGTCTTGCCCGGAGGCGCGACCACATCGGTGCCGACAACTGCCACCGGGATCACCGGGACCTTGGTCTCGAGGGCGAGCCGGGCCACGCCCGTCTTGCCGCGGTAGAGCTTGCCGTCGTGCGACCGGGTGCCTTCGGGGTAGATCCCGAACAGGTCGCCCGCCTCGAGGATCCGCTTGGCGGACGTCAGTGCACCCTCGGCGGCCGACGCCCCGGAACGGTCGATCGGGACCTGCCCGGCACCGGCGAAGAACTTCTTCTGGAACCAACCCTTGATGCCGGGCGAGTTGAAGTACTCGGCCTTCGCCACGAACGTCACCCGGCGCGAGAGCGTGAGGGGCATGAACAGCCAGTCGGCATAGGAGAGATGGTTGCTGGCGAGGATCGCCGGACCCTCGGCGGGAATGTTCTCGACACCCTCCGTGTGGGGTCGGAAAATCACCCGCAACAGTGGACCAATCGCGATCCACTTCAGGAACCAGTAGAACACTCATACCTCCTCGACAACCGAACCCTAGCCCGTCTTGGGTGCCCGTGACACGATGCATCCGACCCCACCTGTCGACGCCGCTTTCGGAGGCCTCTGTGACGCTTGCCCCGCACGCTGAACCCTTCTACGCCGATGGTCGGGCCGACGCCGATGGCCAGCGAGTCGGCGTCCTGCTCAGCCACGGGTTCACCGGATCGCCGGCGTCGATGACGCCCTGGGGCCGATACCTCGCCGAGCAGGGGTACGCCGTCTCGGTTCCTCGGCTTCCCGGTCACGGCACCACCTGGCAGGACATGTCGCGCACGTCGTACGCGGACTACTACGCAGAGATCCAGCGCGAGTTCGACGCGCTGAAGGCACACGTCGACAAGATCGTGGTCGGCGGTCTCTCGATGGGCGGCGGCCTGGTGCTGTGGCTCGCCGCGCACCGCCCCCACGACATCAGCGGCGTGATGCTGGTGAACGCCGCCGTTGCGAGCAACAACAAACAGCTCCTTGCCGTGCCCCTCCTCAAGCACGTCATCAAGGCAATGCCGGGCATCGGCAACGACATCAAGAAGCCCGAGGTCAGCGAGTACGGCTACACCAAGACTCCGTTGCGTCCGCTGCACTCGATGATCCGGTCGTGGAAACAGGTCCGCTCGGACCTCCCGAAGGTGACCGCGCCGGTGCTGCTGTTCCGCTCCGCGGAGGACCACGTCGTCGATCCGTCGTCGGCACGGATCATCCTGGGCACGATCTCCTCACGAGACGCGACCGAGCGGATCCTCGAGAACAGCTACCACGTGGCGACCCTCGACAACGACGCCGACGCGATCTTCGCCGAGTCCGCCGCCTTCGTGAAGCGGGTCACCGAGGAGTGACAGAACGCCCGGACGAGCAGGACGGCCCCACCGAGGGGCCGGCCAACGACGACGCCGTGTGGCGGTCGATCATCGACAATTACGGCGACCGTCCCGAGATCAAGGACCCGGCCGAGCCGGTCGCCCCGATCATCCCGGCGTCCGTGTCGCAGGAGCAGGCCGCCGACATCGCGGACATAGCGGACGACTGGGACGACCCCGAGGACCACTTCACACCACCGCCTCCTCCCGTGCCGCAGCACGCGACGGGAGCCAGGCTGGCGGCCTGGGTCGGCATCTTCGGCGTGCCTGCCGTGATGCTCGTCTGCCTGCTGGCCGGGTGGACGGTGCCCTCGCCGGTGGGCCTGCTGTTCCTGTGCTGGTTCGTCGGCGGGTTCGTCTATCTGGTCGCCACCATGCGCAAGGACCCCCCTGACGACTGGTACGACGACGGCGCGGTCATCTGACGTACCCGGTCGGTCGAGACAAGCTGAGGCCGCCCCACCTCAATCGAGAAAGGCAACGCCGTGCAGTACAGCGAGACGGTCGAGATCAACGGACACCTGATGGACACCGGCATCTTGTCGCGAGTCCTCGACGACATCCGGGAGTACGACGGCGACTACGTCATCGATCGCTTCGACGTCGGCCATGACGCGGGCGACACCTCACACGCACAGATCACGGTGTCCGCCAGCGATGACGAAGGCCTGCAACGGTTGTTGATGCGACTGCAGACCCGCGGCGTGAACCAGGTGGATCCTGGTGAGGCTGCGGTCCTTCCGGCCGAGATGGACGGCGTCTTTCCGGACGGCTTCTACTCCAGCACCAACCTCGTCACGCGTGTCCGCCTGGCAGGCAAGTGGATCGAGGTCGAGAACCCCGAGATGGACTGTGGGCTGATCGTCAGGGACCACAACGGCGTGACGTCCGTCTCGACGTTGCCGATGGCCGACGTGAAGGCAGGCATGCAGGTGATCTGCGGCGCCTCGGGCATCAAGGTGACCGTTCCGGTGTCGACCCGCGAAAGCGGCGGCTTCGGCTTCATGGAGTCCGACGTCTCGAGCGAGAAGCCCCAGGCCGTCCTCGTCCGGCAGGTCGCCCAAGGCATGCGTGATGCCAAGGAGGCCGGCAAGAAGGTGCTCTGGGTCGGTGGTCCGGGTGTCGTCCACACCGGAGCCGCCCCGGCCATGGTCGAGCTGATCAAGGCCGGGTACGTCGATGTGCTGTTCGCCGGGAATGCCCTTGCCACCCACGACATCGAGTCGTCGCTCTACGGCACCTCACTCGGCATCGACCTCGCGATGGGACAAGGCGTCGAGCACGGACACGAGCACCACATCCGGGCGATCAACACGATCCGCAAGGCCGGCTCGATCCGTGACGCCGTTGCTTCCGGAGTGCTCACCGGCGGGATCATGCATCAGCTCGTCAAGCAGGAGAAGACCTTCGTGCTGGTCGGCTCCGTCCGTGACGACGGACCGCTGCCCGACGTGTACACCGATGTGATCGAGGGGCAGCGGGCGATGCGCGCCGAGCTCACCGATGTCGGCTTCTGCCTGATGGTCGCGACGATGCTGCACTCGGTCGCGACCGGCAACATCCTTCCGGCATCGATCCCGCTCGTGTGCGTGGACATCAACCCCGCCACCGTCACCAAGCTCGCCGACCGCGGGTCGTCCCAGGCTCGCGGCATCGTCACCGACGTGGGGTTGTTCCTCGAGCAGCTGGCGGGCGAGCTGGTCCCGTCCTACCGCCGGGCCTGACGCTCGATCGCGACGACAGCAGGACGGCACGTCACGACAACAGCTCGCGAGAGAGCGCAGCCGCACCAACAAGGCCCGCGAGCGGACCGAGCTCGGCGATCACCAGCGCAGGTTCGGTTCGGTGTCCTACCCCGACCAGGCCGCGTCGCAGCGCCGGCCGAGCCGGCCCGAGGATCAGCTCGCCTGCCGCCGAGACTCCCCCGCCGACGACGACGATCTCTGGATCGAGGCCAGCCACGACGTCCGCCAGACCGACTCCGAGCCAGCGGCCGATCTCATCAAACGCCTTGCCTGCAACGGGATTGCCGGATTGCGCTGCCAATGTCAGCGAAGGTCCCCGCAACTCGGACCCTGCCTCCGCGGCGACGCGGCCGAGCGCCTTCCCGCTGCAGTACTGCTCCCAACAGCCGGTCTTGCCGCACTCACAGAGGCGACCATCGGGCACGACCTGCATGTGGCCGAACTCGCCGGCCATGCCGTTGAAGCCGCGGTAGGGACGACCACCGATCAGTACGGCGCCACCGATGCCGGTGCCGAGCGTGATCATCACCGCGTCGTCGACCGCACGGGCCGCACCGAAGCGGTGCTCGGCCCACAACGCGGCGTTGGCATCGTTGTCGACGAGCACTGGTAGGCCGAGCCGACCCTGCACATTGGCCGCGAGCGGCTCTGCCCGCCACGAAAGGTGAGGCGCGAACATCACCCGCTCGCGGGTCGCGTCGACGAACCCCGCCGCGCCGATGCCCACAGTCGGAGCATCATGTCGGCGGAGCAACGCCTGAACCGCTTCCACGATGACGTCCTCGACGACGGACGGCTCGGTGCTGCGGTGAGGAGTCACCCGATCCTCGCGGTCGACGACGCGGCCATCATGGTCGACGACCCCGGCAACCAGCTTGCTGCCGCCGATGTCGACTCCGATCGCCAGCCCGGTCATCCGGCTGACCAGCCCGCCGGCGCCTGCAACAGCACCAGGTCCTTCGACTCGTGGACAACCTTCCAGCGCTCGGCCGTCTGCAATGCGTAAGCCAGGCTGGAGCTCGGCCGCAACAGAGCCAGTCGGGCGCCCGTCTCGTGCAGCAGCTGGTCCCAGCCCGGCGCAACGTTGGTGAGATCGACGTATCGCTTCAGCTCGGCATCGGTGAACGTGTCGCCGTACCCGTCCATCACCAGATCGAGTCGCGGATAGCGCCACATCAGGTAGCCGCCGAGGGCATCGTCGTTGAGCAGCTTGGTGTGGTTGGGGAGACCCGACAGCGCGGGCTTCTCCCAGGAGGGCTCCGTCACCCCTTTCGCGGCTGCCGGGACGAGCGCAGTCAGCGCAATCAACGAGACGACGATGCCAGCAGCCACCGCCAGACGCTCACGGCGGCCGAAGGTGATCTCGGAGCCTGCCAGGGACTGCAGCGTCATTGCGATGACCGGCGCGAGCACGCCGGCTGCGATCGGCACCGTCCGGGAGGAGTAGATCGCGAAGGCGCCGGCCAGCCCGATCAGGATGATGCGGCGCCAGTTCGTGGGACCTCTGCTCATGTTCACCACGATGACGATCGCAAGCATGATCGCCAGGGTGAAGTTGGCCGGCGTCATGAAGTCGGGCGGCCCCCACTCGGTGAAGTAGTGACCACGCGATCCGACCAGCAGGACCGCACCGTAGAGACCCGGGCCCACCGGCGTGACCGCCGCAGCCACCGCAGACAGGACCGGCACGGCAATGAGCTTGGGCAGCGCGGCCCGCGTCACCTGACGGTCGAGCAGGATGCCGAGGACTGCGGCGAAACCGATCACGATTCCGACCGGCCACATCCCGTGCAGCGTCGCCCAGAGCCAGGTCAGCGGGATCAGCCACCACCGGGCGCGCTGGTCGGTGCCCGTCCGGACCCAGGCGGCGGTCGTCACCACCGCCAGGATGTAGCTGATCACCTGCGGCCGGGCGGAGAGCCCGGGGCCTGACGCGACCACGGCGAGGAAGGTGACGAGCGCTGCGACGTTCAGGGCGGCATGTCTGCGACAGACGAGGAAGATGACGACCGCATAGGCCAGGATCAGGCATCCGGAGAGCCAGGCGACGCCACCGAGTCCGAACCAGCCCTCGAACTTGGCCATCGTGATCTCCGCGGCCCATTGGGTCGGCAGCCAGTGCGCCGTCGCAAAGCTCGTGACGCTCCCCGGGTGCCGGAGCGACCAGCCCGCGAGGAACTCATCCCCGAAGCGGAGATGGAAGTAGGTGTCGGGGTTGGTCAGCGGCAAGGTGGCGGTTCGGACGAGGAAGCCGAGGACGGTGAAGAAGAGCGCGAGGGGAACGACCATCCAGATCCACGACAGACGGCCGTCACCCGCTACCGCAGGTTCCTCCGCTTCAGGCACCGGGTCACGATCCCACATGCTCAACGGCCAGGTGGTGGGTTCAACGCCGCGTGTCGGCCCGCACCAGATCGGCCGCTCCGAGCAGACCGGCGGTGTTGCCCAGCGTGGCTTGGCGAATCTCCAGCTCGGGACGGTGACCCCGACCGGTCAGCTCTCCCCGGAACGCCGCCCGGATCGGGTCGAGGAGCAGCTCCCCGGCCTCGCTGACGCCACCACCGATGACGACCACAGTCGGATCGAGTACGGCGGCAAGGGACGCGACGCCCAGTCCGATCCATTGACCGACCTCTGCCAGCTGGGCAATGGCGAAGCCGTCGCCATCCTGCGCGGCCGTGGTGATCATCGGTCCGTCGATTGCCTCGAGATCCCCGCCGGCACGATCGAGCAGCTCCTTCGCCAACAGCGACCCGGCGGCGGCCTCAGCCCGGGCGCCCTTCACGAGTGCCGTCCCGGACGCATAGGGCTCCAGGCAGCCGTGGTTGCCGCAGCCGCAGAGCCTGCCGTTGGGGACCATCCGCAGGTGCCCGATCTCTGCGCCGATGCCGAAGCCGCCACGCATCAGCTCGCCCTCCAGGACGAGACCGCCACCGACGCCGGTGCCGATCGTGATGAGAAGGAGGTCCTTTGCGTCAGCCGCGGCTCCGAAGGTGAACTCGCCCCACGCCGCCGCATTCGCGTCGTTCTCGATGATCACCGGGAGGTGCAGCCGGGACTCGAGCTCGGCTCGCAGCGGCTCATCGCGCCAGGCCAGGTTCGGCGCGAACAGCACCGTGGACCGGTCGCGGTCGATGAAACCTGCAGCGGCGACGCCGACGCCGGACACGTCATGCCCGGTGGCCAGCGCAGTCACGAGGTCGGCGATCGTGTCCTTGATGGCCTGCGGATCAGTGGCCGGCGACTCGCGCCGCATGGACTGCAGGATCGTGCCGTCCTCGGCAACGACACCACCGGCGATCTTGGTGCCACCGACGTCGATGCCAATGGTCGAAGTCACTGATCCTCGTCCCAGCCTTTCTCGTCGTCGAGGTTGATCTTCTCGGTCGGCGCCGCCTTGTCGTGCGGGACCGGAGTCGCCATGATCGCGGCAGCCGCGTGCATCAGCGAGCTCGCCGCGATGGCAAGGTGCGTCCGGACCTCGGGGCTGGTCTGACGAACGGCATGGATGACCTGGCACACCGGGCAGTACCTGCATTCGTCACTGCCTGTTGCGATGTGCTCGCTGACGTTGTGGACGGCACCGGCCATCGACGAAGCAGCACCGGTGGCGTTGCCTGCGTAGTCGACACCCTGCTCCTTGGCCCAGCCAGAGATCGCCGCGAACAGCTTGGCCGCCTCTTCGCCGACGCTGCCGACGTCCTCGCCCGACGGGCTCCCGCCTGCGGTCGGGTCGCCCGGGTCGGAGTCATTCACAGCGCTGCCCCTTCCTGCTCGAACCGGAACCGTACCTGCAACGAGCCGTCCTCGATGCGCGCCCCGACCACGGTATGCCGGGCCAGGGCGACCGGCAGCGCAAGGAGCCGGCGATAGGACCCGACCGTGACGATGAGCTCGTCGCCGTGGCGCGCGAGATCGACGTCCCGCTTCTGGGCGAAGGGCAGGGCGATCCGCAGGACCGCGCTGGTCGGCGTACGCGTGATCGTCATCGGACCGTCGCCGCTCGGGACTGCAAGCGGATCCGCGCCGGCGTACGCCGCCTCCGCGAAGGTCGCCAGGGAGTCGGCGCCGACCGGCTCACCGGGCTGGTACGACGAGAGCCAGATCGGCAGGTCGACGAACGACTGCCGGACCTCAGCGAGCACGTCCTGCTGAGCCGTGACCCAGGCACCCCTCCACTCGTCGGCGCCGTGCGAGGGAAACACCCGGTTCGCGATCACCCCGTCGACCCGGTAGCCGTAGAGGGAAAGAGTGGTCAACGAGCGTCGCGCCTCAGCAACGACGACGGTCTCCGGGGTGAGGACGAGCCGGACGGTGGCGTCCGGGCCGGTGAGGATCTGCTGGACCTGCTCGAGATCGCGATGCAGCCGCTCGATCGCATCGAAGACGTTGTCCTCGGGCATGGGTACACCGGCTGCCTTGGCCAGCACTGGCCGCAGCGCCTTGACCACTCGACGCTGGACGCCGAAGACCCGGGTCATGTACCAGCCGAGGGCCTCGGGCAGCGCGAGCAGGCGCAACGTCTCGGCGGTCGGCGCGCAGTCCACGACGATCACGTCCCAGTTCCCGCTCGTTGCGTGGTTGCGCAGTTCGAGAAGGGCGAGGACCTCCTCGGCACCGGGGATGACGGTGAGCTCCTCTGCCGTGATCGGATCAACGCCAGCGGCGTCGAGGACGGTCATCAGGTAGCCCTGGATGTCGCCCCAGGACCGCTCGAACTTCTGTTGCGCATCGACCTGCTGGACCCAGAGGTTCTCGGCGACCGGGGTCGGCTCACTTCCGACGGCCACCCCGAAGGCGTCGCCCAGCGAGTGGGCGGCATCGGTGGAGAGGACGAGCGTGCGTGCGCCGCCCCTCGCCGCGAGCGTCGCCGTGCCGGCAGCGCTGGTGGTCTTGCCGACGCCGCCCTTGCCGGTGAACAGGATGATCCGCACGCTCAACGGGGACTCATCCGAGCGACTCGACGCGCTTCTTCAGCCCCTTCAGAGCGGTGTCGATGATGACCTTCACGGCCTTGCGCTTGAGCATCCCGATCAGTGGGATCGCGACCTCGACGGAGAGGCGGTAGGTGACCTCGGTGTCAACCGCACCGTCGGCACCGGGCACCTCCTTGAGCACGTAGGCGCCCGCCATGGCCTTGATCATCCGGCCGTCGACCAGATGCCAGGTGACCGAACGATCGCCGTCCCAGTCATAGGCCAGCGTGTAGGAGTCCTTGATCGGAGTGGCCTCGAGCTCGAAGTGGACCTCGCCGACCTCGCCGTCCGCCGTCCGCTTGGTGACCTCGACCTGTTTCATGCCCTGGGCCCATTCGGGGTAGGCAGGGAAGTCAGCGATCACGGCCATCACGGCTGCGGGCGTGGCACCGATGACGATGCTGGACGTGGTCTGGTCGGCCATTCTGGTCGGTCCTGTCCTCGTGACGCTGGTCTGTGGGTCTGGGCTGGGGTCTGGGCTGACGCGGCCGCGACTTTCGGTGTCACAAGGTTATCGGAACCCGCTGGAAGCGCCTGCGGTGCCAACCGGCCGAGGTCCCGAGTACCGTCAGCCATTGTCCAATCGGGCCAGAATTGACCGGAGGCACAGCGTGCGCGAGTACTCCACCCCCTTGCGGGTCAGCATTCCCTCCTCAGGGAACCTCACCGATGACGTGGTTCGCAACGGCACGGAGTACGCCGACTCGGTTGCCTTCAGCCGGAGGACCGCAGCCGGTTGGTCCGACGTACGGGCGGACGAGTTCCTGCGCGAGGTGCGCGCCGTGGCCAAGGGCCTGATCGCGGCCGGCGTCGAGGTCGGCGACCGCGTCGCACTGATCTCCAAGACCCGCTACGAGTGGACCCTGATCGACTACGCCATCTGGTTCGCGGGCGCGGCCACCGTGCCGATCTACGAGACGTCGAGCTCCGAGCAGGTCGAGTGGATTCTCGGCGACTCCGAAACACGGGCCGTGGTCGCCGAGACCCCCGAACACACCTCGCGCATCAAGGAGTTCCGCGACCGGCTCACCGAGCTGCACCACGTCTGGTCGATCGAGGACAATGCGATCGATGTCCTCAAGACGCTCGGCGAGGACATCACCGACGAGGCGCTCGAGGAACGGCGTACGACGGCCGGACCCGATGCGCTCGCCACCTTGATCTACACGTCAGGCACGACCGGTCGGCCCAAGGGCTGCATGCTCACGCACGGAAACTTCATGTTCGAGCTGACCGTCGCGGTCGACGAGCTCGAGGCCCTGTTCGCCATCGAGGGTGCCTCGACCCTGTTGTTCCTGCCGCTGGCGCACGTCTTCGCCCGGATCATCCAGGTCGGCTGCATCAAGGGCCGCGTCAAGATGGGCCACTCGTCGGACATCAAGACGCTGCTCCCCGACTTCGAGGCGTTCAAGCCGACCTTCATCCTCGCAGTCCCCCGCGTCTTCGAGAAGGTCTTCAACACCGCGTCGCAGCGCGCTGCTGCCGACGGCAAGGGAAAGGTCTTCAACCGGGCAGCCGACACGGCGATCGCCTACTCCCGCGGACTGGAGACGGGCAAGCCCGGGATCGCCGTACGCGCTCAGCACGCGGTGTTCGACCGGCTGGTCTACGCCAAGCTCCGCGCCGCCCTGGGCGGCAACTGCGCCTACGCCGTCTCCGGCGGAGCACCACTCGGCGACCGGCTCGGCCACTTCTACCGCGGCATCGGTGTGAACGTCCTCGAGGGTTACGGCCTGACCGAGACGACTGCCTCGGTCACGGTGAACCTGCCCGATGGCCAGAAGGTCGGCTCCGTCGGCCGGCCTGTCCAGGGCACCACCGTCCGCGTCGCCGAGGACGGTGAGCTGCTCTTCAGGGGCGGCCAGGTCTTCGCGGGCTACTGGCACAACGACCCGGCGACCGCAGAGGCGATCGACCCGGACCACTGGTTCCACACCGGCGACGTCGGTGAGATCGACGACGAGGGCTTCGTCCGGATCACCGGGCGGAAGAAGGAGATCCTAGTGACCGCCGGTGGGAAGAACGTCGCCCCGGCCGTCCTCGAGGACCGGCTGCGAGCCAACCCGCTCGTTGACCAGTGCATCGTCGTCGGTGACGGGCAGCCGTTCATTGCCGCGCTCGTCACCATCGATCCCGAGACCTTTCCGAGGTGGGCCGAGCAGCACGACAAGTTGGGTGACATCACTGATCTGGTGGACGACCCGGACCTGAGGGCGGCCATCGAGTCCGCCATCGAGGACGCCAACAAGGCCGTCTCCAAGGCCGAGTCGATCCGCAAGTTCACCATCCTTCCGGTGACCTGGACCGAAGAGGGCGGCCAACTCACACCGAGCCTCAAGCTCAAGCGCAACGTGGTGATGAGAGAGTGCCGCGACGAGGTGGACGCGCTCTACGCACGCTGACGCTCAAGGCGCAGCGGAGCCTCGGAGTAGTCATTTCGGGCTATGTCGATAAACCGAATGGATCATGTCGCACGTTGTCACGGACTTTTGGGTTCCATTCCGGCACTCTGGTCCCAGTAACCGGCACGAGAGGGCGAGTCGGTGCTCAGACTCCGGTGCTGTCTCTGGAAAAGGCTTGCTTCTCTCCTGACAGGGACCGAGGCAGGATCCAGCGGGGCACCCCGACGAGATAGGTCTCCCGCTCATGGATCGCAGGAAAGTTCTCCTGATTGTTGCCGCTGTCATCGCGGCCCTGGGGACGCTGCTCGTATTCCTCTACGTCCGTAGTGCTGACAACCGCGCTGACCAGCGCTACCACGCCGTCAAGGTGCTGCGCGCGGTCAAGCAGATCGCGCCGGGTGAGACCGTTCAGGCTGCGGAGGCCGCCGGCAAGATCGAGCTCGGAGCCGTGACCGAGGACCAGCTGCTTCCAAACGCACTGAGCAGCACGTCGGGGATTGCCGGGGAAGTCGCGCTGACGACCATCTACCCGGGCGAACAGATCATCACCAGCAAGTTCGGGGCGACTGCGACAGCCTCGAACGCGTTGACCATCCCGAAGGGGAAGCTCGCGATCTCGATCAACCTCACGGACCCGTCCCGGGTAGCCGGCTTCGTGAACCCGGGTGACAACGTGGCGATCTTCGTACAGGGCAGCGTGGGCGGCAACACCAACGCAGTCGGTCCGTTCTCGCGGATGCTGCTACCGAACATCGAGGTCATCGGTGTCGGTACGACGACCGTCGTCTCCACGACGACGACCGACGCCACCGGTGCCTCGACCACGGAGCAGCTGCCCCGCACCCTGCTGACGATCGCCGTTGACCAGAGCCAGGCCGAGAAGGTGCTGTTCGCGCAGGGCAATGGCGAGCTCGCCCTCGGCCTCCTGAACAAGGACTCGCTCGTCACGAAGGATCCGGGCGCCACCGCCCAGAACCTGTTCAACTGACCCGACCAGGCAGCGTGACGAAAGGGAAGGAACCTTCATGCCAGTGCTCGTCGACAGTGATCCCACCCGGGCAGCCAGCCTGATGGCCGCGCTGCCGTTGGGGACCCAGGTGGTCCCCGGGATCGAGCAGCTCGACAGCTGGATGGCGAAGAAGACCGACGAGTACGTCGTCGTACTGGGGCCGGACGTCGAGCTCGAAGCGGCGACGATTCTCGCTGACCGGATGTCCTTCACCAGGCCGTCCACTGCACTTGTGCTGGTGCGCGAGAAGCTGAGTGCGGAAGTGTTCGCCAGCGCGATGCAGGCCGGAATCCGGTCGGTGGTCGCGGAGGCCGACACCGATGGCCTGGGCTTGGCAGTCGAGCGGGCGCGCCAGACGTGGGAAGCGATCAATGGGCCCTCGACGACCAGCAGCGCCAACCGCGGCAAGGTGATCACGATCTTCTCCCCCAAGGGCGGAGTCGGCAAGACGACGATGACCGTGAACCTGGCGCTGGCATTGGCGGCCGATGGCAAACGCGTCTGCGTCCTCGACCTCGACCTCGCCTTCGGCGATGTCGCGATCACGCTTCAGCTGATCCCCGAGCACACCATCTCGGAGGCAGTCGAGGTCGAGGAACACCTCGACTTCAGCATGCTCGAGACGCTGCTGACCCATCACGAGGGATCGCTGTGGATCCTGGCGGCTCCCACCCAGCCCGACGCGAAGGACCGCATTCCGCCGTCCCTGGTCCGTCGGGTGATCCAGACGCTGCGATCCAACTTCGACTACCTCGTCATCGACACGTCGCCCAGCTTCGACGACCAGGTCCTCCAGGCGTTCGACGAGACCGATGAGTGCGTTCTCGTCGCAACACTCGACGTCCCAACGGTGAAGAACATGAAGATGGCCGTCGAGACGCTGGACATGCTCAACCTGGTCCGGGATCGCCGACACCTGGTGCTGAACCGCGCCGACGAAGAGGTCGGTCTCTCGGCCGCCAACGTCGAGAGCATTCTCAACATGCCCGTCGCGGAGACCATGCCGACAGCCGTCGCGGTTGCGAACGCGACGAACCACGGTCGTCCGATCATCCTGGCGAAGCCCGATCACCCGGTGAGCAAGGCTGTCCGCGCACTGGCCACTCGTCTCGCCGGGGACGCCGTTCCCGGTCGACCTCTCGCCAAGGGAGCCCCGGCCGCAAAGCGGGGATTCTTCGGCCGTAAGAAGAAGTAGCGAAGGCAGACCATGAGTAGTCTCAGCGAGCGGCTGGCGGCGGCAAACAGTGGCCGACCAGCGAACGAGTCCGATGTCAGCTCGGACGAGTCGATCACGGGTGCTGCGAAGCACCGCATCAACGGGCCAAGCGCCAAACCCGCCAAGGGCCGTTTCGACGACCTGAAGGCCAACGTGCACAACGAGCTTCTCGTGCAGCTCGGACCCCAGCTCTACGACGCGAACCTCACGCACGCGGAGCTCGAGAGCAAGGTCCGCGCCGCACTCACTGATGTGATGGCGGCCAACGACCAGCCTCTGACGGCTGTCGACCGGCACCGGATCACGCAGGAGATCTCCGACGACATTCTGGGCTTCGGGCCGCTCGAGCCGTACCTCCGTGACGACGACGTCGCCGAAGTCATGGTCAACGGACCGTTCGACATCTACCTCGAGCGTCGAGGCAAGCTGGTCCGGGTCGACGGCAAGTTCAACGACGAAGCACACCTGCGGCGCACGATCGACAAGATCGTGTCTCGCATCGGCCGTCGCGTCGACGAGGCCTCCCCCATGGTCGACGCCCGGCTCCCTGACGGCAGCCGGGTGAACGCGGTCGTACCCCCGCTGGCCATCGACGGCAGCTCGCTCACCATCCGGAAGTTCTCTGCAGACCCGCTGACCGTGCGCAACCTGATCGAGTTCGGCACGATCTCACCGCGGACAGCAGACTTCCTCGAAGCCTGCGTGCGCGGCCGCCTCAACATCGTCGTATCCGGCGGCACGGGTGCCGGAAAGACGACCACCCTCAACGTGCTCTCGTCGTTCATTCCGTCCGACGAGCGCATCGTGACCATCGAGGACGCCGCGGAGCTCCAGCTCAAGCAGGACCACGTCGTCCGGCTCGAGTCGCGGCCGTCCAACATCGAGGGCAAGGGCGCAGTGACTATCCGCGACCTGGTCCGCAACTCCTTGCGGATGCGCCCCGACCGCATCGTCGTCGGTGAGGTTCGTGACGCCTCTGCCCTCGACATGCTCCAGGCCATGAACACCGGCCACGACGGGTCGATCTGTACGGTCCACTCGAACGGGCCACGCGACACGCTGGCTCGTCTCGAGACGCTGGTGCTGATGGCCGGCATGGACCTCCCGATCCGGGCGATCCGCGAGCAGGTCGCCGCAGCGGTGGACCTGATCGTGCACCAGGCGCGCCTGAAGGACGGCACCCGCCACATCACCCACATCACCGAGGTAGAACGAATGGAGGGCGACGTCATCACGCTGCAAGACGTCTTCGTCTTCGACAACAGCGCCGGCTTCGACGCCGAAGGCAACAGCCTCGGCTCGTTGAAGGCGACGGGTCTGCGCCCGAAGTTCCTCGACAAGATGGCCCACAACAACGTGACCGTCGACCCGCGAGTGTTCGCGCCTGAGCAGCTCCGGTGAACCGCTTCGCCAAACCGCTTGCAGCCTTGGCGCTGCTGCTACTCACCGGGCTCGTCACGGGTGCGATGGGCGGGTCGGCGTACGCCGCTGACCAGGCGAGCATCGACCACGTCGAAGCCGGATCGCACCAGGTCAAGCTGCTCGTCTCCGTGCCGGGCACCGACACGGTGGACCTCTCCTCGGTCAAGGTGACGATCAACGGCACCGACGCCACCGCGACCGCTGACAGCGCGGCGACTGCCAATGATGTGCAGCGCATCGCGGTGCTCGCGATCGACACCAGCCAGAGCATGGCCGGCACCCGGATCGCTGAGGCCAAGGCTGCCGCCAAGACATTCCTGGACAGCGTTCCGAACAACGTCGAGGTCGGGATCGTCACCTTCGACGACAGTGTGTCGGTGCGGCAGACGCCGAGCCTGGACCGTGCCGCATCGCAGAAGGTGCTCGACAACCTGACGCTCGCTCGCAACACCTCGCTCTACGGCGGCGTCATCGGCGCCATCGATGCCGCAACCACGGCCGGCAAGGGTCAGCGTCAGATCGTCATCCTGTCCGACGGCAAGGACACCACGCAGACCTCGTTGTCGAGCGTGCTCGCCAGGATCGCCCAGTCCCAGGTCAAGGTCGATGCGATCGCGCTCGGCCAGACCGGCGACGACACCACTCCCCTTCAGCAGATGGCCGATGCGGGCAGCGGTGCCCTGATCAGTGCCGCTGACTCAGGAGCCCTGACCAAGGCATTCACGGGTGAGGCGGACCTGCTGGCCCGCCAGGTGCTCGTGACCGCCACCCTCCCGGCTTCCCAGGATCCGGGCGATGCCAACATCAACGTCTCACTCGACGCGGGCGGTCAGACCTACTCGGACTCGGCATTTGCCACGGTGCGGACCAAACCCAGTGGGTCGGCCGCCAACACCGCGCCCGTGCCCGTCGCCAAGTCGAAGTACTCGATCCCCCGGGCGGTCGTCCTCGCCGTGGTCGCCGCGATCGGCATCGGGCTCGTCGGGCTGGTCTTCCTGATCTCGCTGACAGGCCCGAGCCAGTCGAAGCCGGCGAGCATCGAGGAGCAGATCCAGGCCTACGGCACCCACGGCGTACGTCCGAAGCAAGCGAAGTCCGAAGCCGGCTCGCCGATCGACCAGGCACGGGTCGCCGCGGAACAGGTGCTCGCGAACAACAAGTCTCTCGAAGCACGGATCTCCAGCCGACTCGAGGCAGCGGGCATGGCTCTCAAACCAGCGGAGTGGATCCTGGTCCACGCCGCCATCGCCATCGGCCTCGGCCTGCTCGGGCTGCTCCTCGGAGGAGGCAGCGGTCTCTACCTGCTGCTGTTCCTCGTCCTCGGCGCGGTCGGACCCTGGATCTACCTCGGCACGAAGCGGTCCAAACGTCTCAAGGCATTCGACGCGGGACTGGCGGACACCTTGCAGCTGATGTCCGGAAGCCTCTCCGCGGGCCTGTCGCTCGCCCAGTCGATCGACACGATCGTGCGGGAGGGCTCCGAGCCGATCACTTCGGAGTTCAAACGGGTCATCGTGGAGACTCGGCTCGGCGTGCCCATCGAGGACGCGCTCGAGGGCGTCAGCCAACGGATGAACAGCAAGGACTTCGAGTGGGTGGTGATGGCGATCCGGATCCAGCGTGAGGTCGGCGGAAACCTGGCCGAGCTGCTGCTGACCGTCGCCGGAACCCTGCGCGAGCGCGAGTACCTCCGACGCCACGTCTCGGCTCTCTCGGCTGAGGGTCGCCTCTCCTGCTATGTGCTCGGCGGGCTGCCTCCGGTCTTCCTCCTCTACCTGACGTTGACCAAGGGCTCCTACGTGCACCCGCTCTACACCACCCCGATCGGCCTGGTGATGTGTGGCGCGATGGTCGTCCTGCTCACCGTCGGCATCTTCTGGATGAGCAAGGTTTCGAAGGTGGACATCTGATGACCGGTCTGCTGATCCTCGGAGTCCTTTGCGTCTTCGCGGCGTTGTTCCTGATCTTCGGCGCGTTCGGCGGGTTCGGCCGAGAACGCGCTGGCGTCAACCGGTCACTTGCCGTGCTCAACGCCCTCACCGGCGCGCCCAAGGAGATGACGGACGAGCTCGAGGCGCCGTTCGCCGATCGGGTCCTGTTCCCCCTGCTCTCCCGCGCACAGGGCCTCGGCCGCAGGATGACTCCTGCCGATGCCAACGACCGACTTCGCGAGAAGCTCGACCTCGCCGGCAACCCGCCGGGCTGGACCGTTGACCGGATCAGCGCCGGAAAGGTGATCGGCTTCGTCGCGATGCTGCTGCTGTCGCTGCTGTTCTCGGCGATCCTGGGGTTCAGCCTGCTGCCGACCCTCGGCTTCGTGGTGATCGCATCCCTGGCCGGCTACATGGCGCCGAACCTCTACCTCTACCAGCGCGCCTACGACCGCGCGGCCGTGATGCAGCGGAGCCTCCCGGACGCCATCGACCTGCTGACGATCTCGGTCGAATCCGGCCTTGGCTTCGACGCCGCCGTCGCGCAGGTCGCCCGGAACACCGATGGTCCCCTTTCCGAGGAGTTCGCCAGGATGCTGCAGGAGATGCAGATCGGTCGCGGGCGCTCAGACGCGCTGCGCTCCCTCGCCGAACGGACCAACCTGCCGGACCTGCGTTCGTTCGTCAGCGCAATGGTGCAGGCCGATGCGTTCGGCATTCCGGTTGGCCAGGTCCTGCGCGTCCAGTCATCGGAGATCCGGCTGAAGAAGCGCCAGTGGGCGGAGGAGCAAGCACAGAAGGTCCCGATCAAGATCCTGATCCCGCTGATCTTCACGATCCTGCCCTGCCTGTTCCTCGCAGTCCTCGGCCCGGCAGCAATCAGCATCATGGACAACTTCTCCGGCACCGTCGCCAAGTGACATGACCGACGTCGGCCGGGTAGCGCTCGCAGCCCGGGTCTTCACATTGGCTGCTCTGGGCTCGATCACCGTTGTCAGCAACGACAGCCTGTACGGGCTGATGTTCATCGTTCTCGTGGCGATCGCGATGGAGGTGTTGTCGCTCACGCATCGGCTACCGGAGTCGTGGATCGCAGTGGCCGAGGGCAGCATCACCGCGATCGTCGCGGTCGCAGCCTTCCCCAACAACGACCCGGTGATGCCCTACCTCGCCATCCCGGCGATGCTCGGCGGGCTCTCTGCCGGATCAAAAGGGCTGATCCGGGTGATGCTCGGCGAGGCCGTCTCGATCGCGATCGCGTGGTGGGTCATCGTCGGTCACTACGACGCCCACATGCTCGGCAACTCGATCACCTGGTTTGCGACCGGCATCGGACTGGGGATCCTGGGCCGATCGGTGCGATCCAGTATCGGCACGACGACGGACGCGTCGTACCGCAGTGCCCTGGATCTACTGAAACAGCTGCGGTCGCTCTCCACGAAGCTCACATCGGGGCTCGACCCTGTCAGCCTCGCGGACCGCATGATGGCTCAGGTTGCAGAAGACCTACCCGTGGAACAGTCGGCGATCTTCCTGCGCAGCGAGGGCGGCATCATTTCGCCGCTGCGATACTCCGACGGCGCCTCACCCGAGCGGTTCAAGGGCGTCGAGACCTGGATCGACGCGTGCTGGGAAGCCGCCGAGCCGCAACTTCTCGGCAACCTGCTCGCCGTACCCCTCCAGGCCGACTCACAGGTCATCGCGGTACTGGCGATGGTGTGCGGTCAAAACCTGGATCCCTACATCCTGGACGACTTCCGGATCTCGCTGAAGACCCAGGCACTGAGGCTCTACACCGCCATCCTGTTCGACGACGTGCGTCACACCGCGACCAGCGAAGAGCGCCAACGGCTGGCACGCGAAGTCCACGACGGAGTCGCGCAGGACGTTGCCTCGCTCGGCTATCTCGTCGACAACCTCGTCGCAGAGGCCGAGGACGAGCAGCAGTCCTCCCAGCTCCACGTGCTGCGCGACGAGGTCACCCGGGTCGTCGGTGAGCTGCGGCACTCGGTCTTCGACCTGCGCAACGAGGTGGGCGCCGGACAAGGGCTGGGACAGAGCCTGTCGTCGTTCGCACGACACGTCGGTTCGCACTCCGACCTGACGGTGCACATGAGGCTCGACGAGTCCGCCTCCCGCCTCCGCCCAGAGGTCGAGAGCGAACTCCTGCGTATCGCGCAGGAAGCGATGAACAACGCGCGCAAGCACTCAAAGGGAGAGAACCTCTGGGTGAGCTGCACGGTCCGACCGCCGCATGCCGAGATCGAGGTACTGGACGACGGCCTCGGGATGCAGGAGGCTCGACCCGACTCGCACGGTATGCGGATCATGCGCGAGCGAGCCGAACGCATCGGGGCCGACCTGGACGTACAAACGCCTGCTTTCGAGAACCGCGGCACCCGGCTGCGGGTTCGGGTGGGTGAGAGCTCTTGAGTGACATCAGATTCGGAAGATTCACTATTGGAGGGATTGCACGATGACCACGGTGCTGTTGATCGATGACCACGAACTGATCCGCGCCGGCCTGGCTGGCGCGTTCGCACGTGCCGAAGGCTTCACGGTGGTCGGGCAGGCCGGAACCGTGGCCGGAGGGCTCGAGGCTGCCCGCACGCTCAAGCCCGAGGTCGTCGTCAGCGACGTGCTCCTGCCCGACGGGTCGGGCTTCGACATCGTCCGGGCCTTGCGGAGCGAACGCAAGGACGTCGGTCTGATCGTGCTCACGATGTACGCCGGCGATGAGCAGATCTTCACCGCCATGGATGCCGGAGCATCGGCCTTCGTCGGCAAGGACGCCCCGAGCACGGAGGTTGTTGCAGCAGCACGGCATGCGGCCGTGAGCCCGCTCAGCTTCACCTGTGCCGGACTCACCCAGGCAATGATGCGCCGGATGACCTCGGGCGCACCCCGGTTGTCCGACCGGGAACGCCAGATCCTCGACCTCCTCGCGGAGGGCCTGGGGGTGACCGCGATCGCCGGCAAGCTCTACGTCAGCGAATCGACCGCCAAGACCCATATCGCCAAGATCTACGACAAGCTCGGCGCGGCCAACCGGGCGCAGGCTCTGGTCGCGGCGATGAAGCTTGGTCTGATCGCCGCGGTGCAGCCACCAAGGTAGTCCGAAAGGACTATCCCGAAGTGGCCCACCGAGCCGCTGATATCCAGCCATCTGCCCGATGTCGGGGTGCCTCCGCTGCTGCGAGAGTTGTCTTTGCCGGGCCGTAGAGCGCGCGGTCCGCAACAAGCCAAGTTCTAGAGGGAGAACACAACATGATGCAGTTCATTCGGAACATCACCGCCCGACGTAACGAAGACGGCGCGTCCGCCGTTGAGTACGGCCTGCTCGTCGCCGGCATCGCCGCCGTCGTCGTTCTGGTCGTCTTCGCACTCGGAGGCGTCATCAAGAACGCCTTCTCGAGCACCTGCTCCGCGGTGGCGAACAGCGCACCCAGCTCCTGCTGATCCGGAGCGAGGTCGCAACGCGGCCAACCGACCAACACCCAGTCACCTGAAGTGGCCGCGAACCCCATGGGGTTCGCGGCCACTTCGGTTTTGCGGCGCGCTGGATGGGGTCAACGTCGAATTGCCCGAAATGACTAGGCCGGAGTG
>JAOPXK010000054.1 GCA_025965195.1 Marmoricola sp.
GGCGCATGGACAAGGACCATTCCGTGCCCTACCGACCCAATGGCCCACCCGGTCAGACCAAGGTGGAGAACCTCGGGTTGATGACCCGACGCCACCACCGGGTCAAGACCCACGCCAAAGGCTGGGAACACCGGCAACTGCCCGACGGCAGCTACCTCTGGAAGACACCCCACCACCGCTACCGGCTCACCGACCAGTTCGGCACCCACACGATCGATCCCGTCAGCGGCCTCACGATGCTGCACGGCAGCAGACTCGAAGCCCACTTCGCGAACCTCATCCTGCTCGCGGCCTGACCGTCAGAAGTGCGCGTGCCCGGTCGGCCCGTCGTACGTCGTACCGTCGACCGTGACTCCCTCGCCCGCAGCCACCACACCGATCGTCCGGAAGCCATCCGGGAGCACGGCATCAGCCGGGAAGGTCGCCACGATCGCGTGGTCCTCTCCACCGCCGAGGACGAACTCCAGCGGGTCGACTCCGAGGGCCGCCCCGACGGCTCGCAGCGGGTCGTCGAGCTCGAACGACGACGTCGTGATGTCGATCGCCACACCCGAGTCCGAGGCGATGTGCCCGACATCGGCGAGCAGCCCGTCGGAGACGTCGATCATCGCCGTCGCGCCACCGTGAGCAGCCAGAAGCCCTGCTGCATAAGGGGGTTCGGGCTGCTTGAAGGCTTCGACAAGGACGCGCGGAGACCGAAACCCTCGACCGAGTACGGCGAGCCCGGCAGCGGCCCAGCCCTGTCGCCCGGCGATGGCAACGACCTCACCGGCCGACGCTCCCGACCGCAGCACCGGAGCGATCTCGCACTCGCCGAGGACCGTGATCGCGATGACGACCTCGTTGGCGCGGGTCAGGTCACCACCGACCACTGACGCGCCGACCAGCGCTGCCTCGGCGGCAATCCCGTCGGCGAGGTCGAGCGCCCACTGCACGGGCAGATCCGGCGGTGCACCGAGTCCGACGGTCAGCGACGTCGCCGTACCCCCCATCGCGTTGATGTCGGAGAGGTTCTGTGCCGCGGCCTTGTGGCCGATCTCGAGCGCGGACGCCCAGTCGCGCCGGAAGTGCCGGTTCTCCACGAGCAGATCGGTCGATACGACGACATGGCCCTTGGGGGTCCGGATCACCGCGGCATCATCGCCCGGCCCGACGTAGACATGTGGGCCCTGCTCGAACCGTTTCGTCAGCTCCCCGATCAGCCCGAACTCCCCGACGTCCGCGAGGGTGGCGCCGGCGGGGAACGGATTGGGGGAGGTCATGGCGGTATCTCACCAGATCCCAGCCAGTGATCGGCCAGTGATCAGCCAATCGACACCGTCTGTTCCACCGGTGAGGGTCAGTCCGGTAGGTTCGAGACGGTTGTTATTGCACCGAACTTGAGGGAGTCGAAGATGGTCGTACAGGCCTACATCCTGATCCAGACTGACGTTGGCAAGGCGGCTGAGGTCGCCCAGAAGATCACCGACATCAAGGGCGTGATCCTTGCCGAGGACGTGACTGGCCCCTACGACGTCATCGTGCGTGCAGAAGCCCGGAATGTCGATGAGCTCGGCAAGCTCGTCGTCGCCAAGGTGCAGACCCTCGACGGCATCACCCGCACGCTCACGTGCCCCGTCGTCCACATCTGACCCCAGCGCTCCGACGCCCGTCGCCCATCCGGGTGGCGGGCGTTGCTGTGTGTGCGCTCCTGCTCGCTGGCTGCGGGTCGCTCAAGGTCGAGCCGCCCGCGCTCACCGCGTCCGAGCGAACGGCCTGCACGGCCCTGGTCAAGGCACTGCCCGACCACGTCAACGACCAGAACGCCCGCTCACTCAGTGGCACAGCCGTCGCTGCCTGGGGTGATCCCGCCATCGTGCTGCGCTGTGGCGTCGACAAGCCGAAGGGCTTCACCAAGGTCGCGCAGTGCCAGACCGCGAACGGAATGGACTGGTTCGTCCCGAACTCCGCCAGCAACGACCCCGGAGCCAACGTGGTCATGACAGCGGTCGGGCGGGTGCCGCTGGTCCAGGTGACGGTGCCGGCCCAGTACCGCCCCGAGGGCCTCCCGGCGACGATGATCGACCTCGCCAAGGCGATCAGGGCGCATACGAAGGTCGTCTCGCACTGCCAGTGATCAGCGCAGCCCGGTCCCACGGGACAACGCGAGCTGGACCAGCCGGTCGACGAGCTCGGGGTACTCAAGTCCCGACGCGGCCCACATCCGGGGGAACATCGAGGTCGAGGTGAAGCCCGGCATCGTCTCGACCTCGTTGACCTCGACGCGCCCGTCGGCGAACACGAAGAAGTCGACCCTGGCCAGCCCCTCGACATCGAGGGCGACGAAGGCCTGTACGGCAAGGTCACGGATCCGGGCGGCGATGTCGCTCGGCAGATCGGCTGGAACGTCGAGCGTGGTGTTCTGCTCGGGAAGGTACTTTGCCTCGAAGTCGTAGAACGCGTGCGCCGCATCAACCCGGATCTCTGCGATCTCGCTGGTCTCCGGAGCCGCGCCGTCGAGCCCCTGGAGTACGCCGATCTCGACCTCGCGGGCTCCTTCGGCAGCCGCCTCGACGAGCACCTTCGGGTCGAAACGACGAGCCTCCTCGATCGCGGCGTCGAGCTCGGACGGAACATCGACCCGGCTGATCCCGAAACTCGACCCGGCTCTGGCGGGCTTCACGAACACGGGATAGCCCAAGGAGGCAACGGACTCACGGACCGACCCCGCGTCGCGCTCCCACTCGAGCGGACGGACCACCACGTAGGGCAACACCGGCAGACCCTGCGCCTGGAAGAGCAGCTTCATGAAGTGCTTGTCGGTGCCCACGGCTGACGAGAGCACTCCTGCGCCGACGTACCGCAGACCGGCCAGCTCCAGCAGCCCCTGCAAGGTGCCGTCCTGGCCCCACGGCCCGTGCATCACCGGGAAGACCACGTCGACCCCGCCGAGCGTCTTGGGCACCTCCCCGGGCCCGGACACGACCAGCTCCTGCGACGACCCGAGCGCGACCTCGCTCGTCCCGCGGACGACGGGCAGCTCACCCTGGGGGCCGAACCCGAGGTGCCCGCCCTCGGCGGACTCCAGCACCCAGCGGCCATCGGTGGTGATGCCGATTGGCACCACGTCGTACTTGTCCGCATCGAGCGCAGCGATCACACTGCCGGCCGAGATGCAGGAGATGGAGTGCTCGCTGGAGCGACCGCCGAAGACGACGGCCACGCGGGGCTTGCGATTCTCGGTGCTCATGATTCGACGACCCTACCGGCGGCCCTAGGGTGTGTGTCATGTCCGATCAGTCCGCCCTTCGCCCCGCCACGATCGCCGTCACCGCCGGACGGCCGCCCCACGTCACGGACGAGCCGCTCAACGTCCCGATCACGATGGCGGCGACGTACGTCGCGGGCGGTGACCGGGAGTACGGCCGCTATGCCAACCCGACGTGGACCGCGTTCGAGGATGCGCTCGGCGCACTGGAGGGTGGGCGTTGCCTGTCGTTCGCGAGCGGGCTCGCGGCGGTAGCGACCGTGTTCGACCTCGTCGGCCAGGGAGAGAAGGTGGTCGCCCCGCGGCACGCCTACAACGGCACGGTGCTGCAGCTCGCCGACCTCGAGTCGCGCGGCCGGCTGCTGACCCAGCTCGTGGACATCACCGACACCGCCGCGGTCATCGCCGCCGCAGAGGACGCCTCGATCGTCTGGATCGAGTCGCCCACCAACCCGGCCCTCGAGGTTGCCGACATCGCGGCGATCGCCGCGGGCGCCCGCGCCGCTGGGGCGTACGTCGTCGTCGACAACACCTTCGCCACCCCGATGCTGCAGCAGCCGTTGTCACTCGGCGCCGACATCGTGGTGCACTCCGCGACGAAGTACATCGCCGGACACTCCGACGTGCTGATGGGCGCCCTGGTCACCAACGACGACGAGCTGTACGGCGTACTCAAGGGACGGCGTGACCTGGTCGGCGCGATCCCCGGCCCGTTCGAGGCGTGGCTGGCGCTCCGTGGGCTCCGGACGCTCCCGCTCCGGATGGAACGCGCGCAGGCGAACGCGCAGGAGCTCGTGGACCGGCTGAAGGCGCACGACGCGGTCGAGGAGGTCCGCTACCCGGGCTTTGGTGCGATCGTCGCGCCCGTGCTGAAGGGTGGCGCCATCGCCGGTGACCTACTGCAGCAGAAGACGAAGCTCTGGGTCTACGCCACCTCGCTCGGTGGCGTCGAGTCGTCGCTGGAGCGTCGTCGTCGCTGGAAGTCAGAGCCGACGACGATCCCCGAAGGGCTGGTCCGGCTCTCGGTCGGCATCGAGGACGTCGAGGACCTGTGGGCCGATCTCAAGCAGGCGCTCGACGACCTGTTGGTGGACAGCGCCAGCTAGTCGCGCTCGTGCTTGATGTCGCGAGAGATGAAGGCAGCCATCATGTCGCGCGGGCTGATCTCTCCGCGTACGACGGCCTCGACGTGCTCGGCCATCGGAGCATCGACGCCGACCTTCCTGGCGAGGTCGAGCAGCGACTTGCACGACTTCGCGCCCTCGGCGACCTGCCGGGTCGATGCGTAGATCTCCTCGGCCGTCATCCCCTGACCGAGCTTCTCGCCGAAGGTCCGGTTGCGAGACAGCGGTGACGAGCACGTCGCCACCAGGTCCCCGAGGCCGGCAAGGCCCATCAGCGTCAGCGGATCGGCGCCCTGAGCCATCGCCAGCCGGGCCGTCTCGGCAAGCCCACGGGTGATCACCGAGGCGGTGGTGTTGTCGCCGAAACCGAGGCCGACCGCCATCCCGACGCAGAGCCCGACGACGTTCTTGTAGGCGCCGCCGAGCTCGCAGCCGAGCACGTCGGTGCTGCGATAGGGGCGGAAGGCAGGTGAGTGGCAGATCTGCTGGACCCGGTGGGCCACGTCCTCGTCCGCGCAGGCAACCACGCTGGCGGCCGGCTCGCGGAGCGCGATCTCTCGAGCGAGGTTGGGGCCGCTGATCACACCGACGCGTTCGGGTCCGGCACCGGTGACCTCGGCGATCACCTCGCTCATCCGCTTGGTCGTGCCCAGCTCGACCCCCTTCATCAGCGAGAGGAAGACCGCGTCGGGAGGCATCACCGGCGCCCAGTCGGTGAGGTTCTGGCGCAACGACTGCGAAGGGACCGAGAGCACCACGAACTCGGCGCCCTCCCCGGCCACTGCCGGATCGGTGGTCGCGGTCATCGAGTCGGGCAGTTCGACCCCCGGGAAGTAGTCGGAGTTCTCGTGCTTGTCGTTGATGTTGGCGCAGACGTCCTCCCGACGCGCCCAGAGGGTGACGTCGTTGCCGGCGTCGGCGAGCACCGTCCCGAACGCCGTACCCCAGGAACCTGCACTGAACACTGCGACCCGGGTCATGCCGAATCCCTACCCTTCTTGTCGTGGGACGGGTCCTTGTCAGGATTGCCGATCTCGCTGATCCCGGCCTGCCGCGGGTCGAAGCGTACGGCCGGCGGAGTCTCGCCACGCAGGTCCGCGACCAGCGCCGTGATGGCATCCATGATGCGGTCGGTGGCCGCATGCAGGACGTCGTTCGTCAGGGCCTTGCCCATGAGGTCGGAGAGGTCGACGGGGTCGCCGACCTTGTAGCGCGCCGTGCGGCGTGGGAACACGTGCGGGCGCAGCTTGTACGCCGGCAGGATCTCCTGAGCACCCCATTGCCCGATCGGTACGACGGGACAGCCGGTCTCCAGCGCAATCCGCGCGGCGCCCGTCTTGGCCCGCATCGGCCAGCCGTCCGGGTCCTTGGTGATCGTGCCTTCCGGGTAGACACCGACACAGCCACCGGCGCGCACCGAGACGCACGCGGCCTCGAACGCCTTGGCGGCGTCCGTGCTGAGTCGGGAAACGGGGATCATCCGGGCGTCGCGGACGATGT
>JAOPXK010000169.1 GCA_025965195.1 Marmoricola sp.
CAACACATACATTGTAGAGTGGTCAAACAACGTATTGGGCCATTGGCTTGAAATAGTGTTTAAGAGAGCACGTTCATCAGCTAGTTTACTCAAATAATTATTATATGATCATTCCAACTCAAACTAAACTGAAGCATCACAGTAACTAAAGCATTACAGTAAAGTATCTATATGTCTTTTTCCCACTACAATACCCAAGTCAAAAGTAAAGTACCAAGCTCATACTAACTACACATAATCTCTACACTGGAAATCACAGCTGTGCATCAGCCAGGAGTGCAGCCAGTTCTTTAGCTGAAATTTTGTTTCCTCCTCTGCAAGTGCCTTGAGAGCCTTTAGGCTTCTTAGCAACAATTGCAGACTGGACCTTATTCTTCTATGCCTCCAAGATCTCTAGACAACTTTGTCCTGTTGGAGCATGAAAAACCATGTTCTTTCCGCAACCTTGTGGTTTATACAAGTGGTTTAACTAGGACCCTGTTCTGTCAGCTATCACAGATACAGACACCATTACATTTTCTACAAACTACACTGACCATAATTTGGAAAACACGTTCATTAAGATCTATCAGAAATTGGCCTAAGGCAACCACTTCTTTACTATTTTCTATTGCCGGTGAATGTTCAATGCAGATCTCCCCTTGCTCTTCCATAATCTCGGGTATCTGTAACAAGCATACATCTTCGGCATTGTGCATCGCGCTATCCTCGGAAAAGAGGGTAGTTGAGTTGGCGGGTGCAACAACCTGGTTTTTACACTGAGGCACACATGTATATGCATTGGAAGCAACTGAACAATCCAAATTCAAAGAGGCTGCAGGGGCAGCTGGTGAAGTCGGCCAATCATGTGTTATACCTAAAGCCAACGTAGATTTTTGAACTGTATTTTCCTCTAAAAATGCTGGAGCACAGTTGAAAGAACTGCAAGCAACTTGAGATTCTAACCATGCTTGGCTAGAGTTCGCTGAAGCACTACTATTGGCCTTGTATGTTGAGGGCTGACTTCCAAAGCTTAATCTAGGGGATGCAAATCTTAGAGGTGCGAATCTTGAGGGTGCGGATATCTCTGTAGATATATCCGCATTAGGGTCAAAGTTTATGCGTTAGTCTATGTAGTCCTAAGTGTTTATATGAGTTTATATTCAATACTCATCCATAACTATTAATAGCATATCACTATACCCAAATATTCTTCTCTTTCTAGGGATATAGAGACTTGATCCGTTCTGCAATTTCCTCTCTTATGAGGTAAGATCTCCTGCTCTTAAGTAATGCAATTGCAGTATCCAAGATTGCCTTCCTCCCTGCTGATATCGGAGTTCTCAATACAAAGCTTTGCTTGTTGAAGTTGACATGATTGCAGTTGAGCTCTTAAAGTTGATGAGTTTCTGTATAGCTTCTTGAAGTTGATGTGAGCGTCTGTACACAGGGTGGGTAGATGATGTATTAAACACATCAAAAGCTGAAGGTTTACCAGTTCTGATGTTTGCTAGGACATTCTTGGCAGCGCAGCGCCCACATCTCAACCAAACGTGCTACTACCTGGGAAGTACTTTGGCAGCCGCAGCCCAAACAAACAAACAGAACTCTTCACTTTTACTCACTGAATACCATGATGGCGCCGAAGGTAAGCCTTTAGCAGTACCCTCAGGATTTATACCCCATAGCTGACTTTTATTATGTAGGCTGTGAAAGTAGTTGAAGTTGTTTGTAACCTCTCCCTATGAAGGCGAGGATCCAATCCTATGGCAAGAAATATGCGGAGACTGTGGAAGAAGAGCCAGAAGAACACTATACCCCGGCAACACAAGAAGAATGGGTCTTCCGCGGAGAACTGGATAGAGAGGTATGCTCCATGGACCTGGGTTTCCTTCCAAGCTAGATGCTAACATTGTCCAGTCATATAAGTTTGGTAAACCGGAGGAAGCACACATTTGAGAGTGGGTGTATGATTGGGACTTGAAGGGCAGCGGACAAAGCAATAAATTCAAACAATTATTGACGGATTTAGATATTGAGAATATTCCCCTGAATGCCGGAATTATTGCTCGGATTAAGGTTGGTAATGGCAATCAGCTTATGGTGAGCAATTATTGACATCTAAAAAGATCAAGTTGCAGAACAAACCTAGAATCCCCACACAAGTCGTCAACATAATTACCACTGATAGCTTAAACAATGTTGCAGGAAGACTTAAGAAGTGGATAGATATATTGTTAGACAGACCTGGTAGTTAAGACGCTTTACTTGCAGAAGAAGTATACTCCTTTCAACCTAAAACAAGTATAGATGGCAAGGTTATGGCGTTGAAGCAAATGTTGCAAAAGATTGCTGAGCTTCCCAATGGGAAGAAAGCTCTTGAGAATGAGGGGATGCTGTAGAGAATGAGGCAATTCAATATCAAGCTTGGAGGACCGGAGTTAAGCAGGATTTTGTATCCATGGGTGATCTTAAGTAGAAGTAGAAGTACTTGTTCTAACTTTCCTTCATTGGTGGTCTAATGACACCCGTAGATGCATGGGTACCTAGTTCCTGATTACAATTGCACTACCATTGTCTCCTGCAATCTTTTCAGCATAAGCCATTATTGGTTAGAATATGACTGCATATGTGTCTATAAAGCCTTCTATGAGAGCAATACATTTATCCACTTAGGCCCCGGAGACATTGACATCATATCAAACTCTAGTGTCTAAGAACAATGAGAAGACAACATCATATTGTCCGTTACCGTTGCTTTCTATCCTCTACTTGCTTCCCGTGAGTTCACAAACCGCGCGAAATTGAAGCTTCTTTGTCTTCAACGCTTCTAAAGTGGTCTCCACATCTGCCAGCTGCTGAGACTGCAGCT
>JAOPXK010000070.1 GCA_025965195.1 Marmoricola sp.
CAGAAGGCGTGGTCTCGACAAGCTCGACCACCGGGCTCGGCTCGACCACCGGCCCCTCGACCACCGCGTCGGAGCTAGGCGGGGACCTCGGCACGGCAGACCCGGCACGGGCTCAGCTGGGACGCGAGTACGCCGGCAGGCTCGATGTCTTCACGGTTCGCCACTAGGGAGCAGTCGGCACGGTGGACGGTTGTCCCGCCGGGTGTCATCACCAGGACGCTGCCCGCGTCACGCCCGGCGCCCGCAGGCCGCGAGCCGGCGGTGTTGTGAGCCACCGAGTCTGCGAGCAGGAGCAGGGTGTCCGCCAGCCGCTTGTCGTTCTCCTTCTGGTCGGTCGCGATCCGGGCAAGCCACGCGCCGAAGTAGAGGAAACCGCCGCAGAAGGTCAGGCCGAGCCCGAACAGCGCCGACACGATGTAGGTCAGCTGGTCGTACTCGTAAGGCGTGTGCGCAGCGCCGTACCACCCGACGGCGATAACGACGACGCCGAGCGGAAGCAGGGCGGCGCCGGCACCGAACAGGATCACCTGCAGCAGTCGGGCTCCGTCGGCGCGCAGGGGAGCAGCGCCGGAGACGGAGCGGCTTCCCGCACGAGGCAGGGTCTGGGTCATCGTCAGGCCTTTCGCAGGTCGGGTACGCCGGTCTGGAGACCGAGTTTGCACATTGCGCTGGTGCCGAGGCCGAGCGCGCCGAACTTGGTCAGCCACCAGCCCAGGCCCGCGGCGACCAGCAGGCCTGCGAGCAGCAACATCCCGGGCACGCTGCCGAGCGGAGGCAGTCCAGCCACCTTGGCAACAGCGGTCGGAGAACTCGAGAGGTCAACCGGCACGGTGGTGCCGGTCGGAAGGTCGGTGCTGGGCAGTCCGCCGGGCGGCAGGGTGCCACTCGATCCAGGGACTCCGCTGGTGCTGGTGCCCGGGCCTCCGGAGGAGGGCACGGTCGGAATCGCGACCGTGGGTACGGCGCCGGCCTCACTGTTGGCGTTGCCGAGATAGATCACGATCTTCGGCGGCGTGTCGACCAGTGCGCCCGCAAGGCTCTTCAGTGCACCAGCCGAGTCGGGCAGGCTGGCGATCAGCTTCGCGAGCTGGAGGGTGTCGAGCGCCTTGCGGAGCACGTTCGTGTCAACCGTGATCTTGAGTCCCTGCACCGCGACCGCCTCGCGCGTTCCGTTGACGGTCTTGACCGCCTTCGGAAGCTCGAAGGTGATGCCGAGCAACGCGAGGGTGCTGGCAAGGGCGTCGGGCAGCGCCGGGAGGGCGGTGGTGTTCCCTGCCGCGACGATGCCGTCCTTGGTGATGGCGAAGGACTGCCCGGCGATGCTGAGGCTGCCGAACTGGGCCTTGACCACTGACGACGTCTTGCTCAGCGTGCTCGTCGTGGTGGTGGAGACGACCACGGACTCGGCCTTGATGATTCCGGCGAGCAGCGAGAAGTCGGTGAGGCTGCTGGTCCCCTGCGCGACGATCGTGTCGCCGTCGTACGTCGAACGGCTGATGCTGCTCATCCCGCCGAAGTCGACGATCGCGGAGAGGGCTGAGGGCAAGGCCAGGTTGTTGGTGTCCGAACTCGTTGCCCCGCCCGCGGCAGGCGCGGGAGGCGTCGCCTTGGGAGCGCCGAGCAGGCTGCCCAGGATGTCGGTGAGGCCGCCGAAGCCAGGGATGGACGGCAGGGCCGGGATGCCGGGAAGCCCGCCGGCGCCCGTGGCGGCCGGAGGGGCATCGGAATCGTCGGACACGGCATCATCGGGCGAGTAGCCGACGCTGGCGACGGTCTCCTTCGGACCGGAGGTCGTCCGCATCGTCGCCCCGGGAGCGAGCGTGCTGCTCTGGGTCGCGACGTCACCGGGTGAGTTCGAGTTGACCTGGACCGGGTAGCCGTTCTTGGTCAGCGCCGCGGGCAGCCCCAAGCCGTCACCGATCGTCTTGAAGCCCTCGCCGATGGAGTCACCCGGCCAGAGCCACGATGCGCGCCCGTGACCGTTCGGACCAGAGGAGGCGTCGGTCTCGCTGTAGCCGAACTCGAGCTGGACCTGTGGGTCGGCCGGGATCGGGATCGCCGGCTCGATGATCTGGATCTGGAGCGGTGTCGCCGACGCGTTGGCGACGAAGCCGCCCAACGTGGTGTCTGCGCCTGCTGGCGACGGGATCATCATCGTGGTGAGTCCGGCCATCGCGACGGCCAGCACTACGCGCGTGGTCCTGGATCTCACAGCACTCCTCCGAGAATCATGTCGGCCATGTCCTTCTCGATTTCGTTGGGTTCGCCGGTCATGACTATCCGTCCGCCCGACATCACGGCGCCGTAGTCCGAGACGCGGAGCGCCGTGCGGGCGAACTGCTCGACGACCAGGATCGAGACGCCCGACTGGGCGATCCGGGCGACCGTCTCGTAGAGCTCGTCGACGATGAGCGGAGCGAGCCCCATGGACAGCTCGTCGAGCAGCAACAGCGCAGGATCGGACGCGAGGGCTCTCGCCATCGCGAGCATCTGCTGTTCGCCGCCAGACATCGTGCCGGCCAGCTGGGAGCGCCGCTGATGCAGCTGCGGGAAGTAGGAGTAGGCGGTATCCATCACGTCGCGCGCCGGGACTCCGGCGTACGACACGAGGAGCAGGTTGTCCTCGACCGTCAGGTTCGGGAACACGCTGCGGCCCTCGGGGATGGTGGTCAGGCCGAGACGGGCAAGTTCGTCGGGCTTGGGGTTCTGCACGTGTACGCCGCCCAGGTGCACGTCGCCACTGGTCTGCTTCATCTGGCCGCTGATCACCTTGAGCAGCGTCGACTTGCCGGCACCGTTGGGTCCGAGCAGTGCGACCACTGCACCCTTGGGCACGGTGAGGTCGACGCCGCGAAGCACTTCGATGCGGCCGTACGCCGCGTGCAGGTCGATGACTTCGAGGATCGGGACACTCATGGCTTCACCGGCTCCAGCTCGGTCGTCGCGTCGTCGGAGTAACCGAGATATGCCTTCTGCACAACGGGATTCGCCCGGACCTCCGCAGGGGTGCCCGACGCGATGATCGAGCCGAAGTCGAGGACATGAATCTCATGGCAGACGTTCATCACCAGGTCCATGTCGTGCTCGACCATCAGGATCGCGGTGCCTTCGGAGGCGAGCTCGCGCAGCAGCTCGCCGAAGATCTCGGTCTCGGTTTCGTCGAGACCGGACGACGGCTCGTCGAGCAACAGCAGCTTGGGTTCACACGCGAGCGCGCGAGCCAGCTCGAGGAGGCGGGCGGTGCCGGTCGGGATCGAGTCGGCGGCGTCGTCGGCGTAGTCGAGGATGCCGACGCGTTCGAGCAAGAGGTCGGCATCCTGCGTCGTACGCCGGAGAGCTCCGCGGAACCCGCCACGGATGTCCATGGCGACCCGCACGTTGTCGCGCACGTTGAGCGATCCGAACGCCTCGAGGCGCTGGAAGGTGCGGCCGATGCCGCGACGCGCACGGCGATGGACGGCGGTGTGCGTGACATTGTGGCCAAGGAACTCGACGCGTCCCTGCGTCGGTTTCTGCAGCCCACTGATGACGTTGAAGCAGGTCGTCTTGCCGGCGCCGTTCGGACCGATCAGGCCGGTGATCCGGCCGGGCTCGACCGAGAAGGAGGCGTTGTTGACCGCGGTGACGCCACCGAACTGGACGACGACGTTCTCAATGCGAAGCAGCGGCGGCATGGTCCGTCACCTCCCTCTCGTCGGAGGCGAGGTCCGGTTCGGCATCGAGGTCCTGGTCACCACGGAGATCGGGCATCGACCGGACCACTTCGAACGCCTGGTCTCGCAGGAACCGGCCGATGACGAACAGCCGGTTGGCGAGGCCGTTGGAGTCGCGGCCGAGGGCGACCGCGCCGAAGCCGACGACCGCGAACGCGAGTCCGGCAATGGAGGGGTTGTCGCTCTGCAGGACCGGGAGCAGCATCAGGAACATCCCACCGAGTGCAGCGCCGGTGACCGAGGTGACGCCCCAAACCACGGCGACGAGCACCAGCAGCAGGCTCGAGAAGAACTGGAAGTCCTGAGCGCCGATGGTGCCGCGGAGCCCAGCGAAGAGCGCGCCTGCGAAGCCGGCAATGCCGGCCGACGCAGCGAAGAGGCCGACCCGGAGCCACCGCACGTCGAGACCGAGCGTCGCGCAGCCGGCCTGGCTGTCGCGCATGGCGACCAGCACCCGGCCGAGCTGGCCGCGTCGGAGCGCGAGCAGCAGGATCGCGACCAGGACGAAGAAGATCGACATCAGGACCACGTAGGAACCGGTGTCCGTGAAGCGAATGCCCAGCACCGACAGCCGTCCCGCAGTCAACGTGCCGTTGAACCCGAACGCGTGCGAGTCCTGGAAGACCAGCTTGTCCATCAGCTGCCCGAAGGCGAGCGTGCTCAGCGCGAGGTAGAGGCCGGTCAGGCGCAGCACCGGCAATGCCACCAGGGCTCCGATGAACGCGGCGATCACGGCCGCGAGCAGCAGGCCGAGAAGGTTGGGAGAGTCGAGCTTCGCGTAGGCGAGCGCTCCCACCCCGGCAAAGCTGAACTGGGCAAGGGAGACGTGGCCGCCGTAGCCGGTGAGCAGCACCAGCGACAGCATCACGATGGCGTACGTCGCAGCCGTGCCCAACAGCAAGATGTTCGAGTTGGACAGGAACACCACGGCAACGGCGACGGCGAAGACCAGCACGCCGCCGAAGCTCACCGAACGGCCGAGGCTTGCCACCGGCGCGGACACGATGCCCTTGACCTGACCGATCCGCAGCTGGGCCTGGGGCATCAGCACGATCACGGCGAACAGGAAGAGCGTGGGCACGACTGCCCGGAGACCCGAGAACGCCGCGTCGCTCGGGAGATAGCCCACGGCATACGCCTGGATCAGGCCGAGACCCATGGCGCCGACGAACGTCAGCGGGAGGTTCTTGAGCTTGCCGAGCATCGCAGCGGCGTACGCGTTGATCACGAGCAGGGTGAGCGAGTAATAGTCCAGGCCGACGATCGGAGCGAGCAGGATGCCAGCCAGCGCAGCGAGCGATGTACCGATGGCCCAGGCGAGCGCGGCAACGACGTCGGGCCGACCGCCGTAGAGCTGGAGGAGCTCGGGGTTGTCGACGCTGGCCCGCATCGAGGCGCCGACACGAGTCCGGGTGAGCAGGAAGTAGAGCCCGACCGCGACCACGCCGGAGAGCGCGATCGTGAGGATCTGGTGCCAGGTCACGAACAGGCTGCCGATGTGCGTGCCCGACTGGTTGAAGAACTGGTTGAGCGGTCGCGCGGCGGGCGGCCAGATCTGCTGGGCCAGCCCGATCACACCCACGAAGATGCCGACCGTGACGACCAGCCCGACACCGACCGGTGCCTCACCGAGGCCGCGGGCGAGGACCCGCTGGACGAAGACCCCGATGAGTGGAGCCACCACGAAGACGACCAGGACGAACGCCAGCCAGCTCGGAAGGCCCTGCCGCACGCTGAAGTCCCAGAACACGAAGGCCATCAGCATGCCGAGGGCACCGTGGGCGACGTTGAAGACCCGCGTGGTGCTGTAGGTGAGCACCAGCCCGCTGGCCGCGATCGCGTACGCCGCGCCGGTGAAGATCCCGGTGACCGTGTAGGCCAGCAAGGCATCCATGTCAGCCGGCCGAGACGACGCGGTCGCAGGAGTACTTGGTCCCACCAGTGGCGACGAACTTGCCGCCCTGAACCTTCAGGAACCGCCAGCACTTACCCGTGGTCTTGCCTCCGACGTCCTGGGGCGCATGCATTCCTCCGGCGGTCCAGGCGTGGACCGACCTGAGCGAGTTGATCAGCGAGGCCCGGCTCAGCTTGCCGCCCAACGCCAGTGCGCGCTCGACGAAGAGCTTGGTGGCCGACCACGCGAAGATGCCGTAGAAGGTCGGGCTCGCGCCGGGGTGCACCTGCTGCAGCCACTGCGTGTAGAGCTGCGTCTCGCGGTTGCTGCTGGCCTCCTCGACCGGCACGAACTGCGCGAAGATCGTGATGCCCTCGACCGCGGATCCGCCCGACTGGAGGAAGGCCTGGTCGTAGGCGCTCGGGTCGAGCATGAAGATGTCGGGCTTGAAGCTCTGCTGCTGCATCGCGCGGGCCAGCTTGATCACGTCCGAGGAGTCGCCGACCCACTGGACCACCTTGACGCCGTTGTCCTTCATCTTCTGGACGAAGGGCGTGTAGTTGAACTCGGAGACGTCGATGGCCTGGCTGTAGACGTAGTGCATGCCTGCCCGCTCGTTGGCTGCCTGCTCCCGCTGGCCGTTGATCACGGCAGCCCCGGCGTTGAGGTAGAGCATCGCCGCGTGCTGGCTGCCGGACTTGTCGTGCTTGATGATGTAGTCCGGAATCGCGGCCGGCCAGTACTGGGAGTCGACACCCTCCGCGCCGAAGCAGGTGGTGCAGGCGTGTCGCTCCGGGGTGGTCGCAACCGCGCGCATGTCGGGGATGCCACAGCTCTGCGCCTTGGCGGCACCGCCTGAGTCGAAGGCGCCGAGCGATCCGACCACGGCGAAGTCGTTGTCGCAGGCAGTGGTGTACGCCGCAAGGTCGGCGCCGGCGTCGGTCCGGGTGTCGAGGGCCTGCATGGCGAGCTTGCGGCCACAGATGCTCGACGTCGAGTTGAAGTAGGCGATGTACGCCTTCGTGGCGTCCTGCGCCGACTGAAACAGCCCGGGCACCGGACCGCTGATGTCCGAGGCGTTGCCCACGGTGATCGTGCTGTCCGTGATGCCGGTCTGGTTCTTGAAGCCGGCGCACGAGGCGCCCTTGGGCAGGTTCCCGCCCGTGGTGCTTGACCCGCCGGTCGTGCCCGTCGTCCCGGTCGTGCCCGTTGTCCCGGTCGTGCCGGTGGTGCCCGTGGTACCCGTGGTGCCGGTCGTGGCGCCGCCGGTCGGAGCCCCTGCCACGGGTGCTCCAGGCGTGCCCGAGGTCGAGCCGGGAACCCCGGCTGCCTGGGAGGTGCCGGCCACGGCCTCATTTGCTGCGCGAACTGCCTTCGGATTGAGCTGAGAACCACCGCACGCCGCAAGAGCGAGCATGCCGCCACCGACCACCCCTGCGATCAGGATGCGGATCCGTGGCCGCCTGTGCGTGTTCAAAGCATCACTCCGTTCGGGCGTGCGGAAATAGAACCTGTTCTCGTTCATCATCAACGACGCGGGTGGCTCGCTGTTACGTGAGTCACACGAATGGTCCGATTTGTCTTGAATTACTCTCCCGCAGAGTGACGCCGCTCATGAGCCCTTCATCAATTTCTCCACGACGTTGTTGAGCCGGGCTCCGGTCGGCCAGCCGGCGTAGTGACTCAGGAAGATCACGATCTCGCGAAGCGCGGCGGCGTCCAGCTCGCCCTGTTTGTGGGCGACCTCGAGCTGCAGCTCGAGGACGTCATGGTCGCCGCGGCCGGCGAGGAGCCCGATCAGCAGCAGCCTTCGCTGCGCGATGTCGAGGCCGGGTCTCGACCAGATGTCAGCGAAGAGGTGATCGGCGGTGATCCCGAAGAAGTCGCCCGGACCGTCCTCGAACTTCCAGCCGTAGACCTCCGACATCTTCGCCAGTCCACGAGCGCGCAGTTCTTCGGGTGTCTCGGTCATTGGGTTCCCTCCAGTCCCAGGCCTGGGCCGAGCCGGTCCAGTGCCATTGCCGCCAGCGGCGTGTCCACGCCGAGGGCCTTGCCGAGCTCGAGGGCGAAGCCCAGATCCTTCTCGCCGAGCGCACGAACGTGCTCGAAGATCGGTCTCCAGGCGTCGTCAGCGGCCAGAGGAACGGTCGTGTCGCGGTACATGATCGCGCCGGCTCCACCGGTGATCTTGTCGGTGTGGCGGACGATCGCGCCGAGCTGGGCGAGGTCGATACCGGCCGCCTCGGCCAGGCGTTGCGCCTCGGTGACGGCGGTGAACGAGACGAAGTGCAGCAGGTTCCGCGCCAGCTTGGCGCTGGTGCCCGAGCCGACCGGACCGAGGTGTACGACGAGAGAGCCCATCTGCTCGAGCACCGGACGGCACCGCTCGAAGGCTTCAGGCGTGCCGCCCACCATGATCGCGAGGCGGCCGTCCGAGGCACCCATCGAGCCGCCACTGACCGGGGCATCGACGAGCGCGACGCCCTGGGCGGCTGCGACCGTGGCGAGGTTGCTGGCGGTGTCGGGGTGGATCGTCGAATGCACGACCACGACGAGCCCCGAGCGTGCAGCGCCGAGCAGCGTCGCAAGAACCTCCCGCACCTGGTCGTCGTCGCGGACCATCAGGCAGATCACGTCGGAGTTCTCGGCCACCTCGATGATCGACGTCGCCCTGGTGGCGCCGGCATCGACGAGAGCATCGACGGCGTCGGGGACCACGTCGTACGCCCAGAGGCCACCGGGCCAGTCGGCCAGGCGCAGCGCCATCGGCCTGCCGATCTGTCCCAAGCCGATGAACCCGACCGAGGTGGTGTCGACCGTCACGCTCTGAACACCTGGCCACCGTCGACGTCCAGGATCTGGGCGGTGATCCAGGAGGCGTCGTCCGACAGGAGGAACAGGCAGGCGCCGACCATGTCCTGCGGCTGGCCGACCCGCTTGAGCGCGAGGCTCTGCACGAGCGTTTTCACGTGGTCACCGGCCTGGGTGCGGGTTGCCTCGGTGTCCGTCGGACCCGGCGCGATCGCGTTGACCCGGATGTTCATCCCGCCGAGCTCGTGCGCGAGCTGCTGGGTCAGCGAGTTGATGCCCGCCTTCGCCAGCCCGTAGAACCCGGAGTAGAGCCACGCCGCGGTCGAGGACTGGTTCACGATCGCGCCGCCTCCGCGGGCCTGCATGTGCGGGAAGCAGGCGCGGGTCATCACGAGGGCGCCGTTGAGGTTCACCGCCATGAACTTCGTGTAGTAGTCCCAGTCGACGGTGATGAGCAGGTCGAACTTCATCGCGCCGTAGATGGCCGCGTTGTTCACCAGCAGGTCGATGCCACCGAGCTCGTCGGCGGCGCGGGCGGCCATCGCCTCCGCCGACGAGGCGTCCGCTACGTCGGTGCGGATGAAGATCGCCTTGCCCCCGTCAGCGACGATCTTGGCTGCGGTGTCGTTGCCGGCCTGCTCGTTGAGGTCGGCGACCACCACCACGGCGCCTTCGTTGGCCAGTGCTGCGGCGTACGCCGCGCCGATGCCCTGAGCTGCTCCGGTGACGACCGCGACCTTGCCGTCGAATCTGTTCTCGCTCATGCCGGCTCCGCAATCGTCTTGGTCTCCAGGTATTCCTCGAACCCGGCGACACCCATTTCCCGGCCGATGCCGGACTGCTTGTAACCACCGAACGGCGCGTCCGCCGCGAACCACACGCCACCGTTGACGGCAACGGTGCCGGTGCGGATCCGTGCCGCGACAGCCTTCGCGCGCTCGAGGTCACCGGAGTCGACGGCGCCTGACAAGCCGTAGGGGGAGTCGTTGGTGATGCGTACGGCGTCGTCGTCACCGTCGTGCGGGATCACCACCAGCACCGGGCCGAAGATCTCCTCGCGCGCGACGCGGGCGTTGTTGTCCAGGCCGGCGATGACCGTCGGCTCGATCCAGAAGCCCTTGTCGCGCTCGGCTCTGGTGCCTCCCGTGGCGAAACGAGCACCTTCCTCCACGGCCAGACGGAGGTAGGCCTCGATCCGGTCCCGCTGGATCTCCGAGATCACCGGCCCGCAGATCGTGCCCGGGTCGGTCGGGTCGGCCGCACCGATCGAGCGCATCGTGTCGGCGGCGATCTGCACCGCCTCGTCATATCGGTCGCGAGGCACAACGAGCCGGGTCGTCAGCGCGCAGCCCTGGCCCGCATGCATGCAGACCGAGAAGGCAGCCGTGCCGACGGCACCGGCGAGGTCGGCGTCGTCCAGGACGATCGCGGCGGACTTGCCGCCGAGCTCGAGGAAGACCTTCTTCAGCGTCGGTGCCGCGGCGGCCATGATCGCCCGGCCGGTCGCAGTCGAGCCCGTGAACGACACCAGGTCGACGCGCGGGTCGGTGGTGAGCAGGCCAGCGACCGCGTTGTCGGTGGTCGTGACGATGTTGAGTACGCCGGGCGGCAGGTCGGTGTGCTCGACGGCCAGCCGGCCGAGCTCGGCCGCGATCCACGGGGTGTCCGGAGCCGGCTTGAGGACGACGGTGTTGCCGGCCGCGAGCGCCGGGCCGATCTTGGCGAGGTTGATCTGGGTCGGGAAGTTCCACGGCGTGATCGCGGCGACCACGCCGACGGCCTCACGCCGAACGGTCCGCTTGGTCCGGATGCCCATCGGGCTGGCCGTGCCGAGGTCTTGGGTCCATTGATAGGACTCAGCCAGATCTGCCACCCAGGAAAGCCCTTCGACCGGCACGTCGTACTGCGGTCCGCTGGTCAGGAAAGCGGGCGCTCCGACCTCGGCCGTGGTGAGGGCGCGCAGGCTCTCGGCGTTGTCCACGAGCGCCTGGTGCAGCTGGCGAAGGCAGCGGACCCGGAGCTCGAGGTTGGTCGACCAGTCGGTCTCATCGAAGGCGCGTCGGGCGGCGGCGATGGCCAGGTCGAGGTCCTCCGCCGTGCCGTCGGGAGCGTGTCCGATCACTTCCTCCGTTGCCGGGTTGAGGATCACGAACGTGGCGCCGTCGGACGCGTCGACGAGCTTGCCGTCGATGAGGAGCTGTGCAGCGGGATTGTCGATGATCGTCACTGTGTCGGCACCGGCCACAACGGTGCCGGCAGGTCGGTGAGCGGGAAGTGACCGGGTTGTGACGGTCCGTGGAGACCCATCCTGGTCACCATCGCCTCGGAGGCCTTTCCGGTCTCGAGCAGCGCGAGAAACGCGTGGCCGGCGCTGTTGAGGTCGAACCAGTCGCGCTGCCAGGCCCACTCGAAGTCGCCGCCGTACTTGAACCAGCTGCCGCCGATGCCATGGATCTCGATCGGCTTTCCGTCCGGCCCGGTGACGTCGGAGACCTGACGCCAGAATCCGACGACCATTTGCTGCTTCTCGTCGATCAGCGTTGTGACGTAGGGGTACTGCCAGCCGTCGAGTCCTGCCATCTCGGTGCCGAGGGCGAACTCACGGATCTGGTCGCGACCGACGCACATGAAGTGCTCGTCGGGGGAGTACATCCAGCCGTAGGTCGCGTCCTCGGCGTAGAACTCGGCAAGACCGGTCCAGTCGCGCTCGTCCTGGGCGGTCGAGTTCGCCTCGATCCACCGGCCGACCATCTTCTCGAGCTCGGCTCGATCCGCGGGGTACGTCATCGCTCAGTCATCCTCATTCGTCGGGTCGGCCAGGGCATGCGTCAGTGACAGAGCCATTGCCGGGCAGTACGCGACGGCGGCTTTCACCTGGTCGCGAAGGGACTCCTCAGGGTGTTCCTGGAGTACGTCGACCTGGCGGGTCTGCTCGTCGTACGCGAAGACGGTGGGGGCTTCCTCGACGCACTCGGCATGCCCCTGGCAGAGGTCGAGGTCGGCGGCGACCCTCATCGGTCCTGCCGCCTGCGGTAGCGCACCCGGCACGGCTGCTCGAGCTGGATCACCATCTTCGAGGTGTCGTCGCGGTAGGTGTCAGACGGCTGCGCGAGCTCGAACTCGTAGTCGCGGAGGATCACCGAGAAGATCGCCTTGAGCTGCATCATCGCGAATGCCGAGCCGACGCAACGGTGCCTGCCGGCGCCGAACGGGATCCAGGTCCAGCGGTTCAGCATGTCCTCCTGCCGGGGCTCGACGTACCTGCCGGGATCGAACAGGTCGGGCTGGGGGAAGTCCTCGGCGATGCGGTTCGAGACCGCGGGAGATGCACCGACCATGTCGCCGGCCGGGATCTTGTGTCCGTCGATCTCGATGTCCTCGGTCGCCACCCTGAGGAGCAGCACGAGGGGTGGATGCAGCCGCAACGACTCCTTCAGCGTCGACTCCAGCCTGGGGATCGAGCGCAGCGCCTGGTGGGAGACCTCGGAGCCGTCGGCATACAAGTCGTCGAGCTCGGCGACGACGTCCTTCATCACCCCAGGGTTCCGGAGGAGCTCGATCATCGTCCACGCCGCCGTACCGCTGCTGGTGTGGTGCCCGGCGAACATCATCGAGATGAACATGCCGGTGATCGTGTCGGCACTGAAGGACAGCTCGCCGTTGTCGTCCTTGAGCGTGATCAGTACGTCGAGCAGGTCGCGGTCCTCGCGACTCGGTGCGTCCGCGACGAGGCGTCGATCCATCACGTCCTGCACGAGGTGGACCAGGGCGACGCGTGACTCGTCACGCTTGCGGAAGCTCTCGATGTCGGCATACGGATCGACGAACGCGAGCGCATCCGTGCCCTTCTCGAGGTCGTGGTACAGCGCGGCGAACCGGCCGTCGAGCTCATTGCGGAACGACTCCCCGATCAGGCAGGCAGAGGTGGTGTAGATGGTCAGCTCGGCGAACCAGTCGAGCAGGTCGATCTCGCCCTCATCGCCCCAATCGCCAACCATGCCTCGGATCTGGCGCTCGATGGTCTGCGCGTGGCCCTTCATCTGGTCGCCGCGCAGAGCCTGGTTGCGGAGCATCTCCTTGCGCCGCTCGGGCGATGCGTCGAAGACCACACCCTTGCCGAAGATCGGCGTCATGAAGGGGTACGCCGCGGCCTGGTCGAGGACCTCGTCGGGTGCCCGGAAGAACGCCTCGTTGGCCTCGCCTCCGGAGACGAGGTACACGTCCTTGTCACCGAGGCGGAACCGACCGACGTCTCCGCACTCCTCGCGGACGCGACGCAGCAGGCCGATCGGGTCGGTGCGCAGGTCCTCGAGATGGCCGTTCGGGTCGTCCGGGTGCAGGTTCGTGACAAGTTGCGTCATGGCAGGTCCTTCGCGTCCTTCGGTGCTTCGGGCTGGACTTCCATGAGCGTGATGTGGGTGCCGCGCGGTGCCGAGACGATGGTGGTGACGGCCGACGCGATCGCGTCGGCGGGCAGGAAACGCCCGTGCCTCGCCAGGCCCCACTTCACCCACTCGTTGATCAGGTCGGTGGTCTGGTCCTCGGGCCAGTCGGTGCCCATCTCGGTGAGGGTGGGACCGGGACGCACCAGCGAGGCGCGCACGCCCGTGCCCTCGAGCTCGCGTTGCATCGTGTGGACCAGCCCTTCGAGCCCGGCCTTGGTCGCGTTGTAGGCGCCCGTGAGAGGTCGGACGGTCTCCACCACGTCGGAGGAGATGAAGACGAGATCGCCACGACCGCGGGCAACCAGGCCAGGCGCGAACGCCTCGATGAGGCGCTGGGGCCCCAGCAGGTTCACCTCGACATGGGCCAGAAGCTCCTCAACCGTGGAGGTGTGCACCCGGTTGGGCCGGCTGAGCCCGGCGTTCGACACGACCACCTCGATGTCGCCCAGATCGGCTCCGACGGCGCTCGCGAACTTCGCGACCGACTCGCTGTCGGCGACGTCGAGTGGATGCGCAACGGCCTCGCCACCGGCATCGCGGATCGCCCGGGCGACGTCGTCACACAGCTGGGTCCGCCTCGCGCCGAGGGCGACGGGGTGACCCGCGCGAGCGAGAGCCACGGCCGTTGCCGCACCGATGCCGCTCGAAGCTCCGGCGATGACGGCAGGTCGACGGTCCGGATGCTGAAGTCTCCGGCTCACCGACGGACCTGCACCTTCATCGGGAGGCTCGAGAACCCGCGGACGTTGACCGAGTGGACGCGTACGGCGGCGGCATGGTCGATTTCGACGCTCTGCACCTGCTTGACGAACGAGGTCAGTGCGATCGTGGCTTCGAGGCGGGCCAGGTTCGCGCCCAGGCAGTAGTGACGACCGCCGCCGAAGCTGAGCGACCTGGACGTGTCGCGGTCCAGGTCGTAACGGTCCGGATCCGGGAAGACCGCGTCGTCCCGGTTCGCGGAACCCAGCAGCAGCAGGACCTTGGAGCCGGCCGGCGCCGTCTGACCGCCCACTTCGAGGTCGGTCAGCAGGCTGCGGGCGAGGATCTGGCTCGAGGTGTCGTAGCGGAGCGTCTCCTCGACCCACGGCGTCACGCGTGTCGGGTCGGCGAGCACGGACATGAGCTGGTCCGGGTTTCGGGTTCCCCAGTAGACAGCGTTGCCGAGCAGCTTGGTGGTGGTCTCGTTGCCGGCGACCATCATCAGGAACAGGAAGCTGATGATCTCCTCGTCGCTCAGCCGGTCCTTACCGAGCTCGGCCGCGGCGAGTGCGGAGGTGAGATCGTCGGTCGGCGTACGACGTCGCGAGGCGACCAGGTCCGAGTAGTACCCGATCATCGTCAGCGCCGCGTCGATGCCTTCGGGCGTCACGTCGCGGACCCCGTCCTTGCGGTGCACCGTGAGATCACCGAGCCGCCGGATCTCGTCACGGTCGGACTCGGGGATGCCCATCAGCTCGGAGATGACGTCCATCGGCATCTTCCCGGCGAACGACTTGATCCAGTCGAACTCGTCGCTTTCGAGGGCGGCATCGAGGTGCCGCTTGGTGATCCGCTCGATCTGCGGGGTCAGGTCGGCGACCCGTCGCGGAGTGAACCCGCGGGACACCAAGGCACGCAGGCGAGTCTGCCGAGGCGGGTCCATGGCGAGGAACGACATCGTCCGCCAGGCGTTCGGTCCCCACGCCGTCGGGTCGAGCGACACCCCCATGGAGCTGGAGAAGGTGCCGTCCTCGCGGACCGCGCGGGTGATGTCCTCGTGCCGGGACAGCGCCCAGAAGTCGTCGTCGGTGTTGTGCAGCATCGGTGCGTTCTCGCGAAGCCAGGCGTAGGTCGGGTACGGGTCCTCGTGGAACGCGTAGTCATAGGGGTCGAAGGTCGCGACGTTCGCGACGGAGGTCATCGACCCATCACCGTCCGCGTGACGCGGGCGAGCTGGTCGCCCATCTGGGCATAGGTCGAGTAGCCCATGCCAGCCTGGAGCATCGAGCCCGACCAGGCCAGTGACAGCGTTTCGAGTACGCCGAGATCAGGCTCCGGGCCGAGCGCATTCTGCAGCCGGCCGTTGATCTCCCCGGCTATCAACCGCCTCAACCGCCGCACATCCGGATCTGGGCCGAGCAGGGCGGTCGTGGTTGCCTCCGCCAGTGCTGGTTCCTCGGACAGGAACGTCGCCAGATCGCGGAACACCTCGATCACCCGGTCGACCGGAGCCCCGGCCTGCAGCTCGTGGTGCGGACGAGACTGCAGCAGCCGCCAGAACGTCTCGGCGACCAGGTGCGCCTTCGAACCGAAGTAGGTGTACGCCGTGGCCGGCGCGACCTCTGCCGCCGCGGCGACCGTGCGTACCGTGAGCACGTCGTACCCGACCTCGCGCAGCTGCACCCCGGTGGCTTCCACGAGCCGCGCAACCGTCTCCGCCTGTCGCGGGTTCAGCTTGCGGCGGGTGGCGGAGGAGAGCTCGCTGGACACATGACTGGACACCTGTCCAAGTTAGGTGACGGTACCGGGAACCGCAAGACATTGCGAGAACCTCGTCTCCAGGCGCTCGCCCGTCGACTGCACCGCTGACCCTGCCGCCCAGCCGGGAAGCGTCCTCTCGAGGTGGGTCGGCTTCAGCAGCCGCTCGAGGCGTGGGCCGACGCCGATGAGGACAAGGATTTCAGCCGACGCCCTCCGCCTGCTGCGCGCTGGTGCTTCGCGGCCGAGCGTCCGAGCCTTCAATCGCGCGAGAAGTGCTCGCAGGGACCCGTTACTTTCGCAGCGTGGGGAATGATCGTGAGTCATGATCGATTCGGCCCGACCACATTCGGGGCGGTCAGACAGGAAGCCCGCATGATTTCAGACCAACGACTGACCCGCGTGTTCGTCGAGCTTGCTGACATTGTCCCGGCAGTGATCGACGGCACGGCCACGCCCGACCAGGTCGGAGCCAAGTGAGTCCTACGCCGTGACCGCCCGCCATCATCCGGGGGAGTCACGACTGCCCGCCGCGATCGCCGTACTCCTCGCGATCTGCCTCTACTTCCTGCTACCCAGTGCCCTGCTGATCGGCCCGCGCGTCGTCGTACCGATCCTCGAAGTCGTTCTGTTCCTGCCACTGCTGCTGGCGAACCCGAAGCGGATGACGAAGGAGACCAGGGAGCTCCGGCTGCTCTCGATCGGCCTGATCCTGCTGATCGCTGTCGGGAACGCGGTCGCGCTCGTGCTGCTGGTCGACCAGCTCGTCAGCAATGAGACGAGCAAGGGTGCCCAGCTGCTGGTCGCTGCGGGCCAGGTCTGGGTGACGAACATGATCGTGTTCGCGCTGGCGTTCTGGGAGTTCGACCGGGGCGGTCCGGTGGCGCGTACCCAGTCTGCACACTCCGACCTCCCGCCGGCTGACTTCAGGTTTCCCCAGGACGAGGACAGTGATGCGATCGCTGAGGTGGCGGCGCGGTCCTCGGCCCGGTCGGAGTGGAGACCGGCCTTCATCGACTACCTCTACGTGTCGATCACGAACTCTTCGGCGTTCAGCCCAACCGACACGATGCCGCTCTCGCACCGGGCGAAGATGCTGATGGCGACCCAGTCCGTGTCGGCCATCATGCTCATGGTGATCGTGATCGCCCGTGGCGTCAGCCTTCTCGGGTGACCGCGACCCACGCTTGGCGACGAATGCGCGTACAAAGGGAGGATGACTGAGCCAGCAAAGCCCATCCGCGTCTACCTCCTGGACGACCACGAAGTGGTCAGGCGGGGTCTGCGCGAGCTGCTGGAGAGCTCCGGTGACATCGAGGTGATCGGCGAGTCCGGTCTGGCCCAGGAGGCAACCAGCCGGATCCCGGCGCTGCATCCCGATGTCGCCGTCCTGGACGGACGACTGCCCGATGGCAGTGGCATCGACGTGTGTCGCGACGTCCGGTCGGTCGACCCGAGCATCAAGGCCCTGATCCTGACGTCGTACGACGATGACGAGGCGCTGTTCGCGGCCATCATGGCCGGGGCTTCGGGCTATGTGCTCAAGCAGATCACCGGCACCGACCTGGTTGACGCCGTCCGTCGAGTGGCCGCCGGACAGTCGCTCATCGACCCGAGCCTCACCGCGCGCGTCCTCGAACGACTTCGGACCGGACCGGAGGAGGCGTCGGAGCTCGCCTCGTTGACCGATCAGGAGCGGAAGATCCTGGCGCTGATCGCCGAGGGCTACACGAACCGCCAGATCGGGGAGGCCATCTTCCTGGCCGAGAAGACGGTGAAGAACTACGTGTCTAGCATCCTGGCGAAGCTCGGGCTGGAGCGACGTACCCAAGCCGCCGTGCTGGCGACCAAGCTGCTGAAGTAGCCGTTCGTCCTGATCCGGTGCAGGCCGAACGTCCCCGAGGCCGGTGACTCTCTCCCCTGCTCGCGTCGCCGGATTCCCGTGAGTCTGAGGGTGTCAACCGAATCTAGGGAGAACCCAATGTCTGTCATCCACAAGGCCTCGCACCAGATCGAGTCCAGCGCGTCAGTCGCGCAGCACACTGTCCTTGCGGGTCCGGCGGCCAAGGCGCTGGCTCTGCTCCGTATCGCTTTCGGTCTCACCTTCTTGTGGGCCTTCTTCGACAAGCTGCTTGCCCTTGGCTATTCGACGGGCCGCAACCCGGCCGGTGTCGTGGACCACTTCGGGCCGGCTGCCTGGATCCACGGGGCCAGCCCCACCGCCGGCTTCCTGAAGTTCGGCGCCGACGGCCCGTTCAAGGGGTTCTACAACAACATCGGCGGCACGGTGGTTGTCGACTGGCTGTTCATGCTGGGACTGCTCGGCATCGGCGTCGCACTGACGTTCGGGATCGGTATGCGGCTCGGTGCAGGCGCCGGTGCGCTGATGTATCTCCTGATGTGGAGCGTCGCCCTGCCGCCTGCAACCAACCCGGTGATCGACGAGCACATCCTCGGCGCGATCAGCATGGTCGTCCTCGGCCTGGTCCTCGCCGGCGACACCTGGGGCTTCGGCAAGCGGTGGGCCCGGACGCAACTGGTCCGGGAGCACACCATCCTGCGGTGACGGCCTCAGTCCCGCGGTAGCGGGACCCGCCATTCCATGGTGGTGCCGTGCGGTTCCGTCTGACGGAGCCACACGGTGCCACCAAGTTCGTGTGCCCGGCGCCGGACGTTGCGGAGCCCGCTCTCGCGTCGGTCATCGGGAATCCCGATCCCGTCGTCGACCACGCGGAGCAGCACGTCGGTCCCGGAAACCTGGATGTCCACGCCCGCGCGACTCGCGAGGGCGTGCCGGGCCACGTTCGACATCGCTTCGCGCAGCACGGCCACGAGATGCGCGCCGAGGGCCTCCGGGACCAGGTTGTCGACGGGTCCGACGGTTCGCAGGGCCGGGGTGAAGCCCAGCACCGGGATGTACTCGTTGACCAGCTCGCGTACGTCGGCACGGAGCGATTGCTGGGTGCGGTGCTGCAGCTCGAAGATCGTCGTGCGGATGTCCCTGATGGTGCCATCGAGGTCTGTCACGGCCTGGTCGATGCGCTTGGTCACCTCGTCCGAGACGGCCAGTCGCCGGGTGGCCTGGAGCTGCAGCCCGGTCGCGAACAACTGCTGGATGACCAGGTCATGGAGGTCGCGGGCGATCCTGTCCCGGTCCGAGACGACGGCGAGCTCCTCGCGGTCCGCGACAGCCTCTGCCCTGTCCAGGGCGAGCGACGCCTGATCCGCGAACGAGGTCAGCAGTTCCCGCTCCTCGGCGTCCAGGAACCCGCGCCCGCCCTCGAGCAGGACGAGGAGGACGCCACTGGCAGCCAGGTGGGCCCGCAGCGGGACCAGCACGACGGTGCGCTCGCTGCCATCGGTCACCACCACCTCCTCGCCTTGCTGGTCGCAACGAAGGATCGCCGCCTGGAGCCGGTCCGCGATCGCGGGTGCCTGGCTCGCGTTGGATCCGTCCACTGCAGTCACCCGGTAGCTGTCGGTGTCCTCACGCTGGAGGATCGCCACCGCGTCGGCGCCCGTGACCGTGCGCGTGGCGATCGCGATCTGGGTGAGCGCGCGGCCGAGCTGGATCGGCGGCTGCAGCGTCTCGCTGATCCGTACGGATGCCTCCAGCCACTGCCGGCGACGCTCGCTCAGCGCGAACGCACGGGCGTTCTCGATCACGAAGCCTGCGGCGGCGGCGAGTGCCTGGACGAGCAGCTCGTCCTGCTCGCTGAACGCTTCGGATCCGATCTTCTCGGTCAGGTAGAGGTTCCCGAACACGGTCCCACGGATGCGCACCGGCACCCCGAGGAACGACGTCATCGGAGGATGGTTGTCCGGAAACCCGAACGAGCTCGGATGGTTCTGAAGGTGCTCGAGCCGCAGCGGCTCGGGGTGGTCGATCAGCTGTCGGAGCAGGCCGCGCCCCCGCGGTAGGTCACCGATCTGCGCGTGTACCTCCGGTGTGATCCCCCGCGTGACGAAGTCGGAGAGCTGGCCGTCGTTGCCGATCACACCGAGCGCGCCGTACTGCGCGTCGGTGAGGTCGCAGGCGGAGGCGACGATCCTGTCCAGGACGCTGTGCATGTCCAGGTCGGTGCTGATCGCAATGAAGGCGTTGAGCAGGGCCCTCGCGCGAACTGGCAGGCCCAGCCCGGTTCCGGGACCATCCATCGGGCTCATCTCGCCATGGTCGCAGAGTTCACAGCATGGGGCGCCGGACAGGAGGCAGCCGATCAGCTGCTGCCGCGCAGCCTCCGGCCGGTGAGTTCGCGCCATGGCAGCTGGAAGTACATCCACCGCTGACCGCCGACCCACGGCTGCGGATCCCAGATGGCCTTGATCACGCTGAGCTCGTCGACATCGACGACCATTGTCGCGCGCCCGACGGCGACCACGCTCCAGCCACGGTGGGTCGCCGGATCAACGTCGTCCACCTCGAAGGCGAGCGTCGTGTTGCGTGCGTAGGTGCCCAGCAGGCTGTACGGCGTGGTCCGGAAGACGATCGAGTCGTCCGCCAGGGTGTAGTTCAGCGGAATGATCCGCGGCCCCTGTGGCGTGCTGACGGCGACCCGTCCCAGCTCGCCGCCCGCCAGTAGCGACCGGCAATCCGCATAGGACAGCTCGGTGGCCTCTTGCATGCTCATCTCATCCTCCTGTTGGTGGTTTCACGGTGCTGGTGTGGCGGGGTCACGCGAAGGGCATTTGCTCATCGCGGGTCAGCGCCACCTTGAGCGCGTGAGAGGTTGCCGGGTCGGCGAACACGTCGTACGCGGTCTCCATCTCATCGAGGCAGAAGCGATGGGTGATCAGTGGAGAGGCGTCGAGCTTTCCGTCGCTCATCAGCCGGAGCAGCAACGATGTGGTTGAGGTGTCGACCAGGCCCGTCGTGATCGTCACGTCTCGCGTCCAGAGGCGCTCGAGATGCAGGGTCACGGGTGCGCCGTGTACCCCGACGTTCGCGATCCGTCCGCCCGGGCGGACCAGATCGGCGCACATCTCGAAGGTCGACGCGATGCCGACCGCCTCGATCGCGACATCGGCGCCGAGGCCTTCGGTCCAGTAGCCGAGCTCGGCGCGCACGTCGGCGTCGGGAGCGACGGCCGCATCCGCACCAAGGCGCAGGGCCTCCTCCCGACGGGTCGGCTCGGGATCCACGACCACGATCCGGGAGGGGCTGAAAAGCCTGGCTGTCGTCAGCGCGGCAAGTCCGACCGGGCCGGCCCCGACGATCAGGACGACGTCGCCGGGGGAGACCTTGCCCGCGAGCACTCCCACCTCGTATGCCGTGGGCAGGATGTCCGCGAGCAGGAGGGCTGCCTCGTTCGTGACGTCGTCGGGGAGCACGTGCAGGGACCGGTCGGCGAAGGGCACCCGGACCATCTCGGCCTGGGTGCCGTCGATGGTGTGGCCGAGGATCCAGCCGCCACCTCCGAGGCACTGGCCGTACCTGCCCTCGCGGCAGTACCGGCACTGGCCGCACGAGCTGATGCAGGAGACCAGCACCCGCTGGCCGACCTTGATGTCCCTCACCGCGGACCCGACTTCGAGAACAGTGCCGACGGCCTCGTGACCCAGGACGCGTCCGGGCTGTACCTCTGGCAGATCCCCCTTGAGGATGTGCAGGTCGGAGCCGCAGATGGTGACCGCCTCGACTCGCACGACCGCGTCTTCGGGGTCCTTCAGGGATGGGTCGGGTACATCGGTCCATGACCGTTGCCCGGGTCCGCCGTACACAAGTGCCTTCATCGGTGCTCCTGAGTCTTGAAGTGATGTCCTCAGTCGATCTCCCCGCCGGTCTCCGTCGTAGAGGCGAGATACCGGACCCGGCAGGACCTTGGTCCGTGATCGGACGGAGGACATAGGTCCCGGAAGAGCGTTCCTTTGCGCACTTATCCCGCGGGCCGGGTCGCGGCAGGGTCAGGACCAGGAGGTGGCCTTCATGGACAACAGCCACATGACGAAGGAACTGATCGTGGTCGCGCTGGACCACACGCCTGCGGGCACTGCGGCCCTGCGGTGGGCAGTCGATTGGGCGATCGAGCGCGATGCGCGGGTGCTGACGGTGCGAGTGCACGATGTCGCCGCACGTGCGGACCTCGCCCTGGAGCGTGACCTGCCGGGCGAGCGGGCCAGAGCGGTGATGCGGGCGAACGAGCAGGTGATCGGTGGCCTGGGCAGCAGAGCGAACGCAGTCAGCGTCACCGTGTCACTCGTCGAGGGTGCGCTCGTCAGTCGTCTCGGGCGGGCGGCCGAGCGTGCGTCGCTGCTCGTCCTCGGGCAGCCGCAGTCGGCCGACCATCAAGACCTTCCGGACGCGGTCGCCCGGGGATGCTCCTGCCCGGTCGTCGTGGTCGATGAGGCCGGCGTGGCCCGGCGGGTGTCGGAGTCGAGCGCCACCGCGCCTGCAGGGCGAGCGCGGAGTGGATCGAGATGAGCCACGCCAGCAAGGGATTCAGGCTCATCGGAGCATGGACGAACTCGGTGTGGGCGAGCCTCGGTTGGCGTCGCCACCGCATCGGATCGAACATCTCCTAGAAAATGACCACAATTGTTTACTTAGTGCCCGCCTGCTCGCGGCCCGGACCCGGTGTCCGAATTGTCCTCCCAAGGGCTGTTCAGGAGCCATCTGATGGCGAAGTGAACGCACAGGTAGCCGAACACCTCCTGATGGACACCATCTGGGTCCCGTGACCGCAGCACGACTCGGGGGCTGAGGTGGTGCGCCTTCAGCTCGTCGAACGCCGACGCGATCTCCCACCGCTGCGCGTCGATGGCAGCGAGCTCGCTCGCGGGAGCACGTGACGGATCGAGGATCGTGGTGGCCAGTCGGTAGGCGCCGGCTCCGGCCTGAGGATCTGGCGAGGAAGGCTCGATGATCCGGACATCCATCGCATCGACCTCGGCTGCGCCGGACTGCGTGCCAGCCGGGACTCGTGAACGGTAGGAGCCGTCGTCATGAACCTCATCAACGGTGAGTGTTCGCTCCGGCGTGACCCTCAGGAGCAGTTCCGATCCTCTCGACGACGCCTGCATCCACAACGCCCGCGGGAAGTACTCGCTACCTGCCAGCACCAGGGCGCCTTTGGGGATCCGGGGGACGAGCTCCGCCGCCAGCACACTGTCGGAGTCGCGGGCACCGCCCACGACGGCGTCGACGATCGAGCGTGTCCCGGTCTCGGTCAGACCCAGCACCTGCACCTGCGGAAGCGGCGAGGATGCCGGATCGTCGGTTGATGGTGTGCCGAACGCCGCCATGTTCGTGGGCGAGTTCGGAACATCCAGGCAGGCACTGTCGATGCTCATCAACCGCCACCCTCGGTAGAACGAGCGCGGGTCATCAGGCGCCGCGATCGGTGTCGCGACCTCTGCGAACAGGCTGCGAAGCGGGTCGGCGCCAAGTCGGGCACGAGCCTTAACGAGGGCAGCCTTGGTGGGGACCGGCCAGTCCGGACTTCGGCCGGAGGACCACGACTCGCTCGTCAGGAGCATCCGCATCACCTCCTCGTAGGAGGACTGCGAAAACATCGCGAGACCCATGACGTAGTACGCCATCGTGCGGGATGGAAGCAGCCGGGTGCGCTTCTCCATCCGCCCGTGATCCGCGATCACGCGATCGACGAGATCAGGCGGGAAGACCCGTCTCAGCAGGCCCCAGGAGATGTGATCGGAGAGCCGATGGTCCGCCTCTGGTTTGGTCCATCCGGCGCGGGGCACACCAAGAGGCTACGTGGAACTGACCGTTCGGATGGTAAAGCGTCATTCGGGCTTAAGTAAATCCTATCGGTCGTACTGTTCGGATTGCGACCAGGAGACTCCTTCGTTCGCACACCTAGAGGAAGGTTCGTGGCCGAGATGTTCAGTCCCGATTGCACCACCCGCTTTGCCCGCTCCGGCTCGACCAGCAGGAAGGTGCTGCAGCGAACCTTGGTAACAGGTGCCGTTGCCGCCTTCGTCGCGGTCTCCGCCGGCGCCGCCTCCGCGGTGCCCGATCCCGGGACAGGCAACACCGTGGCAAACGTTCAGGTCGGCTCGTTCATTGAGTTGACCGGTCTGACCCCCAGCTTCACGCTTGCGGGCCTGCCCGGCGACACCGTGTCCACCGGCGATCTGGACCAGTCCCCCACGGTGAACTACACGGTCACGACCAACAACCGGTCTGGCTACAACGTCACCGTGCAGAGCGAGTCCGACACGATGTCCGGAACCAACGCAAATATTGACTCGATTCCGATCGGTGACCTCTTGGTCCTGCCCGACGGCGTCGGCTCTGTGAACACGCCTCTCAGCGACTCGACACCTGTCACCGTGCACAGCCAGGAGACTCCCTCCGCTGAAACTGGTGACAATCTGTCGAGCTCGTACCAGATGACCATCCCGTTCGTGAGCAGCGATACCTACACCGCGACCCTGGACTACGTCGCCGCCACTCAGTAGTCGCGCGGCGACGGGCGGTTTTTGCGATGAACACTGTGCACTGGCGGCGTGGTGCGTTCTCGGGCGGTGTCGTCGCGCTTCTCGCCGCTGCCTCTGTCCTGACCGGATCGGTCGCACACGCTGCGGACCCTCAGAGCCCGGGCAGTACGCCGTCGCAGTCAACGTCCTATGGACGGGTTGACGCCAGCTTCTCCCTGGCCGTCAGCCCGACCCGGCTTTCGATCGCCCCGGCCGACATCGGCAAGTCACACACCTTCGAGGTGATCAACCGCGGGCAGTCGCCACTGGCGGTGACCGTCCAGAAGCGCAACTTCGTCGGCGGAGCCGACGGTACGCTGGTCTTTCAGAAGCACGCGAGGTATTCGGCGTCGAACTGGGTGACCATTCATCCGGCCAGCTTCGTGCTCGCGCCGGGCACGGAACAGATCGTCACCGCAACAGTGACGGTGCCAGCCGGTCCCGAGCCCGGAGATCACGAGGTGGCTCTGGTCTTCCTGGTCCCTGCGGCGCGGACCAACGCCAACATCAAGATCAATCGGGGCATCGGCACGCCGGTCTACATCACCGTTCCCGGAGCCACCGACAACACGGTGTCGGTGCGCAAACTCACCGCATCCGGGTTCGTCACCGGTGGTCGGGTTGCCGTGACGGCGACACTGCACAACACCGGCGACGTGCACCGGGACTTCCGGGCGCCGGACGCACTCGCCATCCACGCCGCAGGCTCGGCTGCGGCGTTCCCTGACTTCACCGTCATCCGCGGCTCCACTCGAGTGATCAGCACCTCGTGGAACCCGCCCCCCGCGTGCATCTGCCACGTCCGGGTGACGGTCCAGAACGCGGACGGCACCCAGTCGTCGGCGTCGGTTCGCGTCATCGTCATCCCGCTGAAACTCGTCGGCGGCCTTCTCTTGCTGGCGCTACTCCTCGGCCTCGCGATCCGTATCGGCCGGCGCCGCTATCGAGCGCACGTGAGCGTGGCCGCAGCGAAACTGCATGCCGGCGCCGGTGACTGAGATCGCTAACCGCACCGTTCGGAGGAGTTGGAGCCAGCGACCGGCGGTCGTTCTGGTGGTCTCGCTGTCCCTGATGGTGGCCCTTGCTGCCGCTTTCGTGCCGGCAGTGCCAGCCAGTGCGGCAGGTATTGGGACCATCCTCTTCCAGAATGCGTTCAACGACCGAACTGTCGACGGCACGGGAACGGTCACGGTGCCAACCCCCTCGAGCGGACCGAACACCGCGTGTCTCACCGCTTCCGGAAACAGTGCGACGTTGCCCCTGCTCAGCTGTTCGGGTCTGATCGACAGCCAGGGCAGCGGAAAGCTCAGGCTCACCAGCTCCACCATCAACCAGGTAGGCGGAGTGTTCGGTCAGAACAGCTTCCCAACCTCCAACGGACTGGACGTCACCTTCAAGTCCTATCAGTGGGGTGGGAACAGTGCCGACGGCATCGCGTTCATGCTGGCCGCCGTCGATCCGGCAAACCCCGTCGCACCGACGACGATGGGTCCTTCTGGCGGGTCGCTCGGTTACTCGCGGGCAGGATCGGTCAAGGGTCTCACCAACGGCTACCTCGGCATCGGTCTCGACGTGTTCGGCAACTTCAGCAGCAACTCCTACTCGGGGACAGGCTGTACCAACCCAGCGAACATCTCGGTTCAGGCAGCTGGATCTGTGGTGGTGAGAGGTCCCGGTAGCGGCACCGTCGGATACTGCGGCTTGAACACGACGTCCGACGGCACGATCGGTACCAAGCTCATCCTTCGTGCAGCCACTCGGGCCGCATCGGTCGTCCCCGTGCAGGTCTTGATCAACCCGACCCTCGCGTCGTTCACATCGGAGACCGGTGTCTCGGTGGCTGCCGGTACCTACAAGGTGGTGGTGACCCCGGTCGGGCAGCCGACCAAGACCCTGACCGGAACCCTGCCCACCGTGTCGACCGGCCTCTACCCCTCCGCGAGCTGGCTGGATGCCAACGGTGTCCCCAAGCAGCTCGCCTTCGGGTTCGTCGGTTCGACCGGCTCGGTCACCGACGTTCACGAAATCTCCGACGTCAAGGTACTGACCTTCAACCCGGTGCCGCAGCTTGGAGTCAGCGCAGTCAGCTACTCGGCGGCAAGCTCACAACCAGGTGATCCCGTCACCTACAAGGTCACCGCGGACGTGCTCGCCGGCGCCGATGAGACCAGCCCCATCTCGGTCACCGAGACGATGCCCATAGGGACCGTCCCGGTCGGGGCCTACGGCACCGGCTGGGCTTGTCAGGCCCCGGTCGGACGGACAGTGACCTGCACCACCACCGGCTCGTCGTTCGTTCACGGGACCACCCTGCCGGTCATCAATGTGGTCGGGATCGTGACCGGTGCGAACGTCTCGGCGACGTTCATCCAGAGCAACTCGAGTGCCCAGGCGTCGTCCACTGACGCCGGTCCAGGCTCCGACATGGCGACGACAGCGGGCACACTGCCGACCACGCCCACCGGGATTTCTCTCCTTCCGACCATCGGTGCGATCGGTGGTGGCGCAAGCACTGTCCTGACTGGCGCCAACATCAGCGCAGCGACCGCGGTCGAGATCGGCACCGCCGCCGAGCAACAAGCGGGCACGCCGGTCACCCTTCTGCCTTGTTCTGGGGGGACACCCGCAGCGGGGTGCTTCACCCAGGCTGGCAACACCATCACCGTCTCGTCGTGGCCCGCGCGGTCGAGCGCTGCCACCGTGACGGTCACGGTCGTCACCTCGGGAGTGGCGGCCGCGGCGAACTATGTGTACGCCGACAAGCCGGCGAGCCCGGTTACGCCCACCGCCACCGCAGGCATCACCAGCGCAACCGTCACCTGGGTAACGCCTGCCAGCAACGGCAGCCCCCTGACCAGCTATGTCATCACGCCCTACCTCGGCGGAGTTGCTCAGACGCCGCACTCCTTCGACACGACGACCACGACCCGCACATTGAGCGGCCTCACCGCAGGTGGCGCCTACACGTTCACGGTCTCGGCCGTCAACGCGTACGGGACGTCGACCGCCAGCGCGGCATCCGCAACAGTCATCCCCTACGCGTTGCCGGGCACACCGACGATCACGGCGGTCTCCGCAGGCACCCAGGCCGCGACTCTCACCTGGAACTCTCCGAGCACCAACGGCAGCGCCATCACCGGATACGTGATCACGCCGTACATCGGGACGGTGGCGCAAACCGCGCAGACCTTCACCGGGAGTGCGACCACACGCACCGTCACGGGTCTCGTGGCCGGCACCTCCTACACCTTCACCGTGGCCGCCCAGAATGCAGCGGGGACCGGCCCGGCGTCCGCGAAGTCGACCGCGGTGATCCCCAATGTCTCCCCGAGCCTCACCTTCACCGCTCCTCCGTCGGGAGAGATCGGCGTTCCCTACAGCCGACAGCTGACCGTCACCAACGGCACCTCGCCCTTTGCGTGGTCGGTCAGCGCCGGGACCTTGCCGGACGGCCTGACGCTCAATGCGGCGACCGGACTGCTCAGTGGAACTCCGACCGTGTCGGGGACCTTCGGCTTCACGGTCCAGGTGACCGACGCCAGCGGCCAGACGGCGACCAAGGCCGTCACCCTGGTAGTCGCGGCGTCTCCGGCGTTGACGGTTGCCGTTCCGGATGGCGAGGTCGGGATCTCCTACAGCCAGCAACCGACTCTGACCGGAGGCACCGGTCCCTTCACCTGGTCGGTCAGTGCCGGCAGCCTGCCCGCCGGTCTGACCCTCAGCTCGACGACCGGGCTGCTGAGCGGAACCCCTACCGCATCAGGCCCGTATCCGATGACCATTCAGGTGGTCGACAGCTTCAACCAGGTTGCGAGCAAGACGGTCTCGCTCGTCATCGTGGCCCGCCCGGCCTTCGGCGCGACGACGCCGGCGACCGGCCAGGTCGGCGTTCCCTACAGCAACACGTTCAACGTGACGGGTGGCTCCTTGCCGCTCGTCTGGTCGATCGCGGCCGGAAGCCTGCCGGCCGGCTTGTCCCTCAACTCAGCCACCGGTGTCGTTTCGGGGACGCCCACCACAACGGGTAGCTCGCCTCTCACGTTGTCGGTGATCGATGCGAACGGTCAATCAGCCAGCCGGTCCGTCACGCTGACCATCGCGGCGGGCCCCCTGGTCATCGTCAAGAGCGCGAATGTCTCGTCGACGGCGCCCGGAAGTGTCGTCGCCTACACGATCTCGGTCACCAACACGGGCTCCACTGCCTGGACGGGTGCCAACCTCAGCGACCCGCTCACCGGAGTACTGGACGACGCCGTCTACAACGCCAACGCCACCGCCAGCAGCGGGACGATGTCCTACAGCTCGTCAACGCTGGGATGGACCGGAAACATAGCCGCCGGCGCCTCGGTCACCATCACCTATTCGGTCACCGTGAACGCACTGGACACGGGCAACAAGGTGCTGTCGAACACGGTGACCTCGACGACCCTCGGCGCCAACTGTGCCAGCGGGAGTGGTGATGCCCGTTGTTCGGCGACCGTCACGGTCGCCGGCCTCGGTATCGTCAAGACTGCCGACGTCACCACGGTGACACCAGGCGGCCATGTCGACTACACGATCACGGTCGCGAACACCGGCCAGTCCGCCTACCTCGGCGCCACCCTGACCGACAGCCTTACGGGCGTCCTCGACGATGCCAGCTACGACGCGGACGGCTCCGCGACGAGCGGAAGCGTTTCGTACACCGGCTCCGCCGTGACGTGGACCGGCAACCTGGCCGTCGGGGCGACGGCGACCATCACCTACTCGGTCACCATCACCGATCCTGACGCCGGCAACCGGTCGCTCACCGGAACCATCGTGTCGCCTTCTGCGGGCAGCTCCTGTCCGGGTGGGTCGCCGGCGCCCTCATGCACAGTCGTGGTGACGGTGCTGGTCCCCGCGCTGTCGATCACGAACACTTCGGCGGTGAGCTCCGCGACACCGGGCGACAACGTCGCCTACACGGTGACGGTGGCCAACACCGGACAGACGGCCTACGTCGGCACCAACGTCTCGGTGGCCCTCACCGATGCGCTGGACGACAGCACCTATGACAATGACTTCACAGCGACGGCGGGCAGTGTCAGCTACAACGCGACGACCCAGGTGCTGACCTGGACCGGCAATCTTCCTGTCGGTGGGACGGTCACGATCACGGGATCGGTGACCGTACACAGCCCGGACCCGGGCGACAAAACCATGACAACCGTTGCGACGTCCACGGCTGCCGGAAGCACCTGTCCCGTCGATGGTTCCAACCCGGCCTGCACGAGCACGGTCCTTGTCAAGATTCCGGCGCTCAGCATCTCCACCTCGGCAACAGCAGGCACCACAACTCCCGGGTCGATCGTCCACTACACGCTGTCGATCACGAACAGCGGCCAGACACCGTACGTCGCAGCCGCGGTGACCGACGCGCTTGCAGGCGCTCTGGACGACGCGACCTACAACGGCGACGCCGTCACCACCGCGGGCGCCGTGTCCGTCAGCGGCACCAACCTCGCCTGGGCGGGTGATCTGCTGGTCGGCGCGACGGTGACGGTCAGCTACTCGCTCACGGTGCGCAGCCCCGACACCGGTGATCTCGCACTGAACACGCGGGCCACCTCGACGGCAGTGGGCAACAACTGCCCAGCGGCCAGCACTGACTCTCGTTGCACCAGCAGCGTCACCGTCCTGCTGCCAGGCCTGAGCATCGTCGACTCCGTCGATGCGACCACCACGACGCCGGGCGGGGAGGTGGTCTACTCGGTCACGGCCACCAATACAGGCCAGACGACGTACAACAATGTCGAGCTGGTGCTCGACTTCCGCGGGGCCGTCGATGACGCGACCTACAACAACGACGCGACGACCACGTCGGGCAGCCAGGTGTCGAACGGCGACGGGACAGCGACCTGGACTGTGACCCTTGCCCCCGGGGCAACGGCAACGAGCACCATGTCGGCGACCGTCGACTCCCCTCCAGAGGGTGACAAGTCACTTCAGACCAGCGTCGTCTCGGATGCACCCGGCAGCACCTGCCCCACCGGATCCGCGAGCGCGGCGTGTCACACGACGGTGCCAGTTCTCATCCCCGGGCTGACCATCACGAAGACAGCCGACACGTCGACAGTGACTCCCGGCGGGACCGTCCACTACACAGTCTCGGTCGTCAACAACGGCGAGACCACCTTTACCGCAGCGCAGTTCGACGATGACCTGGGCCACGTCCTCATCGACTCGGTCTACAACGGCGATGCGACCGCCACCACCGGATCCCTGTCGTACAACGCGTCCGTGCTGTCTTGGAGCGGCAGCCTCGCACCCGGTGCGTCCTCGACGATCACCTACTCGGTCACCGTCCGCGACCCCGATCCCGGAGACAAGGCGTTCAGCAACACGGTGGTCTCATCGTCGGCTGGCAACAACTGCAGCTCCGGAAGCACGGATCCGCGCTGCACCGTGTCGGTGAACGTGCTGGTTCCCGCTCTGACCATCACCAAGACGGCCAACGCGGCAACCACGACGCCCGGCGCAGTCGTCCAGTACGGCATCGATGTCACCAACACTGGAGCCACCACGTTCAGCGCGGCGAGCATCACTGACTCCCTGGCGGGTGTGCTGGATGACGCGGACTACAACGCGGACGCGGCCACCGATTCGGGAACACTCGTATGGTCCGGGTCGACCCTGACGTGGACGGGCGCGCTGTCGCCAGGTCAGCACGTGCACATCACGTACTCGGTCACGGTGCATGCCGCTGACGGTGGCGACAACCTGGTGAGCGACACCGTCACGTCCGGCGCGTCGGGCAACAACTGTCCCGTGGACAGCGCCGACCCGCGGTGCACCACGGTCGTGCCGGTCGCCCGCCTGGTCCTGTCGCAGAGCTACCCGTCGCCGTTCACCACGCCGGGCTCGCTGCTCCACCTCACGGCGACGTTCACCAACACCGGCCAGGTGCCCTACACGGGCATCTCCGTCGCCAGCCCCAGCGCGGACACCATCGACGATGCGATCCCGGCCGGCGACCAGGTCGCAAGCTCGGGCACCGTCGTGCTCGGGGCGACTGCCATCACCTGGACCGGCAGTATCCCGGTCGGTGGCGTCGTCACCATCACCGGCACGTTGACCGTGAAGGATCCCGCCACTGGAAACAAGGTCATCACCGGAACCCTCGTATCCGCGGCTTCCGGCAACAACTGCGCGCCGGGCAGCACCGACAGTCGCTGCACCGCGATCGTGGCCGTTCGCGTCCCCCAGTTGTCCATCTCCAAGGTGGTGAGCACGACTGATGCCATGCCGGGTGACTCCGTCGGGTACACCATCACCGTGCACAACAGCGGCGAGACCGCGTACACGGGCGCAGCGGTCACCGACTCGCTGGCTGGCGTGCTCAACGACGCCTCGTACAACGGCGACGCGACCGCCTCGATCGGGGCGGTGAGCTATGCGTCGTCGACATTGTCCTGGACCGGCGACCTCGACGTCGGCGACACGGCGACGATCACCTACTCGGTCACTGCCGACGACCCTTCTCTCGGCGACAAGTCCATGGCCAACCGGGTCGAGTCGACGACGGTCGGCAGCACCTGTCCGCCGGCCAGCAGCAACCCGAACTGCCAAACCACCGTCAACGTACTGACGCCGAGTCTGACGATCGTGAAGACGGCCAACCTGGCCAACGCGACGCTCGGCAGCACCGTCGGCTATACGGTCACCGCGACCAACACCGGTCAGACGACCTACTCGACTGCCGCGTTCACCGACTCGCTGGCCGGCGTGCTCGATGACGCGACCTACGACACCGACGCCGCCAGCACCACCGGGACGGTCGGGTACGTCGACGGCGTGCTCAGCTGGTCGGGCGTGCTGGTCCCTGGCGAGTCAGCGACCGTCAGCTACAGCGTCACGATCAAGAATCCCGCGTCCGGCGATGCGGAGATGACGAACACGGTCGTCTCGACGACCAAGGGAAGCAACTGCGCGTCTGGCAGCACCGACTCTCGATGCACGGCGACCGTCGACGTCACGGACGCGGTGAGCCTCACCTTCACGAAAACGGCCGACGTTGCGTCGACGGTGGCCGGCGCGACAGTCAACTACATGATCACTGTCGTCAACTCGACCAATTCTCCGATCGCCTCGGCGGAGTTCACCGACCCCCTCGCAGGCATCCTCGACGACGCGACCTACAACGGTGACGCTAGGGCGACCAGCGGTGCGCTCAGCTACACCGCACCTGACCTCGCCTGGAGCGGCACGATTGGCGCGGGGAGCACGGTCACGGTGACCTACTCCGTCACGGTGCACGCCTTGGCCACGGGTGACCAGATCCTCGAAGGCGCCGTCAGCTCGTCGTCGCTCCCGACGAGTGACAACTGCACTGCAGGCAGTGACGATCCCCGTTGCGCCAGCACAGTGGCCGTCGCCGGTCTCCTGATCGAGCAGCACGCTGACTCGTCAACCACGTCGCCCGGCTCGGTCGTCCACCTGACTGAGACGTTCACCAACACCGGCAAGGTTCCCTACCTCGGGATCTCGGTGGTGAGCCCTCGCAGCGACACCTCCGACGACACGATCACGACAGGTGACCAGGTGGCGAGCTCGGGAACGCTGGTGCGAACCGCGACCGCGGTCACCTGGACCGGTGACATTCCCGTCGGCGGAACGGTGACATCGACCCGAAGCCTGGTCGTGCAGAACCCCGATACAGGGAACAAGATCATCACCGCGACGTTGTCGTCGTCCGCCTCCGGTAACAACTGCCCGATCGGTGGTACCGATCCGGTCTGCACGTTCCGGGTCGACGTGCAGGTTCCCGAGCTGACGATCTCCAAGACTGCCAGCACGACCGCCGTCGTGCCCGGTGGAACCGTCGGCTACACGATCGTCGTGCACAACACCGGCGAGATGCCCTACACCGGGGCGGCGATCTCCGACTCCCTGGCCGGAGTGCTCGATGACGCGACGTACAACGCCGACGCGACCGCCACTTCCGGCGCGGTGAGCTACACATCCTCGACCCTGGAGTGGGCCGGGGATCTCGCCGTCGGCGCCAGCACGACCATCGTGTACTCGGTGAGTGTCCGCAGCCCGGCCGTCGGCGACAAGACGATGGTCAACCAGGTCGAGTCGACAACCGTCGGCAGCACCTGTCCTCCAGCGAGCGGCAACACAGCCTGCCGGGCCACGGTGGCCGTCCTCACGCCGCTCCTGACCTTCACCTCGGTGGCAAGTGCTGCGACGACAGTGCCCGGCGCCACCATCAGCTACACGCTGACCGCGCGCAACACCGGTCAGACCGCGTACCCGTCCGCGACGTTCGTTGTTCCGTTGGGCGGCGTGCTCGATGATGCGACCTACGACGGCAACGTCACAGCGACAACCGGGACGGCCGATGTCACTGCCGGGACCTTGACCTGGACCGGCGGGCTCGGGACCGGGGCGGTCGTCACGATCGCCTACACCGTGACCGTCATCGACTCACCCACCGGTGACCACGAGCTCGATCAGACGATCACGTCCACGGAGCAGGGAAACAACTGCCGGGTCGGCGGGACCGATCCGCGCTGCACGACCTCGGTGCTCATCGCCGGGCTACAGATCTCCAACTCCGCCGATGCCGCCGAGACCGAGCCGACTGCCGTGGTGCGGAACACCGTCGTCCTCACGAACACGGGCAAGGTGCCGTATGTCGGGATCAGCGTTGACGACAGCTTCGTGGGGTCGCTGGATGACGCGACGTACAACGGCGATGCGGTAGCGACAGCGGGCAGCCTGGTCCTCGTGGCCGGCAGTGGGCACGTCGTGTGGACCGGAGATGTGCCTGTGGGTGCCAGCGTGACGGTCACTGGCTCGCTGACGGTGAACAACCCGGATGCGGGAGACCAGACCATGACCACCCTGGTAGGCACCGACGCGAGCGCCAGCAACTGCCCGACCGCGGCCCCCGGCGCCGACTGCCTCTCCAGCGTCGCGGTGCTGACGCCTGGTCTGACCGTCACCAAGTCAGCTGACCGCAGCACGGCGACGCCGGGCTCGCAGGTCGCCTACACGATCACGGTCGCCAACACCGGCGAGACTGCTTACCCGGCTGCCACCGTGACGGACTCGCTCGTCGGCGTGCTGGATGACGCCACCCTCGACAACGATGCCTCGGCCACGATCGGGAGCCTGACGGTGTCGGGCGCGACGCTGACCTGGACCGGCGCTCTCGCCGCCGGCGACACCACGACCATCACCTACAGCATGACGGTGAACGATCCGGATACCGGGGAGAAGTCGCTGGTCAACGACGTGGTCTCCGACGCGATCGGCAGCAACTGTCCGACGGGCGGGTCAGCGCCTTCGTGCTCGACGGTGGTCACGGTCCTGGTGCCGGCGCTCGACGTTGCGGTCACGGCCGACCGCAGCACCACGGTGCCGGGGGCCGATGTCGCCTACACCGTTCGCATCAGCAACATCGGTCAGACCGACTACACCGGAGCGAGCGTCACGACCCTGCTCGGCGGCGTACTCGATGATGCGCACTACGCGGGCGGTGCCACCGCGACCCGTGGCGCGGTCTCCTTCACGGGTCAGGATCTGGCGTGGACGGGCGACGTCGCGATGGCCGAAACCGTCATCGTCACCTATGTCGTCACTGTCGACGAACCCGACGGCGGAGACCACCTGCTGGTCACCTCGACGACGTCCTCAGCGCCGGGAAGCAGCTGCGGGAACCCGTCGCCGTGCACCCAGACCGTGACGGTGCTGACCCCGGGTCTCGCGGTCTCGACGACGGCCGACGCCGCTACTGCAATGCCCGGCGACGACGTCGATTTCACCATCACGGTCACCAACACCGGCCAGACGTCGTACACCGGCACCGTGGTCAGTTCTGGACTGGCCGACATCCTTGACGATGCAACCTTCGATGGCACCGTGGTCGCATCGTCCGGGGTCGCCAGCTACAACGCTCCCGACATCAGCTGGACCGGGACGCTGTCCGTCGGAGCCGCCGCGACCATCACCTACGAAGTCACCGTCCGGGACCCGGATCAAGGTAACAAGGTGCTCTCGGCGACTGTCCTCGCGCCGGCCCAGGGGAGCACCTGCCAGCAGGGCAGCCACGACCCCGCTTGCGTCGTGACCGTCACGGTGCTGGTCCCGGCCCTGACGATCCGCAAGTCGGCCGCTGCGCCGACCACGACGCCGGGCGGCACCGTCGGCTACACAATCGTGATCACCAACACCGGTGAGACCGACTACGCGGCAGCCGCCGTCTCCGACTCGCTCAGCGGGGTGCTCCCCGACGCGGACTACAACGGCGATGCCACGGTGTCAGGCGGAGGGGTGCTGGCCTACGGCGGCTCGACCCTGTCCTGGTCCGGTGCCCTGCCCATGGGCGCAACCGCGACCATCACCTACTCGATCACCGTGCACGACCCGGATACCGGCGACAAGTTGATGCCCAACTCGGTCGTCTCCACGACCCCGGGAAGCACCTGCCCGCCCGGCAGCCAGGCAGCGGCATGCACCACGGTGGTCCAGGTCCTGATCCCCGCGCTCAGCATCGTCAAGACCGCCGACACGACGGTGGTCACTGCCGGTCAGGCAGTCCGCTACACGGTGAGGCTGACCAACAACGGCCAGACCGACTACGCGCCGGCAACGTTCACCGACTCACTCGCGGACGTCCTCGACGACGCCAGCTACAACGCAGACGCAACCGCCAGCGCCGGAGTCGTCGTGTACGCCGATGGCACCCTCGCCTGGTCAGGCGCGTTGGCCGTGGGTGCGACCGCCGTCATCAGCTACTCCGTCTCCACCGACTTCCCTGCAACCGGCGATCGCAGTCTGCACAACGCAGTACGTTCGACCTCGCCGGGGGCGAGCTGTCTCAGTGGCGACGAGGCTGGGTGCGAAACGACCGTCAGCGTCCTGGTGCCGGCCCTCCACATCACCAAGACGGCCGACCTGAGTGAAGTTGTCGCCGGCGGAGTCCTGCACTACACGATCTCGGCGACGAACGTCGGTGAGGCCGACTACCCATCCGCTGCCCTCAGTGACTCCCTGGCGGGCGTCCTCGACGACGCTACCTACAACGGTGACGCGACTGCCACGTCGGGAGTCGTCGGTCTCACCGGCAGCCAGCTCAGCTGGCACGGCGCGCTTCCCAGGGGGGCGACCGTGACGATCACCTATTCGGTGAGTGTCCCGGTCACCAGCACGGGCACCTTGACCAATACGGTGACCTCGACAGCGACCGGCAGCACGTGCACAACCGGCGCCGAGCCCGGTTGCGCGACCACGACGACGATCGCGGAGCGCACGCTCACTCTGAGCGGCCTCACCTCCTCGTTCACGCTGACGGGGCTGCCGGGCAGCACCATCACCTCCGATGGGGCGGTCGGGATGACCGTCACGACGAATGATCCGGGCGGGTACGCCGTGACCGTCCAGGCGGAGACCCCATCGCTGGTCGCCTTGCACCCGAACAACTCGGCCGTGATCGGCATCGACCAGCTGCGCGTTCGCGAGAGCTCGGGGTCGGTCTTCGAGCCGTTGTCGAACCTGAACGCCCTGGTCGTCCACCAACAGAGTGCCGCGTCCGCGCCGCACGGCGACGCAGTGAGCAACGACTACCAGATCCACATCCCGTTCGTTCCCTCAGACACCTACGAGGGCACGCTGGACTACATCGTCAGCGCGCAGTAGCAGAATCCAGCGAACTCGGGACACCCTCGGGCGCTGTACAAGAGGAGAGCTCATGAGCATCGACGGACGGCGAGCACCCTCGCTGCTGCACGCGCTGATCGTGACGATGCTCGCGTGTGCGTGTGTGCTGATGCCCTTGGCAGCCACCGCGGCAGCGTCCTCCGTCGGCGCTGCCGCGTCACCGGCCCAGCTGAGCATCGCGATCGACAACGGCCGCACCGCCGTTCGGGTGGGAGACAAGCTGACCTACCGCATCACCGTGCAAAACCTCGGTCAGCACCGGATCGCCGGACTACGAGTCACGCAGAGCCTGCCACCAGGACTCATTTTCGGTTCGGCGGACTCGCGAGGGGTTTCGAAGGCGGGACAGGTGAGCTGGCGACTCGATCTCAAGGCCGGCGCCAAAGCCACCGTGGAGACAACCATGGCGGTCTCGAAGACCCCGGACACGCTGTTGCGGCTCGCCTCCGTGGCTTGCGCGTCGATTTCTGCCAAGGGCTCGCCGAACGTCTGCGCAGCGGACTCGGACCAACTTCCAGCCGGCGCCTCGGCAGCAGCCAAAACTGCCGCCAAGGCGGGCGGAGGCAGCATCTCGGCCGGGAGCCTCGCCCTGTGGCTCGGCCTCGGCCTCGTCCTGGTGCTGGGTGCCGGGGCGGTCGTCTTCGCGCGACGCACCAGTCCCGCACCGGCCAGGAAGAACAAGCGGGACCGCTGAGCCGGACCTTTGACAGCGTTCGCGGCTACGACCACACCGTCAGCGGCGACCCGGTCTGCGCCGAGCGCACCGGTCAGCCGAGTGCGTCGGCGACGTCCGAGGGAAGTCCGGCGTGCTGCTTCATGTACTCACGACGTTCTGCCCGGAGCTGTCGTACGGCGTTGGCGTATTCCTCGCTCCGGCCGAGGCGGGCGTACAGGGTGCTCGGAAGCAGCAGCTCGGGGTCGTCGAAACCGGGGACGGAAGCCGCGACCAGGTAACCGAAGTCGGGGTCTTCGGTCCAGTCGATGGTGCCTTCGGCGATGCCCTTCACGATGGCCGAGGTGTGCGGGATCTTCACCTTCTTCGATCCTTCGACGTCGTCTCCACCACCGACGCGGCCGGTGTTGAGGACGTAGACCGCGAAGTCCTCGCCGATCGAGTTGATCATCTCCGCCAACCGGTTGCCCTGCTGGTAGTCGTGCCCCATGAAGAAGGGGTTCGTGCCAGGCACCCGAAGGAACAGTCCGGCTTCGGCAGCGCCGCCGGCCGAGGTGCCCTTGGTCTCGCCGAGCATGTAGTAGGCAACGGCCTGCTCGACGGACGCCATCTTCGCGACGGCAGGGACGATCGACTCGTTGCGGTTGAGGATGAGCAGGAAGTCGGCCTTGCCGAGGGCTCGCGGGTCGTGGTGCGGGATCTCCGAGAGTGAGAACGTGCCACGACCGTTGGCGGTGTAGGAGTCGTCGAGGAAGTCGACCTTTCCCTCGGCGCTGACCGCGACGTTCTCCAGCCAGCCCGAGGGCTTGGCCAGTGCTCCATAGATCGTTGGCTCGTACGTCGGGTCGAGGCCGATGGTCTTCGCGAAGCAGCCGTTCTCGGTGGCGAAGCAGTCGCCACCCTTGACCAGCGCGACGATGTCGTCCTGGGCGGGCAACGAGTCGTTCTGACGGGTGAAGGTAGTAGTCGTCTTTCCGGTGCCCGAGAGGCCCACGATCAAGGCGGTCTTGTCGCCGTCAGGAGTCGGGATCACCTTCGCGCCGGCATGCATCGCGAGCGCGCCCTGCTGGTAGGCCCACTCCATCCACATCCGGAGGCCGCCCATCTTGGACTCACCGAAGTAGTCGATGTTGAACACCCGGGTCACCCAGTTGTCGAGGTCGATGGTGACGAGGCGCTCGTCCGGGAAGCCGTCGGCCGGACAGGTCGGGGTGTAGATGACGGTCAGGGCGTCCTCCTCACGCCAGGCGTCGTCCTTGGGGAAGTACAGCTGCTGCTGCATCGCCGGAAGATTTGCTCCGGCGGTCTCGACGTACAACCTCGCGGCCCGGCGCAGAGGCGAGTTCTCCGGCCCGATGTAGCCCTCGATGAGGATCATCTCCTTCTCCGCGATCCAGGCCTCCTGGATGCGCTCGAGGGCGGCGTACTCATCCCTGGGCATCGTCGGCTTCGTCGTCCGGGAAGGGTCATCGGTGACGATGAAGGTCGAGCCGGCGGAGCGAGAAGTGACCCGCGCCTTCACGTGCCAGTTGCCGAACTCGGTGAGCTGCGCGTTCGGCATCTCGGCGACCAGCTGCTTGAGGTCCTCCTGGGTCGGGTTGACCTCGACGGACTTCGCAACAGGGAGTTGAGTGGACATGAGGATTCCTCTCGAGCGGAGATTCAGGCGGATGGGCGGGCCGCGCCCTCGGGTTCAGCAATGGATGCCGCGCGGAGGATCGCGCGAAGGTCGATCCCTGGTCTCTTGACCACGAAGGCAGCTGCGCCGGCTTCGATGGCAGCGCTTGCGGCGACCTCATCCTCGAAACGGGAGAGGACCACGATCTTCATACCAGGCTCGATTGCCTTGAAGTACGTACACAGCCCGTTCTTCCTGGCGCTCAGCTGACGCTCCAGAACGAGGACGTCGACGCCGATCTTGGGGACCAGCTCGGCGGCCGCGGCGACGCAGCCGGATTCGCCGACCAGGTTGACGCCTGGGTCCGGCTCGAGGAGCTCGCGCATCCGTTGACGTACTCCGATGTGCTCCGCGACCAGGAAGACCCGAAGCCGGTGGTCCGGCGTCCCGGTCTCCGAAGTACTGCGCAACGTCATCGACATGTTGGCCATCGTACTTGATAAAATGAAGTATTCTTCAATTCATCAAGTTGGAGGTTGACATGCCCGTCCCGCTGTACCAGGTCAAGGCCGAGTTCTTTCGCACGCTCGGACACCCCGCACGGATCCGGGTGCTCGAACTGCTGTCGGAGGGCGACCAGCCCGTCCATCAGCTGCTGGCATCGATCTCGATCGAAGCGAGCAACCTCTCCCAGCAGCTCTCCGTGCTGCGCAAGGCCGGTCTGGTCGGTCAGCGCAGGGAGGGCTCGCAGGTGATCTACTCCCTGGCGATCCCCGAAGTGCGTGACCTGTTGCTGGCTGCGCGGATCATCTTGACCACGAAGCACGGTGAACCTGTCGAACTGGTGGATGAACTGAGTCGCCAGTCCGTGGGCTCCGTCGGCTCGGAGTGAGCCTCGGCGACGCACGCGCAAAGCTGCTCCGGCTGGTTCCCCAGCGCGCCGATCTGGCGAAGATGACTCATGCTCCGCGACACGATCTCGTCGCTGGGGTGACGGTCGGCCTGGTGGCCCTGCCACTGGCCCTCGGTTTCGGCATCTCCTCCGGCATGGGCGCATCTGCCGGGCTCATCACCGCGGTCGTCGCCGGCTTCATCGCGGCCGTCTTCGGAGGAAGCAATCTCCAGGTGAGCGGTCCTACCGGCGCGATGACCGTGGTCCTGATCCCGATCGTGGCTGCACACGGTGTCGCAGGCGTCTTCGTCGTCGGGGTGATGGCGGGGCTGATGCTCCTCGCGATGGCCACGGCGGGGCTCGGTCGCTACGCCCGCCATGTGCCGCTGCCGGTGGTGGAGGGTTTCACGCTCGGGATCGCGCTCGTGATCGGCCTGCAACAGCTGCCCGGCGCCCTCGGGGTGAAGGCACGCGGAACCTCCGTGCTGGCACAAGCCGGCTCGGCGGCATCGTCCTGGCTGGCCCGGCCCGACTGGGCGCCGCTGCTGATGACAGCCGGTGTTGTCATCGCGATGCTCGTGGTTGCACGGGTCCGGCCCGCGTGGCCGGGGTCGTTGCTGGCGGTGGCGCTTGCGACCGGCGTCGCCCAGCTGGCCGGCCTTCAGGTGGGGCGGGTTGGCACGTTGCCGGATTCGCTGCCGGCTCCACGCCTGCCGAGTGTTCCGTGGGCAGATCTCGGGAGCCTGATCCTGCCCGCCCTGGCGGTGGCCCTGCTGGCGGCGCTGGAGAGTCTGCTGTCGGCGACGGTGGCCGATGCGATGAGCATCTCGGAACGACACGATCCCGATCGGGAGCTCTTCGGTCAGGGCCTGGCGAACCTGGTCGGTCCGCTGTTCGGTGGGATGCCGGCGACGGGCGCCATCGCGAGGACCGCGGTCAACGTCCGGAGCGGTGGGCGGTCGCGCCTGGCCGCGATCACGCACTCGGTCTTCTTGTTGGCCGTGATCCTCGTCCTCGGCCCGTTCATCAGCCGGGTGCCCATCGCTGCCTTGGCCGGCGTGCTCGTCGCGACGTGTATCCGGATGGTCGAGATTCGGTCGCTCCGCTCGCTCTGGAGGTCCGGCCGCGGAGAGGCCGGCGTGCTGGTTGCCACCGTCGCTGCGACCGTCGTGCTGGACCTGGTCGAGGCGGTCCTTCTCGGAGTGGTCGCGGCCGGAGCGCTGGCCCTGCGCCGGGCTGCGAAGGCAGTGACCGTCGAGCAGGTTCCGCTCCAGGACGGCGATCACGAGGATGAGGAGCATGCCCTGCTCGACGAGCACATCGTGGCGTACCGCATCGATGGGCCACTGTTCTTCGCGGGCGCCCACCAGGCCTTGTTGGGGCTCGCGTCGCTCAGTGACGTGCAGGTGGTGATCCTTCGGCTCTCCCGGATCTCATCGATCGACGCCACCGGAGCTGCGGTGCTGCGCGACACGATCATCCAGCTGGAACGGAGGGGCATCCGGGTGCTGCTCTCCGGCGTACCGGCCCACCACTCGTTGATCCTCGGCACGCTGGGCGTCTACGACAGCCTCGCCCACGAACGGCATGTGTTCGCGACCACCCCGGATGCGATCGCGCACGCCCGGATGCATGTTGCCCGAGTGCCACATCAGCTGGCCTGACCGGCCCAATGTCACCTTCGCGTCGCCGTCGTGTCATCTCCGTCTTCGCGTGAGTGCATCCGGACTGCATCGCGATGCAGTCCGGATGCGTGAGGTCGAGGTCAGTTGAAGCCGAACGGCGGGTACTCGTCGGTGAGCAGGCTGGAGTAGCCGTTGAGCCGGGTGCTCCAGCGGAGCGACCCGATGACGTAGTTGCGCAGTCCGACCGGCCAACGCCCCAGGATCAGAACGGCGAAGAAGCCGATGATCATCACGACGTACAACCCGATGAAGACGAACAGCAGCACGAAGATCTGTGGGAGCAGCATGAAGTAGCGGAAGAAGATCGTCAGTCGGTTGCGACCTTCGAGCTGCGGCGTCACATCGACCCGCACCAGGGGATCGGCGCCGGCGTCCGCCAGACCTGCGTCGAACGCGAAGGGCGGGTAGTCGCCGCGCAGGAACATCAGGTAGGTCGTGACCCGGACGTTGTAGCGCAGGTACATCGCGATCGGGCCCTGGATGCCCTCCGGAATCTTCCCGGTGAAGACACCCGCGAACCAGGCGATGACGGTGAACACCGAGGCGACGATCGCCAGCGCGTAGAGCACGACGAAGTGCGGAATGGCGAGAAGCCAGTGCACAAGCGGCCGCCACCGAGCGACCGTCTCCGGTGGATCGAACGAGAACGACACTGGGTATGCGGGTGCTACGACATCTGTGCTCATCGCGGAATCCTTGAGGGTAGGGGATGAACAGGCAGCTCAGAGTTGCATGAACTCAGCCGCTTGCACCCGGTCAATTCGGGTGGTTCCCGCCCGCTCTGGTCTCGCCAGCACACCCGCAGCTGCTGCCCTGATCGGTTTGGGCGGCCGGGGCGCAACAGCCCTCGCCGTTCCATGCCTGGACACCTTCGCGGACCGCGATTGCAGCGATCACGAGCCCGGCAAGGGGGTCTGCCCAACCCCAGCCGAGAGTGGCGTTTGCCACGAGCCCGAGCAGGAGCACGGCTGACAGATAGGTGCACAGCAGGGTCTGGGTGCCGTCAGCAACGACCGCGTTGGAACCAAGCGCTCTGCCGGTGCGGCGTTGCGCCCACGAAAGGAATGGCATGACTGCCAGCGAAACGGCAGCCAGAACGATCCCCACGGGCGACGACGATGGGGACGCACCGTTGCCGAGCAGTGAACGAACGGATTCGACAGCGACGTACGTGGCCAGGCCGAAGAACGCAATGGCCATCAGCCGCAATGCCTGACGCTCGCGGGTTTCGGGGAGCCGATGAGAGAACTGCCAAATGATGATCAGACCGCTGGAGATCTCGACGATCGAATCGAGTCCGAAGCCGATGAGGGCGACCGAGCCCGCAACCAGACCAGCCGAGATCGCGATGACCGCCTCGACGACGTTGTACGCGACGGAGGCGCCGGCGAGCAGTCGAGCTCGTCGGCGGAGTTGTTCGCGTTCCTGCTGACTCAGCGGCCCCAGTCGGCCGTTGTTTGCGGCTGTCGTCGGCATGGGGAGTCCTTCTCAGTCGCGGCGCAGTGAAGCGAGGCCATGGTTGGAACAAAGGGCCACCGCGTCGCCGGTGAGGTCGAGCAGTTGCTCAGCAGTAGCGAGCAGGTTCATCAGCGCTTCGGGATGCGTCAGGGAGAACACCGACGCCCGACCCTGTGCTCGCGACGTCACCAGGCCGCAGTCCCTGAGGCAGGCCAGGTGCTTGGAGACGGTGCTTTGGGCCAACCCCAGGTGAGCGGTCAGATCGATGACGCGGTGTTCCCCCACGGACAGGTGCTGCAGGATTGCCAACCGGGAAGGGTCGCTGAAACCGTGGAAGAGGCATGCGGCCACCTTGAGAGCCCCGGACCCGACGGCAGCATCATCAACGTCCGTGATCGGTGTTATCGCCATTTGGCGATACTACGTCATCGTGCCGGAACCCGCAGCGGACCTGCGACCGCGCCATTGAACCGCTGCGAACCACAGGAGCCCGGCGATGGTGAGGCCGATGGAGACGAAGGTGTTGAGCCGCAGGCCCAGGAAGTGCTGGGAGTAGTCGACGCGCAGTGACTCCTCGAAGATCCGGAACGCGGAGTAGCCGGCCACGTAGAGCGCGAACAGTCCGGGTGCGGCGACGCGGTGGGTCCGGCCCAGCACGATGAGCACCCCGGCCCACGTGAGGTCGAAGAGCAGCTCGTAGAGGAACGTCGGATGGAAGGTGCTGTACGACGCATACCCGGCCGGCCGGTACTGCGGGTCGATGTGGAGTGCCCACGGCAGACTGGTCGGTCCGCCGAAGAGCTCCTGGTTGAAGTAGTTGCCGATCCGGCCGATCGCCTGCGCGATCAGGAGCCCGGGGGCGGCTGCGTCCATGAACGCGACGGGGGAGCGGCCGTGTCGTCGTACCCGCCAGATGCCGACGCAGGTGGCGAGGAGTACGCCGCCCCAGATGCCCAGCCCGCCCTCCCAGATGGCGAAGGGGCCCCACCAGGTGTGTGGCATCACCGCTGGCGTGGTGATGTCGAAGTAGATCCGCCCGCCGACGATGCCTGCGGGCACGCTCCAGATGGCGACGTCCTCGACGAGGGCGGGGTCACCGTCGACCGCGGCCCAACGCCTACGGGTGAGCCAGATGGCGACTGCGATCCCGACGACGTACATCAGCGCGTAGAAGTGCACGAAGAGCGGCCCGAGGTGGAATCCGTTGATCGACGGACTCGGGATCGACTCCGGAGCGAACAGTACGAGTGATGGAGCGGTCATGTGGGCTGGCCCTTCGGGGTGGTCGACGTTCGAGCGCGGTGCAGGTCGAGGGCAACCGGTCGCACCCTCACTCCCAGTCCGTCAGAGGACCCTCGACAGGTTTCAGCAGCAGGACGCCTCCGTGGGGCAGAAGTTGGGAGGTCGCGCTTGTCTCGACTGAATGTCTGTCCGGTGGCACGGGCACCAACGTAGAACGAGACCACGCCGATCAATGCGCCGGCGACGTCGTCTGCGAGGTAGTGCCAGCCGAAGTACGTCGTCGAGACGGTTGTCACCGCGCAGTAGACCCACAGCGTGATGCGGATCGGCTTGCGCCTGATCGTGTACTGGCCCACGAGCGCCATCATCAAGGTGATCGCCACGTGCAGCGAGGCAAACGCTGCCACGGACTGAACGCCGTGGAGGTAGGGGTCGACGTGCAGGTTGATCCGGCCGTAGAAGAGCGCATCCTCCAGGGAGGTCACGCCAGTCTTCGAGACGTCGGTGTACAGCCAGGGAAACGCGAACGCTGGCCCGAGGGTGGGCAGGACGTAGTAGCTCGCCGTACCCAGGGCCCAGCACAGTACGTCGGAGGTGACGTACCAGTACCCGAACGAGATGTTCTTCGACCACACCAGCCAGGCCGTCACCGTGACCGGGACAAGGGGCAGGAACAGAAGGTAGTCGTAGGCCAGGACATGGGCAGCGATCCCAGTGCCGAGGAGCGAATGCAGGACGTGCGCCGGGTCGTGGCCGAAGAGCAGCCAGCGGTCCAGGGCATGCAGCTGGTCGTCGAAGAGCAAGGGGCGTCTGCCGTGGTCGGTGGTGCGGACGAATGGCAGGAAGTTCTTCAAGTTCCGGTAGCTGACATAGGTGAAGTAGAACGACAGCAGGCCCACGACGACCAGGACGATCCGCTCGCGGGTCCAGTGCTCCTTGACGACGATGATCGCTTCTCGCCGAAAGTGGGTCGGGACGCCATGGGAGCGCCACAGCGTCCGCGGGACCAGGTCGACCAGGAATGCGGCGCCGCACAGCAGCGGCAGCCGCAGGTACGCCGGCCCCAGGAACCCGTCCGGGTCACGCAGCGGCAACCCGATCCACCGGCTGCAGGCGTAGGCGAGGAGCGACATCGTGATCGCAACACCGACGACCACCCGAGAACTACGCGATTTCACAGGTGCCGAACCTAGGCGTTGATCCTGAGGGTCAGATGAGGAAGGTGTGACTGCTGCACGACATGGCGAAGGAGGCCAAGTCTCTGACGTGCACATCGGTGGGCCTGAAGACCTTCGGTTGATGGGTGGCGGATCTACTTCGGTTGATCCGTGACACTCGATTTCACTTTAGGCGCCGTTGTGGCGCGGGGGCGTTCTTCACTCTGACCTCTCCTGGGGTGGTTCGTTTC
>JAOPXK010000099.1 GCA_025965195.1 Marmoricola sp.
TGTTACCAATCAACCGAAGTAGGTGTAACCCATCACCCGAAGGTGAGTCACCCATCAACCGAAGCCCGACTGTCACCAATCAGGCGGAGTAATACATTCACGTGAGCGCCCCCGACAGGATTCGAACCTGTGACCTAGAGATTAGAAGGCTCTTGCTCTATCCAGCTGAGCTACGAGGGCTTGGCGGGAAAAGGCTATCGGTCGGGGGTGGGTGGTTTCGACAGGCTCAACCGCCGACTACCGGAGTTCCGCCATCCACGCCTCGATGGCGTCGGGATCGCGGGGGAGTGCTCCGGAGAGGTTGCGGCAGCCGTCGACGGTGACGACTACGTCGTCCTCGATGCGGATGCCAATGCCGCGCAGCTCTTCGGGGACGAGCAGGTCGTCCTCCTGGAAGTACAGCCCGGGCTCGACGGTGAGGACCATGCTCTCGGCCAGGTCGCCCTCGGGATAGACCTCCTTGGCCGCGGAGGCACAGTCGTGCACGTCCATGCCGAGCATGTGGCTGACCCCGTGCAGCGTCCAGCGCGAGTAGACCTTGCTGTCGTCCGAGAGCGCCTCGTCGACCGACACCGGCAACAGCTTGAGGTCGTCGAGGCCGTGGGCCAGCACGTCCATCGCGGCGTGGTGGGCGGCGCGGAAGGCGGCACCTGGGCGTACGGCGTCCATGCCGGCCTGCTGCGCCGCGAGCACGAGGTTGTAGAGGTCGCGCTGGAGCGGCGTGAAGGTGCCACTGATCGGGAGCGTGCGCGTGACGTCAGCGGTGTAGAGCGAGGTCGCCTCGGCACCCATGTCGAGCAGCACCAGCTCACCGGGCGTCATCGGGCCGGTGTTGTCGATCCAGTGCAGCGTCGTGGCGTGGCGGCCGCCTCCGACGATCGAGTCATAGCCGATGTCGTTGCCCATCGCCCGCGCACGCCGGAAGAACGTGCCCTCGACCCAGCGCTCGCCGTACGTCAAAACGTTGTCCCAGTCGCGGACGCAGTCCTCGAAGCCGAGCGTGGTGATGTCGCAGGCTTGCTGGAGCTCGGCGAGCTCCCACTCGTCCTTGACCAGCCGCATCTCGGAGAGCACCCGGGCGAAGTCCTTGTCCTGGCCCTCGTCGGCGGCGACCAGGCCGTCGACGCGCGCGTCGACTCCACGCAGCACCCGGGTCTTCGCACTGCGGGCGAGGACGCCCGCGAGGTCGTCGATGTGCCGGGTCGGTACGCCGAGAGAGTTGCTGATCTCGCCCAGGGAGGGACGCCGACCGGCCCACAGCTCGCCGTACTGCCTGTCCCGGAAGAACTCGTCGGTCTCCCGCGAGGAGCGCGGGCGTGCGTAGAGGACCGCCTCGCCGTCCTCCACCACCAGCACCGCGTCGGTGGTCTGGTTGCCGGAAAGATAGGTGTGCGCGGTGTCCGCCCGGAAGCGGTAGTCGGTGTCGTTCGCGCGGACCTTGAACGTCCCCGCCGGGATCACCAGTCGCTCGCCCGGGAACGTCTCGGCGAGCTTCTCGCGGCGCGCCTGCGCCCAGGTCGTGATCGGGTGCGCCGGCAGGTCGAGCTCGCGCTCCCCCCAGCCCGTGCGCATGAACTCCTTGTAGGCCTCCGGCACCGCCGGGTCGTGGCCCTCGGTGTTCGGCTGGCCTTCGGGGTGCTCATCGGTCTCTGTCGCGCTCACGCCGCCACTCTACGACGGGAAAGGACGGTCAGACCGGGCTGCCGTCTTCGTTAGGCTGCGCACATGGCTGCGCACCTGAATCCACGTCGAGGCGGGGCTGTCTTCACGGCTCTCATCGGCGTGGTGGTGCTCATCGGCGCCGCGATCATGGCGCTGGTCCTGCTGGCCTCCGGTGCCCCGAACGCGATCGCCATCGGCATGGTGCTGGCCGCGCTGCCGGTGGGGCCGCTGATCGGCTGCTATCTCTGGCTCGATCGCTACGAGCCCGAGCCGCGCTCCTTGCTGCTGCTCGGCCTCGGCTGGGGCGCGTTCGTCGCGACCAGCATCGCGCTGATCCTCCAGCTCTTCGACCACGTCGTCTTCCAGAACGGCGACGCCTTCCTCGGCACGGTCGTCGCACCGTTCAGCGAAGAAGGCGCCAAGGGCCTGTTCATCGTGCTGCTGCTGTTCTTCCGGCGCCGCGAGCTCGACGGCATCCTCGACGGCATCGTGTACGCCGGCATGGTCGGCATCGGCTTCGCGTTCAGCGAGAACATCCTCTATCTGGCCGGCGCGTACGTCGGTCAGGACGGCTCGGCCGGCGGAGTGCAGAGCGCCGTCGGCCTGTTCGTGATCCGGGGCATCTTCAGCCCGTTCGCCCATCCGCTGTTCACCACCTTCACCGGCATCGGGGTCGGCATCGCGGTGAACAGCCGGAGCAAGGCCATGCAGGTCATCGCACCGCTCGGCGGCTACCTGGTCGCCGTCGCGGCACACTCGTCGTGGAACGCCGCGCTGATGGTCGACAACGGCCGCAACGCGGTCGCGACGTACATCTTCTTGATGGTGCCGGCGTTCTTCCTGGTCGTCGGTTTCGCGGTCTGGTCCCGGCGCCGCGAGGGCAGGATCCTGACGGCGGCGCTCGCCGACTGCGCGAAGCGCGGCTTCATCGATGCCGCCGAGATCCCGTGGCTGGTGCGGATCCCGGCCCGCCGGGTCTGCCGGAAGTACGCCGCCAAGGCCGGCGGCGCCCAGGCCCGCCAGGCGATGGCCGCCTACCAGCACGAGGCGATCGAGCTCGCCTATCTGCACCACCGTTATCTGCGCGGGACGGCACCGAAGGACTTCGCCGTACTCGGGCAGCTGCACGTCGACCGGATGCGTGCACTGCGCCCAGGTTTGCTGTGGCCACAACGCGAAGGCCAAGTCACTGGTAGAACAGGCCCGGCTGCACTCAATCAATCAGGAGGACGAGGGTGACCGAGTCCCAGACCTCAGCGCCGATGCTCACCGTGCTGGTGAGACTGCGCGAGGCACTGCAGTCGTCGGCGCTTCCCCTCGACCTGCCGAAGGTCGAGGAGGCACGGGCGATGCGCGCGGAGATGCTCGACCAGCTCGAGGACTACGTCCTGCCGCGGCTGATCCAGATCGACGCGCCCCTGCTCACCGTCGTCGGTGGCTCGACCGGGGCCGGCAAGTCCACCTTGGTGAACTCGTTGGTGGGGGAGCGGGTCACCGAGCCCGGCGTACTCCGTCCCACCACGCGCTCGCCCGTCCTCGTGCACAACCCCAACGACGCGGCCTTCTTCGACCAGGCCCGGATCCTGCCCGAGCTCGAGCGGTCCACCCGGTCCTCCGCCGACCCGGGCGTCCTGCAGCTGGTCGGCTCGCACGCGATCCCAGAAGGGCTCGCCGTCCTCGACGCGCCGGACATCGACTCGGTCGAGGAGCAGAACCGCATCCTGGCCGCCCAGCTGCTGGCTGCCGGCGACCTGTGGCTCTTCGTCACCTCGGCTGCGAGGTACGCCGACCAGGTGCCGTGGGACTACCTGAAGATGGCCGCTGACCGGAGCGCGGCCGTCGCGATCGTGCTCGACCGGACGCCGCCGGAGGCGATCAGCGAGGTCAGCAGCCATCTGCTCCGGATGATGAACACCCGTGGCCTGAAGGACTCGCCCCTGTTCACGATTGCCGAGGGCGAGGTGGACTCCGAGGGGTTGCTGCCTTCAGCCGCCGTCCGCGAGATCCGCACCTGGCTGAGCTCGCTGGCCTCGGACACCGAGGCGCGCGAGGGCGTCGTACGCCAGACCCTCGAAGGTGCCATCCGGACCATCGCCCGCCGGACCTACCTGGTCGCCGATGCCTGCCACGAGCAGATCGAGATGCAACGGCGACTGCGAGGCGACGTCCAGGCGGCGTACGACCAGTCGATCAGGGCCATCGACAACGCCTCGGCCGACGGCACCTTGCTGCGCGGCGAGGTGCTCACCCGCTGGCAGGAGTTCGTCGGTGCCGGCGAGCTGCTCAAGAACCTCGAGACCAAGGTCAGCTGGGTCCGGGACAGGTTCTCCAACGCCGTGAAGGGCAAGCCCGCCGAGGCCGCCAAGGTCACGGTCGCCGTCGAGTCCGGCCTGCAGACGCTGATCCTCGAACACGCCGAGGCCGCCGCCGAGCGCACCGACGCGGCGTGGCGCTCGGTCCAGGCCGGCAAGTTCCTCCTCGAGAACTCCGGAGTCGACCTGTCGCGCGCATCGCGTGACTTCCGGTCCCGCGCCGAGCGGATGGTGCGCGACTGGCAGGGCGGCGTCCTCGAGATGGTCCGCACCGAAGGCCAGGACAAGCGCACGACCGCCCGTTTCCTCGCAGCCGGCGTCAACGGGCTGTCGGTATCCCTGATGGTCGTGGTGTTCGCCTCGACCGGGGGAGTCACCGGAGCGGAGATCGGGATCGCCGGTGGGTCCGCGATCATCGGCCAGAAGCTGCTCGAGGCCGTCTTCGGCGATGCCGCCGTACGCCGTCTCGCAGCGGCCGCTCGGGAGGACCTCGACCGCCGCGTTCGCATCCTGATGGACGAGGAGAAGGCCCGGTTCATCGAGCAGCTCGACCGCATGGAGCTGTCCGCGGAAACCTCCGACCAGCTGCGCCAGGCGGCCCGCAAGGTCGACGACTTGCGGTTCACCGGCCGACACTGAGGACCATCGGGGCCGTTTCGGTCAAACCGCAGCCCGTGCCCCGATAAGGTTCTCTTGTCGTTCATGTGCTGTGAGGGAGTGTTGTGCCGTCGTTGATCGAGGGAGCCAAGAAGCTCGCCGGCCGTCGTACGGACCTCGATTCCCGCGTTTCCGGGCTGTCCGAGGCCGTCGCCGCGACCCGCGGCAGGCTCGATGACGCCGTTGTCGACGCCGCCGCCGGGGTAGCCGAGCGAGCCAGCGCCCGTCTCGGGCTGTCGGCCAACCACACCGTCGTCGCACTCGCCGGAGCCACCGGCTCGGGCAAGTCGTCCACGTTCAACGCGCTGACCGGCCTGGACCTGGCCGCTGTCGGCGTACGCCGCCCCACGACGTCCTGGGCCAGCGCCTGCATCTGGGGACCCAACGGAGCCTCCGAGCTGCTCGAGTGGCTCGGCATCCCGGCGCGGCACCAGATCGTCCGCGACTCGATGCTCGACGACGGCCGCGAGGTGCGCGAGCTCCAGGGCCTGGTCCTGCTCGACTGCCCCGACCACGACTCGACCGAGGTCAGCCACCACCTCGAGGTGAACCGGCTGATCAGCATGACCGACCTGATGGTCTGGGTCGTCGACCCGCAGAAGTACGCCGACGCGGCCCTCCACGACGGCTTCCTGCGCCCGCTGTCCGACCACGGCAACGTGATGCTCGTGGTGCTGAACCACATCGACGAGGTCCCCGACGATCGCCGGGCCAGCATGGTCGCGGACCTGCGCGGGCTGCTCGACGCCGACGGGCTGTCCGAGGTGCCCGTTCTGGTCACCTCAGCCAAGACCGGCGAGGGGATGACCGAGCTCCGCAACCTGATCGCCCAGCGCGTGCGCGACAAGGCAACCACGCGGTCCCGGTTCGCGACCGACATCTCCGGTGCTGCCGAGAAGCTCGCGGCGGTCAACGGCGACGCCAAGCCACCCTCGCTCTCCGAACGCGACAAGACCGAGCTGGTCGACGCAGTCTCCGACTCGGCCGGGGTCCCGATCGTCGTCGAAGCGGTCCACAAGGCCACCACCATCCGCGCGCGCCGGGCCACCGGCTGGCCGCTGACCGCGTGGGTCTCCAAGTTCAGGCCCGACCCGCTCAAACGGCTTCATCTCGACCTGGGCAAGGACCTGGTGTCCAGTGCCCGGTCGTCGCTGCCGAAGGCGAGCTACGTCCAGCAGGCCCGGGTCGAGGCGGCGGTCCGGGATGTCTCCGACCAGCTCTCGGTGGATCTGGCGCGTCCCTGGGCGCACGCCGTACGCCGCGCCTCCACCTCACGTTTCGAGGACCTGAAGGACGCGCTCGACCGAGCCATCAGCACCGCTGACCTCGGCGTCACCCGCACGCCGTTGTGGTGCCGGACCGTCCGAGTGCTGC
>JAOPXK010000100.1 GCA_025965195.1 Marmoricola sp.
CGGCCGCAACAGCGACAACACCCAGATCCTCGAGACCTACGGCTGGGAGCCATCGATCAGCCTCGCCGACGGCCTCGCCCAGACCTACTCCTGGGTCTATGACCAGGTAAAGCGCTCGATCGGCTGAACGGTTGGAACCCCTCGATCATCCGTCCGTGATCTCGTGTCGGACAGCCAGTGCCCGTAGATGTAGTGCCGCGCCTGCCAGTGGCCCCACGACGAGAGCAAGCGGCGCCCGGTCCGCAAGATCCAGCGACAGCGACAAGGTCGCCGAAGTGACAGCTGCCGCCACGAACCAGCCTGCCGCGAAGATCGCGTGCTGACCACGGGCCAGAACGGTCCAACCCGTCAGCGTGAGCAACGCGAGGGTTCCTGTTGAAACAACCAGCCCCGCGAAGAGCTGACCGCTTGCGTCGAAGGCCGGCCCGAACACGAGGCGAAGGATCGGTGGGCCGATGAAATACGACACCAGTGCGGCCGGGACCGCCAGGATCAGGCCGAGTCCCAGCCAGCGCCGCAGCAATCGGTTAGGGGACCTACTCGTGACCAGCTGCGCTATCAGCACACCCTGGTAGGAGTTGAGAAAGAGCAGTACTGGAGTTCTTGTCACCATCAGAGCTGCCAGCACGACGCCGGCAGCATTCCGAGATCCGCTCCGGGCGAAGATGGCCAGGAGCACCGGGAAACCGGAGACGACGAGCGCGCTGCAACCGGCTGCGACCATGGCTTGCGCCGACATCCAGACGAACACCCGGCTTCGCTGGTCACCATGCGCCAGTGCGGCCCGCCGGGTTCCGATGTCTGCTGCCAGGAAGACCCAGACACCGGATGCGCCCAGGAGGGCAAGTGCCCAACCAATTTCGTTCGTACCCACCACCAGAACGCCGATGACAAAGACAGCACGCAGCACACCTTCGAAAAGGATCGCCAGCGAGTAGAGCCGCCACGAGTGCATCCCTGCGAGACCGCCGCTCAGGAGGTTTGCGATGGAGTAGGCAGCAAATCCGAGCCCCAGCGCCACGCTGGCACCAAACCAATTGTGATCGAGCAACGGTGCAGCCCAAAGCGGGCTCGACGCCACCAGCACAACGAAGCCACTTGCACCGATCAGGAGTGTGCCAACGATGGGGCGGCGGCCCTGCGTGCCGCCGGCGAGAGCCGACGACACCGAACGCGTGACCTCCTGTTGAAGGCCCTGGAGTATGCCGGTCAGAGTGAAGAAGATGCCCCAGACGACCATGAACCTTGCATAGCCACTGACTCCGAGCTCACGGCCCGCAACGACGTGCAGAGACCAAGTCAGCACGGCCGCCACCGCTGAGCTGATTCCTATGCCCGTGAGTGCGTGCCTGCTCGTGGACGGCACGCCGGTGCGCTCAGGCACGCGCCAGCTCGCGGTAGACATTGGCGTGAACCTCCGCCGAACGACTCCAGCTGAACATCCGGGCACGATCGAGGCCGAGCGGTGCCAACCGGTCCCGACCCGCGATCGCTCGGTCGATCGCGTCCGCCATCGCGTGGACATTCTCCGGGTCGAAGGCGATGGCCGCTTCACCACAGACTTCGGGAAGTGACCCGCTGGTGGACACGGCCACCGGACATCCAGAGGCCATCGCTTCGAGAGGTGGTAGGCCGAATCCCTCATAAAGGCTTGGGAAAGCGAGACACGATGCTCGTCGATAAAGCTCTCGGAGCTCGGTCTCAGTAACCAGTCCGCGGTGCTCGACCCACGGAGGCACGTCGCCCAGGTCACCGCCGCCCCCTCCTGTCAGAACAAGTCTGAGCTCCGGTCTGGTACGTCGAAGGTGGGTCATCGCAGCTATCAATCGGGCGTGGTTCTTGTGCGGCCAGATGCGTGCCGGATAGAGCACGAATGGCTCCCTCTGCCCGTCGTACCGGCAAAAAGAACCCGCATCGACCCCGAGGTGTGCAACCGTGACCCGCTCAGGTGGCAGACCGAGATGCTTGACGATCTGAGCCTTCGAAAACTCACTTATCGTGATGACGACCTCGGCGCGCTGAGCAGGACGGTCGTAGACAAGGCGTCGATATAGCAGCTCTGGTCGGGAGAACAGCTCCGGCAGGTCGTGATGTTGGACATCCAACAGCGTCTGGATCATCGGAGTCGAGCGTGGACCCGATGGCACCGGTACCGAGAGCGGATAGTGAATGACGTCTGCGGTCCTGATCAGGTGACGTACCTCGGCACCCGGAGTCATTCCCTGGGCAAGGGTGGCGAGCCGAGCAGCAGTCGATGGGCCTCCTGCCACGCGGCGAGCGACCACCTCTCTGACCCCCGCGGACACGCCTTGTCCGAGTTTGGAGACGACTGCCACGACGTCTAGTTCGTCTCGTCGAGCAAGTTCGGTCGCCAATGCACGCGCGTACGTCTCACTGCCGCCCATGCCACCCGGAACGAGCGTGATCATCGGGAGGACAACGCGGGTCCGCCGCGCGTTCTCCGAGTTTCCGGGCCGAGACTGCAACACCGATATCGCCACCTGGCCATAGGACGTTCGACTCGAGTGTGAGCCGACGTCATGCTAGCGAGGCGGCTTGTCCTTGGACCCGCTTCCGCCCTGGCGAGACTCGAGAGAAGCCTGTGTCCATCGAGTTGTCCATCGAGTTCTCCACCGAGCCGTCCCAGTGAGACCGAGTAGTCCGAACAGGTCATGGGAAAGGTAGTCATTTGGCCTGATCGAACGCCCGAACGGCCATTTTCCTCGGTCCCGACATTCTCCGAGCGCCAAGTCTTTTAGAGTCCTTCGTAGCGCCGAGCCAGAAGGGGCACTCATGTCGTCCGACGTTTGCGTGATCGTGCCCGTCTTCAACGAGGCGACCGTCGTTGGCGCCGTCGTCGCCGGTCTTCTTGAAGTGTTTCCACATGTCGTCTGCGTGGACGACGGGTCGACGGATGGCTCCGCTGACGTGGCCCGATCGGCTGGTGCCATCGTGCTCCATCACCCCATCAACCTCGGCCAGGGCGCGGCCCTGCAGACTGGATTCGACTACGTCCTCCGCTATACGAGCGCGACGTACTGCGTGACGTTTGATGCTGATGGCCAGCACCGCATCGAAGACGCCGCACGGATGGTGGACAAGGCGCGCAACACGGGCGCCGACGTGGTTCTCGCATCGCGGTTCCTCGGCACGACCAAGAACATGCCCATGCTTCGCAGGCTCATGGTTAGGGGCGGCGTGTGGTTCACCCGGCGTACAGCCCACATTGATGTGTCCGACACGCACAACGGTCTTCGGGTGTTGACTCGTCCGGCCCTTCAGCGGATCCGCCTGAAGATGCCTCGAATGGCGCATGCGAGTGAGCTGCTGAACGCGATCACTCACAACGGTCTGAGCTATGTCGAAGAACCCGTCGACATCATCTATACGGAGTACTCCCTCGCCAAGGGCCAGTCCATGATGAACTCGGTCAACATCGTCTTTGACCTTGCGGCCGAGAGGCTGCGCTTCGCGCGATGATCATCAAGCTCCTCCTCGTGGGAGGCGCCCTCGGGGCAGCAATCCTCATCCTCCGCGAGCAGTTCCCTGGCCAACGTCAGGCCCGTCGACGGATCGCTGGCCTGGCGGTACTCGCTGCCGGCGCCTTCGCTGTGATCTGGCCGGAGGCGCTCACCCACGTTGCCAATGCAGTTGGCGTAGGGCGCGGCACGGACCTCGTCCTGTATGTCCTCGTCATGGTCTTCCTCTTCACGACGGTCGCGACCTATCAACGCCTGCACCACATGGAGTCGAGGATCGCGACGCTGGCGCGAGAACTCGCATTGCGGGATGCCGAAGCACAGGATCGGACGAACGAGTGAGGCAATCTCTCTCGCCTCGTCAGGCCTTTGCAGCCTTCCTTCTCGGGACACTCCTCGTCCAGGCTGCCTGGATCCTTGTGCTTCCGACCTTCGGAGGGTCCGATGAGTTCGATCATGCGTATCGAGCAGCGCAGGTGGCCCACGGTGAATTGGCGCCCGGGCCGGAGGCCAAGCACGGCCGCGGCGCACTGGTCGTGGTACCCGGCGACATCGTCAAGGCGGCCTCCTCCGTCTGCGCGGAACTCCTCTACACCGGACATGACAACTGCTTCGCTGTGGAAAAAATGGGCCACGGGTTGGTGACTGTCGCCAGCGCTGCGGCCAACTACAACCCTGTGTACTACGCGATCGTCGGGACCGCAGCGCGACCGTTTCACGGCGACGGTGCCGACTATGCAATGCGCGCTACCACGGCAATCATCTGTGCTCTCTTGATCGCCTGGGCAGCTTCACTGGTCGCGTCCTGGAGCGACCGCCGATGGTCACTGCTCGCACTCTCGATCGCGCTCACACCAGTCCTGCTCTACAGCACGTCGATCGCCGCACCGAACGGCGTCGGATACGCCGCAGGAGTGCTCGTCTGGGCCGCAGCTCTCGGCCTCACTCGGCCGCTGAACCGCATCCATCCGAACGCAAACCTGACCGCGTTGTCCGTCGGCGCGGTTGCGATGGTCAACACGCACACCACCGGGCCGATGTGGCTCGCGCTCATCTTCTTCGTCGTACTCCTGCTCAAACCTGTCAGGTTCTGGCTGCAGCGCGCGCGCGATCAGCAGCTGGCTCACCTGAGTGCCGCCGTCGTCATCGGCGTGGCAACCGTGGGCGCGTTGCTGTGGACGCACTTCTCCGGAGCCAACGCGCCGGGTCCAGCACTGTCCGGCCTCTCACCGCTACGCCCCGGCATGGTCGCCAGTTCTGAGCTGGTCTGGGTCTTCCAGGCGATAGGGGCATTCCCGTTGCGCAGCAATTCCGCACCGGTCGCGACCTACGTGCTCTGGCTCGGATCAGCAGCGACCTGTCTCTGGATGACACTTCGCAGCGTTGGACCGCGAGTTCGGGCGGCCCTGGCCGCGCTCGTTGCACTCGTGGTCGTCGTGCCGGGCACCATCACGGTGCTGACTTACTCCTTTGCGCCTCTCGAGTGGCAGGGCCGTTATGCCCTCCCCCTCACGGTTGGTCTGATGATGATCCCGGCTCGGGTTGCAGCGAAGTCGACAACTGACGCCGGCAACCACACGATTGGCCTGGTGGGAGGGGCCATCGGGCTGGCGACCGCCCTCAGCCTTGGTCACGTCTACCAGCTGGCGGCGGCCGTTGGTGCCGGACGGTCTGTCGCCGAGGCCTTCCCAGGGGGGCTGGGTTTGGTGATCGTGCTGGCTGTCGCCGGGGTTCTCCTTCCACCTTTGACGCTGCTACGGGCGAGCCGAGTGCGCGCGTCTGTTCCGGCGCAATTTGCTGAGGGACTCGCATGAACACCCGAACACTCGTGGTCGTACCGACATTGGGAATCCGGCCTGAGTTGCTACGCCTTTGCCTGGACTCGATCCGAATGCAAGGCATCGAGAACCTGGACCTCGTCGTCGTTGCCCCGCCCGGACCGGAGATCGAGGCGATCACAGCCGAGTTCGGCGGCGCGTTTGTGCCGGACCCGGAAGAGGGAGGGCAATCGGGGGCGATCAACGCCGGGATTGGGGCCGCAGCCCCTGGGACTGCGTACTTCGCCTGGCTGGGCGACGATGACTTGTTGCGCCCACATTCCCTTGAGACCGCGATCCGTGCACTCGCTGATCATCCGCACGCACCAATGGTCTTCGGCTGGTGTGACTACATCGACGAGGCAGGGAACATCGTCTTCGTCAGCCGGGCCGGCCGGCTGGCCAACCGGGTCCTTGGCTGGGGGCCGAACCTGATCCCCCAGCCAGGCTCGCTGATGAGATATGACGACGTGGTCGCGGTCGGAGGTGTTGACGAAAACTGTCGGTTCGCCATGGATCTCGACTTGTTTCTCCGGCTTCGCAAACGAGGCGAACTTGTCGCGATTCCCGTTGTGCTGGCGGCATTTCGTCGCCATGCCGACTCCATCACGGTTCGAGACGAGCGCGATTCGCTCGATGAAGCGGACCGCATCCGGATGGGCCACATGACTCCCGCTGCGGCGCGGACGTACAAGTACCTCCGCTGGCCCGGCCGGTGGGCACTGAAGGCAGCACGACGTCGGGTGGATCGAAATGCCCGACGGCAGTTGGCCGCGGTCGACTCGCCAGCGCGCTCCTGACCGAGTCCGAGCCGTAGGCTCGCGCCATGCCTTGGCTCGATGTCGTCGGATGGTGCGGCTCCGCGCTGCTGATCTTCTCGGTCATGCAGGCGCGGGTGCTGCGCTTCCGGGTGCTCAACCTCGCGGCGTGCATCGTGCTGGCCGGATTCAACGCCAAGCTCGAGATCTGGCCAATGGTCGCGATGAACATCGCGCTCACGCTGATCAACCTGTGGCACATCCGCAAGATGGTCGGCTCGAGGCATGACGACCACACCTTCGAGGTGCTCGAGGTGGGGCCGAACGACGAGTACCTCCGTCACGTGATGCGCGTGCACGGCGAGGACATCCTCAAGTACCAGCCGGACCTGGTCTGGGACGGAGTAGCCGAAGCCAGCTCGGCGTTCCTCGTGCAGCGGGCCGACGAGACCGTGGGCGTCGTACTCATCCACGATGCCGGCGACGGGGTTGCCCAGGTCCAGCTCGACTACGTGACCCCGCGGTTCCGGGACTTCTCCCCCGGTGAGTTCGTGTGGCGGCGCAGCAACGTGCTCCGCGAGCGCGGCTACACCCGGGTGGTGACTCCACCTGGCATGGTCGGGGCCTACTACGGCCGGCTGGGCTTCAACCACGACGACGCCGCGAACAACTGGGTGCTCGACCTCTGATCTCGACTGCCCGTCAACCAGTGCCCTCGAACCGAGGCGCGGATCAGCCGCGGGACGAGGCCTCGACCCAGCGGTCCATCGTCGCCTTCGCTGACCCGGTGTCGAGCGCGTCGGTGGCTCGGGCGATGCCCGTGACCAGACGATCCTCCAGCGAGCCCGCCTCGGCCGCGTGTACGGCGAGTGCGGCTCCGGCGTTCAGGACCACGGCATCCCGGATCGGCCCGGTTTCGCCAGCCAGCAGCCGTCGTACGACGTCGGCGTTGTGGTCGGCGTCGCCGCCACGCAAGCCCTCGGTCGTCCCGCGCGGAATGCCGAGCGCGGCGGCGTCGATCGTCGACGTGGTGACCACTCCACCCGAGACCGCCCACACCTGCGAGGTCGTCGTCGTGGTCAGCTCGTCCAGGCCGTCATCCCCGCGAAACACCCAGGCGTCCACGCCGCGCCGCGCGAAGACCCCCGCCATCACCGGCGCCATCAGCAGGTCGGCACAACCGATCGCCTGGGCTTCGGGCTTGGCCGGGTTGGCCATCGGCCCGAGGAAGTTGAAGGTCGTGCCGACGCCGAGCTCGCTCCGGGCGACGGCAGCGTGCCGCAGGGCCGAGTGGAAGGCCGCCGCGAAGCAGAAGGTGATCCCGGCGTCCTGAGCCACCCGTGCGACGGACGCGGCAGGCAGGTCGAGCCGGATTCCGAGCTTCTCGAGTACGTCGGCGCTGCCCGCCTTCGACGACGCGGACCGGTTGCCGTGCTTCACGACGGTCACGCCGGCGCCGGCCGCAACGATCGCAGCCATCGTGGAGATGTTGACCGAGAAGGACCGGTCGCCGCCGGTGCCGACAACATCGAGCACGCGTCCGGTGATCGGCAGCGGTGTGGCCTGCGCATACATCGCCTCGATCAGGCCGTCGACCTCATCGATCGTCTCGCCCTTGGCGCGCAGCAGCACTGCGAAGCCGGCGATCTGGGCCGGCGTCGCGGCACCGGCGAGGATCTCGCCCATCGCCCAGGTGGTCTGGCTGGCGGTGAGGTTGTCGCGAGCGATCAGCCCCGAGAGCACCTCAGGCCAGCTGTGCTCAGCCATGTCAGGCCCGGCTCATCGCGGGCTCATCAGGACGTGGCAGGGACCCGCGAGCGCAACAGCCGGATGACGGCGTCGGCGAGCTCGATCGGGTCGATCGGTTGTGACACCGCAGCCTCGGCGCGCGACCACGTCGCCAGCCAGTTGTCCTGGACCCGTCCGGTGAGCACGAGGACGGGCGGGCACTGGTAGATCTCGTCCTTCAGCTGGCGAGCGATACCCATCCCGCCGACCGGGACAGCCTCGCCGTCGAGGATCGCGAGGTCGATCTGGCCGGAGTCCATCTGCTGGATGACGACGGGCTCGGTGGCGACCTCGACGTACTCCAGCTCGGGCAGGTCCGCATGCGGACGCTTGCCCAGCGCGAGGATGACCTGCTGGCGGGTGTCGACGTCGTCGCTGTAGACGAGCACCTTGAGTGTGGTGGCGGTTGTCACGCCGCCGATGCTACCGGTCAGCGGGAGGTTCGCTCGATGGGGTTACCGAGCTCGCACTGCGTTCGAGACGCTCGAGGCGGTCCAGCCGCCGGTCCTCACGAGCTGCCTCCTTGGTCGAGGAACGCACCCACTGCACGAACAACACGATGAAGAACAGCAGTCCGATGAAGTCGCCCGACGCCCACAGGATCCCGCCGGCCAGATGCTGGTCGTCGATGGCCGCCGGCAACCAGGGCATCGTGGCGTGCAACGACGGGTACCAGCCATGCCCGATCAGGTTGTCCTGGGACATGATCGTGACGCCGAGGAACGCGTGGAACGGCAGCGACAAGAAGATCATCAGCAGCCGGAAGGGGTACTCCATCCGGCCCGGGATCGGATCGATGCCCATCAGCGGCCAGAAGAACAGCGACCCGACCAGCACCAGGTGCAGGTGCATCATCTCGTGGATGAAGTCCGAGTGCAGGGAGGCGTCGTACCAGCCGGAGAAGTACAGCGCCCACGGTGTCAGTACGTAGAGCGCGAACGTCAGCGGCGCGAAGGTGAGCACCTTCGCCAGCCGCGAGTGCAACAGCTTCAGCAGCCAGCCGCGCGGCAGCTTCGGCAGCGTCCGCAGCATCAGCGTGATCGGGGCGCCGAGCGCGAGGAAGAGCGGCACCGCCATCCCCAGGATCATGTGCTGCACCATGTGCACGCTGAGCAGCGTGTCGTCATAGGTCCCGATCCCCGACGAGGTCGCGAACCAGAACGACCCGAGCCCGCCGACCACGAACGCCAGGGTTCGCCCGATCGGCCACTGGTCGCCTCGCGCGTGCAGTGTCCAGGCGCCGTAGAGGTAGAGCCCGGCCACCCACACCACGCCGATGAACAGCACCGGGTCGAGCCCCCAGGCCGTGAAGGCCGTGGCGAGCGTGAATCGCGGCAGGTCCGGGATCTCCGTCGGGACGACGAACGGAGTCAGGAGTACGTCGGGCAGGAGCACGATCAACAGGGTAGAAGGCCTTCGAAACGCCTGAACACGCGGGAGTTCCCGAACACGATCCTAAAAGTGTGGGGGTCGGGGTGCCGGGGCGGAGCGGTACCGACATAATGGCCGCGTGGCGACAACCTCGATCCCGGCATCCCGGCTCCATGGACACCATGACCGTCCCAGCATGGTCAGCGTAGGCACGATCGTCTGGCTCGCTAGCGAGCTGATGTTCTTCGCCGCGCTGTTCGCGTGCTACTTCACGATCCGGGCGGTGAGTCAGCAGCTGTGGGCACAGTCGACAGCACATCTGAACGTCCCGTTCGCCTCGTGCAACACGACGGTCCTGGTGCTCTCCTCACTGACCTGCCAGCTCGGCGTCTTCGCCGCTGAGCGCGGTCAGGTGGGCCGCAAGGGCCGCCTGCTCGACGTCAAGGGCTGGGGCCTGCGTGAGTGGTTCGTGCTCACCTACATCATGGGCGCGATGTTCATCGGCGGTCAGGCCTTCGAGTACACCAACCTGATCCACGAGGGCATCACAATTCCCTCGTCGTCCTACGGCACGGTCTTCTACCTGACCACCGGCTTCCACGGACTGCACGTGACCGGCGGCCTGATCGCCTTCATCTTCGTCCTCGGGCGCACCTTCATGGCCCGGAAGTTCACACACGAACAAGCCGTCACAGCGATCGTGGTGTCGTACTACTGGCACTTCGTCGACGTGGTCTGGATCGGCCTGTTCGCGACCATCTACCTGATTCAGTAGCACCAGGACCGATAGGAAATCTCTTGCGACTCCTCACTCGAAGAATCTCAGGCGGACTTTCCGCGAAGCGCCGGAGCCGGTTCGCCGCTCCAGTGGTGCTGCTGCTGGGTCTCTTGATCACCGGTGGCGCGTACGCCGCCCTGGCGCCCGCGAACGCCAACACGAAGACCGACGACGCGACGACCATTGCCAAGGGCCGCGCGCTCTTCCTGGTCGGATGCGCTTCGTGCCACGGCAAGAACGCCGAAGGCATCCTGACCGTGCGCGGCAAGAACTACGGCCCGGCGCTCGCCGGCGTCGGCGCGGCGGCTGTCGACTTCCAGGTCGGCACCGGCCGGATGCCGATGGCGCAGCCCGGCGTACAAGCCCTGCAGAAGCCTCCCGCGTACAACGCCGACGAGATCGAGGCGCTGGCGGCGTACGTCGCGTCGCTCGGCACCGGACCGTCGATCCCCAGCGCGGACCAGTACAGCGGCAAGGTCAGCAACCAGGAGCTCGTCGAGGGTGGCGAGTTCTTCCGGACCAACTGCACCGCCTGCCACAACTTCGCCGCTGCCGGTGGCGCGCTGCCGGGCGGCAAGTTCGCGCCGTCACTGGTCGGTGTCTCCGCCAAGCACATCTACGAGGCCATGCTCACCGGCCCGCAGCAAATGCCCGTCTTCTCCAACGGGGTGCTCACCCCGCAGGACAAGAAGGAGATCATCTCCTACCTCAAGTCGAGCGAGACGGAGCCGAACTACGGCGGCTTCGCCCTCGGCTCGATCGGCCCCGTCAGTGAGGGCATGTTCGCCTGGCTGGGCGTCGGCGTACTCGTCGGCTTCGCAGTCTGGATCGCAGCCCACACCTCTCGCTCGAAGAAGAAGAAGGAGGCGTAGGCGTGGGCGACACTCCTGACAGCCATCTCGCCCGGCCCGCGCCCGAGCCGATTCCAGACCCTGGTCTGGAGCCGCACGAGCCGCGTCCGACGGATGTCGACGAGAAGGCCGAGAAGCGCGCCGAGCGCCAGGTCGCAAGCCTGTTCGGGCTCTCGATGGTCTTCGCGGTCCTGTTCTGCGTGTGCTACTTCGCGCTCAAGGTCGGCAACCACCCGACCACCTGGCTGGGGATGGGCGCCTCCAACGTCGCCCTCGGCGTCTGCTTCGGCCTGGCGCTCCTCTGCATCGGCATCGGCGCGATCCAGTGGGCCCGCAAGCTGATGGGTGACCAGGAGATCGTCGAGTACCGCCACACCGCAGCCTCCAGCGAGGAGGACCGTGTCGAAGCGGTCAGCTCGCTGATGAAGGGTGTCGCGGAGTCCGGCATCGCCCGACGCCCCTTGATCCGCAACTCACTCCTCGGCGCGACCGCGATGCTCGGCCTCCCGGCCATCGTCCTCCTGCGTGACCTCGGTCCGCTTCCGGGCAACGATCTCTCCACGACTGTGTGGAAGAAGGGGATCCGCGTCGTCCAGGACGTCGACGGCGCCCCGATCAAGCCCGAAGACATGGTTGTCGGCCAGCTGGTCAACGGCGAGCCCGCGTTGTTCTTCGAGAACGATGCCGAAGGTGAGCCGCTCTACGAAGGCGTCAGGCTGCAGCAGGCGAAGGCCAAGGCAGCCGTGATCATCGTGCGGATGCAGCCCGACGACATCACGCCGTTGCCGGATCGCAAGAACTGGGGCGTCGAGGGCATCCTCTGCTACTCCAAGATCTGCACCCACGTCGGTTGCCCGATCTCCCTGTGGGAGCAGCAGACGCACCACCTGCTCTGCCCGTGCCACCAGTCGACCTTCGATCTGGCCAACAACGGCAAGGTGGTCTTCGGACCGGCAGCGCGTCCGCTGCCCCAGCTGCCCATCACTGTTGACTCCGAGGGTTACCTGATCGCCTCCGAGGGCTTCCAGGAACCAGTCGGCCCGAGTTTCTGGGAACGTGGGTGAGTCTGATGAGTAACGCGAAAACCAACGGGACCAAGCCAGCGACGGCCGAGAAGTCGTCCAAGGCTGCAGGTGCCGCCACCTGGGCCGACGATCGCCTCGGCATCGCCACGATGGCCAAGAAGCAGATCCGCAAGGTCTTCCCCGACCACTGGTCGTTCATGCTCGGGGAGATCGCACTCTGGAGCTTCGTCACACTCCTCATCACCGGAGTGTTCCTGACGTTCTGGTTCAAGCCGAGCATGACCGATGTGGTCTACAACGGCTCCTACAGCCAGCTCCGCGGCCTGCCGATGTCCGAGGCCTACGCCTCCACGTTGAACATCTCCTTCGACGTACGCGGTGGCCTGCTGCTGCGCCAGATGCACCACTGGGCGGCGATGCTCTTCATCGCCGCGATGCTCGTGCACATGATGCGCGTCTTCCTGACGGGTGCCTTCCGCAAGCCTCGTGAGCTCAACTGGCTGATCGGTGGCGTGCTGCTGCTCCTCGGCATCGTCGAAGGCTTCGCCGGCTACTCGCTGCCCGACGACCTGCTCTCCGGCACCGGCCTGCGCATCGCGGACGGGCTGGTGAAGGCAACCCCGGTGCTCGGGTCCTACATGTCGTTCTTCATGTTCGGTGGAGAGTTCCCTGGCGACTCGATCGTGTCTCGGCTCTACACCGTGCACATCCTGCTGGTGCCTGGTCTGCTGCTCGCCCTGATCGGCGCGCACATGCTGCTGCTCGTCTACCACAAGCACACGCAGTGGCCCGGGCCAGGCCGCACCGAGCAGAACGTCGTCGGCTACCCGATGATGCCGGTGTACGCCGCCAAGGCCGGTGGCTTCTTCTTCATCGTCTTCGGCACCGTCGCCCTGATGGGCGGTCTGATGACGATCAACCCGGTGTGGCGCTTCGGTCCGTACAACCCGGCCGAAGTCACCGCGGGCTCACAACCCGACTGGTACATGGGCATCGCCGAAGGGCTGCTGCGCATCATGCCTGGCTGGGAGACGCACCTGTGGGGCTTCACGCTCAGCTGGAACATCTTCATCCCGGGTCAGATCGCACCGATCGCGCTGCTCAGTCTGGTGCTCGGGTATCCCTTCATCGAGCAATGGATCACCGGTGACAAACGCGAGCATCACCTGCTCCAGCGACCGCGTGATGCTCCGACGCGGACGGCGTTCCTGGCCGCGATGATCACCGTCTACGGCTTGCTCTGGGCCGCTGGCGGAAACGACATCCTGGCCCACGTGTTCCACCTGAACCTGAACAAGATCACCTACTTCATGCGTGGCGGAATCTTCATCATCCCGCCGCTGGTCTTCTTGCTGGCCAAGCGCTGGGCGATCTCGCTCCAGCGTTCGGACAACGACCGGCTGCTGCATGGGTACGAGACCGGCGTGATCATGCGCGACGCCCAGGGTGGCTACACCGAGCGTCACCTGCCGATCAGCGAGGCCGAGGCCTACACCCTCACCGCTCGTGAACGCGACCACATCTACGTCGCGAGCTCGACCGTTGACGCCAACGGTGTCGCTGCACCGGCCGCCCGGATGGACACCCTGCGCGCCAAGCTGTCGCACCTGTGGTTCAAGGACTACCTGCAGAAGCCCACGGTGGAGGAGCTCGAAGAGGGCCATCACCACGCCGAGATCGAGCACGAGCACGACGTACCGCTCGAAGGCCATGCCGCCGACGGCCACCAGTTCGACGGCCGTCACGACATCGCCGGCGAGGAGCTCCGCCAGCACTGACGAAGTTGAGTTTGCTGGAGTTTTCACAGGCTATGAACCCGAACCTCCTCATCGCACACGTCACGACATGTGTGATGAGGAGGTTTGCTATGTGAGGACAGCCGAATCGGCGATCCGCCAACCGCTCTCGCTGGGCGCCCGGCTGCCATCCACAGGGGCATTTCGACGCCAGCTGGTCCACCACTGGCAACTTGTCGTTGGCGCCGACGACGCAGCTCGACCACGGTATCCGAATGGACGATCCGCTCAGGATGATCACGGCGATCGAGGGTGTCTTCTTGCGGCGCGAGGCACGCGAGCTCGGGTACGACGACAAGGCAGTGATAGCAGCGATGCGTGCACGACTGTGGCACCGAGTGCGACACGGCGCCTATTGCTTCGCTGACGATTGGGCATCGCAGACACCCGAGCAGCGACATCTGACGCTCGCGAAGGCAGTCCTTCGCACCACACCGGGTCCGGTTGCCCTCAGCCACACGACGGCGCTGCTCGCGCTCGGAATCGCTGTCTGGGGTGCCGACCTCCGACGCGTGCACGTCACGCGACTCGACAACGGCGCCGGCCGTGTCGAGCGCGACGTACAGCACCATGTCGGGCTGACATCGGACTCCGAGCTGGTCAGAGTTGGGCTGCTCCCAGTCATGAACGTCGCACGAGCCGTGCTCGAGTTCGCGAGCATCGTCAGCGTGGAGTCGGGCCTCGTCTCCGCGGACCACGCGCTTCACGTCCAGGCGTGCTCGGCGGACGAGCTTCGCGCCAGGTTCGACACACTCAATCATTGGCGGGGATCCCAGAAGATCCACGTCGTCCTTCACCATATGGACGGCCGCGCCGAGTCACCTGGCGAGACTCGGTCTCGATTCATGTTCTGGCGCCAGGGTCTGCCTGCACCCGAGCTGCAGTTCGAGGTGTACGACGCGAACGGCGTCCTCATCGCGACAACCGACTTCGCCTGGCCTGAGCATCGGGTATTCGGCGAGTTCGACGGCCGGGTCAAGTACGGCAGGTACCTCAGGGTCGGAGAGGAAGCCGGCGACGCAGTGTTCAGGGAGAAGCGGCGGGAGGATCTCGTTCGCGCCATCACCGGTGGTGCATTCGGCCGGCTCGTCTGGGAGGACCTCCGGCATCCCGCCGAGACCGCCGAGCGGTTCCGCAACCTGCTGCGCCGAGCGGCCTGACGTACCCAATCCGCACATCACACAGCAAACCTCCTCATCGCACATGTCGTGACGTGTGCAATGAGGAGGTTTGGGTTCATGGCCTGTGAAAACTCCAGGCAGTCGGTGAGGTCAGCTGTGGAGGGCGGAGCCCTGGGCGTACGTCGCGAAGGACTCGTTCCAGTCGCCGTAGCCGTTGGTGAGCGTCATGTACTTGTCGCTGCCGGTGTACTCGACCGGGTCGCCGATCAGGCTGTTGCCGAACAGCCAGGCAGCGTTCGACGTGCTCATCCCGGTGCAGCCGTGGCTGACGTTGGAGTGCCCCTGGCTGGCGACCGACCACGGCGCGGCATGCAGGAACTCACCGGAGTAGGTCAGCCGCATGGCGTACTCGACACCCTTGAGGTTGTAGCCCAGCGGCCCGTTGGGGTCGATCCCGATGGTCTCGGAGTTCATGTCGTGGCGACGGTCCTTCTCCACGATCACCTTCGTGCCCGAACGGGTGGTGAAACCGGGCATTCCCGTGGTGATCGGGATCGTCCGGATCAGCTTGCCGTTGCGGCGGACCTGCAGCTGGTCGGTCTTGATGTTGACCGTGCTGACCATCGCCCGGCCGATGTGGAAGGTCTCCTGGCGGCTCTTCTGACCGAAGATGCCGTTGCCGGCAGCCACGCTGTCGATGTTGGCCTTGACCGTCACGTCGGTGCCGGCTTTCCAGTATTTCTTCGGGCGCCAGTGCACCTCGGAGTCGCTGATCCAGTGGAACGCACCGGGCTGCGGCGGGCTCGAGACGACCTGCAGGTGCTTCTCGATCGAGGCCTTGTTCGTGACAGGTACGTCGAAATGGATGACCACCGGCATGGCGATCCCGACGGTCTCGCCCGCGAGCGGCGAGAAACTCGGGAACGTCTGCTGGTTGAGGCTGAGCGTGGCGGTCGAGAACCTGGCGTCGTACGCCGAGTCCATCCCGTCGGAGTCCTTGGCGACGCCGTGGACCTTGTAGGTGGCGCCCGGCTGGAGGGGCGCGGTGGAGTTCCAGGAGCTCCGGTCCGCGGAGAACTTGCCCGCCAGCGGCGCGCCGTGCGCGGACGTGACCGCGACGGTGTCGAAGGTGCCGTCGGTGACGTTCAGCCGGTAGACGCGGTCGACCCGGACACCGGTCTGTCGGGGGGCGATGTTCGCGGCCACCTTGGCAGCCGAGGCTGTCGGGACGCTCGCATCGGTTGGGTCGTCAGAGGCGGATCCCGAGGCAGGCTTGCCCAGCCCGACATCGGAGGCTGCGCAGCCGGTCACCGCCAGCGTGAGCGCGAAGGCTGAACCGAGCAGCATGGTGCCGCGCCGAGCGGACAGGCGTGACTTGGTGGGCCGGGAAGGCATGGATCCCCCTGATTGGTTCGCCGGTGACCGGCTCAGCCTAACAACGAGCGGGAAAGTTGGGAGAATCGTGAGCGGCGCGGCTGGTCACGGTATGACGACGGACCCGCAGGCTTCCCGCAGGTCCGTCGTCAGTCAGATCGTCAGCTCAGTGAGCGTGTTCACCGCGGTAGTACTCGAAGATCCAGCCACAGAGCGCCACCGCCCCGAACCCGACCCCGATCACCACCAGGAACCAGCCCATCACTACCCCGAAAACGATGACTGCCAGCGCCAGTCCGCACCACAGCGGCCACCAGGAGTACGGCGGGAAGAAGCCGAGCTCACCAGCTCCGTCGGCGATCTCGCCGTCCTTGCGGTCCTCCGGACGAGGCTCCATGTGGGTGGCGTGGAAGCCAAGGTAGAAGGTCACCAGTGCGGTGAGCAACGTGGTCATCACCAGCGCCGAGGTGCCGGTCGGATCGCCGGTGATGAACCAGTAGGCCGGCGACACCAGCACGAAGAAAGCCGTGCAGATGCCGAAGATCCAGGTCTCGCCCTTCATCAGGCGTCATCCCCCTCGGGTCGAGGCTTTTCGTCGAGCATCGTCTTGCGTCCGTCCATGTCGGGAGCATCCGCGACACCGGGCTCCTCGAGACCGACGTTGTCGGCGTACTCCAGCGCGGCAATCTCCGGGTGGTGGAGGTCGAACGCGGGCGACTCCGAACGGATCCGCGGAATCGTCACGAAGTTGTGGCGCGGCGGCGGGCAGCTGGTGGCCCACTCGAGGGAGCGGCCCCAGCCCCACGGGTCGTCGGTGTTGACCATCGGCGCGTGCCGGGTCTTGTAGACGTTGTAGAGGAACGGCAACGTCGACGAGGCCAGCAGGAAGGCACCGATCGTGGAGATCTGGTTCAGCGTGGTGAAGCCGTCGGAGGCCGAGTAGTCGGCGTACCGGCGCGGCATGCCCTCGATGCCCAGCCAGTGCTGCACGAGGAAGGTGGTGTGGAAACCGATGAACAGCAACCAGAAGTGGATCTTGCCGAGGCGTTCGTCGAGCATCCGGCCGGTCATCTTCGGCCACCAGTAGTAGAACCCGGCGAACATCGCGAACACCACGGTGCCGAAGACCACGTAGTGGAAGTGGGCGACCACGAAGTACGAGTCGGACACGTGGAAGTCCAGTGGCGGCGAGGCCAGGATGATGCCTGTCAGGCCACCGAACAGGAAGGTGGTCAGGAAGCCGATCGACCAGAGCATGGGCGTGTCCAGGGAGATGGACCCGCCCCACATAGTGCCTATCCAGTTGAAGAATTTGACGCCTGTTGGCACCGCGATCAGGAAGGTCATGCCCGAGAAGAAGGGCAGATCGACCGCGCCGGTGACGAACATGTGGTGCGCCCAGACCGCGACCGAGAGGATCGCGATGCCGAGCGTTGCAGCCACCAGGCCGACGTACCCGAAGATCGGCTTGCGGCTGAACACCGGCAGGATCTCGGTGATGATGCCGAAGAACGGCAACGCGATGATGTAGACCTC
>JAOPXK010000101.1 GCA_025965195.1 Marmoricola sp.
GCCCAACTCCACCTCACCATCCACAACACCCCCACCCCCAACCCCAAAACCGGCAAACTCACCGCCCTCAGCGTCATCGCCCACCTCAAAAAACAAACAGCCACCCTCCGAATCGGCACCTAACCCACAACCGACGAGAGCAGGCACGTCTGCGCGTCGTACGGCGGACGGCGGACGTGCACCCGTCGTCAGTCGGCAGCGAGGACCTTGATCGAGGGCAGCAGGGCGAGCCCGTTGACGACCACGGAGAAGGCCAGGAACTCAAGGGCCCAGTCCTGGTGGCCCGATGCCCAGAGGGCGGCGGTGGCAAGGGCGAAGACGACCACCTTGCCGATCGGCCGGACGCCACCTTCGCCGAACCTCGCCTTGGGCGACGCGAAGAAGTACCAACCGATCATCGCAACCACCGGCAGCACGATCGCGAGCATCAGCGACAGGCCCGTGGAATCGCCGACCTGCCATCCCCAGACGCCGAGGGCGGCCATCGCCAGCAGCTCGTCGAGGAACACGAGGGCGAGCACGCCCCATCCGAAAATCGCCATGCCCAGACCCTAAGGTCAGCCAGGCCTGATGGGGCGCACCACCTGTGTGTGCGGTTCTGGAACACTGACGCCATGCGCGTACACCTCGGTTCCGACCACGCCGGCCTCGAGCTCAAGGAGCATCTGCTCGGCTGGCTTCGCGACAACGGCCACCAGCCCGTCGACCACGGACCATTCGTCTTCGACGCGGTCGACGACTACCCGGTCTTCTGCCTGCGGGCGGCCGAGGGCACGGTGCACGACCCCGGCTCGTTCGGCGTCGTGATCGGCGGGTCCGGCAACGGCGAGCAGATCGCGGCCAACAAGGTAGAAGGTGTGCGCGCAGCGCTGGTCTGGAGCGACGAGACGGCAACGCTGGCCCGCGAACACAACGACGCCAACGTCATCTCGGTGGGCGGCAGGATGCACACCGTCGAGGAGATGACCCGCTTCATCGGGATCTTCCTCAACACCGACTTCACCCATGAGGAGCGGCATGTACGCCGGATCGCGATGCTCACGGACTACGAGGAGACGGGCGATCTCCCGGCCCTTCCGGCGTCCGCGGTGGGCCACGGCCCGGACGCCTGAAGGCCACCGTGCCTGAAGGACACACCCTCCGCAGACTTGCCGATGAGCTGGACGTTGCCTTCGGCGGGCGACCTGCGCATGTCGGCAGCCCGCAGGGCAGGTTCGCGGCCGACGCCGAGCAGCTCGACGGCTCGCTGCTGGTCGGCGCCGAGTCAGCAGGCAAGCACCTCTTCGTCGAGTTCACCGGCGAGCGGTACATCCATGTCCACCTCGGGCTGATCGGCAAGTTCGACGTACGCGAAGGCGCCGCGCCGCCACCGGTGGGCATGGTCCGGCTGCGCATCCAGAACGCGACGGCGTACGCCGACCTGAGGGGCGCCACGCAGTGCGACCTGATCACCCGGGAGAAGCGGAACGACATCATCGCGAAGCTCGGCCCCGATCCACTGCGCGCGGACGCCGACCCCGGCAAGGCCTGGGCGCGGATCTCGAAGAGTCACCGCACCATCGGCGAGCTGCTGATGGACCAGACCGTGCTGGCCGGTGTCGGCAACGTCTACCGCGCGGAGATCCTCTATCGCCACAAGGTTCATCCGCTGCGACCGGGCAACACGATGCGGCGCAGCAAGTGGGATGCGATGTGGGCCGACCTCGTCGAGCTGATGGCGTACGGCGTGCTCACCGGTCGCATCGACACCGTCAGGCCTGAGCACACGCCCGAAGCGATGGGCCGTCCGCCACGGGTCGATGACCATGGGGGAGAGGTCTACGTCTACCGCCGGACCGGGCAGCCATGCCTCGTCTGCGGCACGAAGATCAGGACCCAGGAACTCGCCGGACGCAACCTGTTCTGGTGTTCCCAATGCCAACCGAAGCTACGCTCGCGCGCCGTAGGGTAAGTCAACAGGCCCACTCGACCGAATCCGGAACCCTGAGGTCAAATGTCCAGCTCAAGTACCTCCGGCAACGGGGCGGTTCGCACCCTGCGCGACTGGCGTCGCCAGTTCCGCCGCCGGCTTGTCGACTCGGACGGACCCGCGGCCCTGGTCCTCGTCACGATGACTGTCGTGCTGACGGCTGCCGGTGTCCTCTGGCCGATGAGCTGGCCCCAGATGGTGCTGATCCTTCCGATGCTTCTCGGCAGCCTCTGGCTGGGCCCGCGGAAGCTGCCCTGGTTCGTGGTCTTCGCGCTCCTCGGAGTCTGCGTGATGGTCGCCACCCAGCCGATCGTGAACACCCGCACCATCGTGCGCATCGTGGTCACGTTCGCTGTCGGCCTGATCATCTTGCTGACCTCGTTCCGCCGCTCGCGTCTTGGTGTCTCCGGTCCGCGCGGTGAGTCGATGCTTGTGGACCTGCGTGACCGGATCTCGCGCCAGGGCGAGATCCCCAAGCTCCCGCAGCAGTGGTACGTCCAGGCGGTGACCCGTTCCGCAGGGGGTACGTCGTTTGCCGGCGACTTCGTGGTTGCCAGCAAGTCCCCGGACGGTATGTCGTTCGATGTGGTCGTGGTCGACGTGTCAGGCAAGGGAGTCGAGGCCGGCACCAGGGCGCTGCTGTTGTCGGGTGCCTTCGGCGGCCTGCTGACCGCGCTGCCTGCGGAGGACTTTCTTCCTGCGGCGAACACCTATCTGCTCCGGCAGGAGTGGGTCGAGGGTTTCGCCACCGCGATCCATCTGCACCTCGACCTCAGCTCTGGTGACTTCGAGCTCCGCAAGGCCGGTCACCCGCCGGCCGTCTGGTTGCACGCCGGCTCGGGCAAGTGGTCGGTGCTCGACTCCGACGGTCCCGTCCTCGGACTGATCCCGGACACCACGTTCGAGCTGATCACCGGGACACTCGGCACCGGGGACGGGCTGCTGCTCTACACCGACGGGCTGGTGGAGACCCCCACGCGCGACATCGCGAGCGGCATCGACAAGCTCGCCGGCGAGGGTGCCCGGCTGTTCCAGGTCGGCTTCGACGGCGGCGCCCGCGGCGTGATCGACCGGCTCGAGTCCACGAATGACGACCGGGCCCTGCTCCTCGTGCACCGCAGGTAGTGCGGCGACTGGTGGCTTCAGAGCGGATGACGGGAATCGAACCCGCGTAATCAGTTTGGAAGACTGGAGCTCTACCATTGAGCTACATCCGCGTGGGCCCAATCACGGGCCGGGAACATGTTGCCACAGGCTCGGCCCATGAGCGGAATCGGTGCGATTTCAGCGCGTGGCCGCGCGTCCTCTAGACTCTCGGGGCGTCAAGCAACGGGGCGTAGCGTAGTGGCTAGCGCGCCTGCTTTGGGAGCAGGAGACCGCAGGTTCGAGTCCTGTCGCCCCGACTCAAGAACTGACAGCACCACCGACAACAAACCCTGATTTAGAGGAGACACCCCTGTGAAGAGCGCCGTGGAGACGCTGAGCCCGACCCGGGCCAAGATCACCGTCGAGGTGCCCTTCGAGGAGCTCAAGCCGAGCCTCGACGCGGCCTACCAGAAGATCGCGAAGCAGATCAACGTGCCCGGCTTCCGCAAGGGCAAGGTTCCGCCATCGGTCATCGACCGCCAGGTCGGCCGCGGCGCGATCCTCGACGAGGCGATCAACGAGGCGCTGCCGAAGCTCTACGTGCAGGCGCTGCAGGACAACGACCTCACCCCGCTGGCCCAGCCCGAGATCGACGTCACCAAGTTCGAGGACAACGAGACGCTCGAGTTCGTGGCCGAGGTCGACATCCGGCCGACGATCGAGGTTCCGTCGTACGACGACCTGGCAGTGTCCGTTGACGACATCGCGGTCACCGAGGAAGACATCGACGACCAGGTCCAGAACCTCCGTGAGCGGTTCGCGACGCTCAACGACGTCGAGCGCGGTGCGCAGGACGGCGACGTCGTCAGCATCGACCTCAAGGCCACCAACGACGGCGAGGATGTCGAAGGCGGCGAGGTCAGCGGCTACAGCTACAAGGTCGGCTCGGGCGACATGCTCGAGGGCATCGACGAGGCCCTCGTCGGCCTCAAGGCCGGCGAGGAGGCGTCCTTCAAGTCGGCGCTGCTCGGCGGCGACCTGGCCGGCGAGGACGTCGACGTGCTCGTGAAGGTCAGCTCGGTCAAGGAGCAGGAGCTCCCCGAGCTCGACGACGACTTCGCCCAGCAGGCCTCCGAGTTCGACACGGTTGCCGAGCTCCGTGAGGACGTGAAGACCCGCCTCGAGCGGGGCAAGCGCCTCGAGCAGGCCGGTGCCGCGCGGGACGCCGTACTCGAGCAGCTGCTCGACAAGAGCGAGATCCCGCTCCCCGAGGGCCTCGTCGCCGAGGAGCTCGCGGCGCGCAAGCAGGAGGTCGAGCAGCAGCTGCTGTACGCCGGGATCACCATGGAGAAGTACCTCGAGGACGAGAAGCAGACCTCCGACGAGTTCGAGGCAGACCTCGAGAAGCGGGTCCGCGACGCGATGGCTGCGCAGTTCCTGCTCGATGAGGTGGCGAAGAAGGAGGAGCTCGGCGTCGACCAGAGCGAGCTCTCCCAGCACCTGTTCCGTCGCGCCCAGCAGTCCGGCCAGAACCCCGACGAGTTCGTCAAGCACATGGTCGAGCACAACCACATCCCCGAGATGGTCGCCGAGGTCGTCCGCGGCAAGGCACTCGCGATGATCGTCGAGGGCGCCACGGTGACCGACGAGTCGGGCAACCACGTGGAGCTCAAGAACCTCCTCCCGGACGGCAGCATCGGGGACCCCCAGAACGAGACTGAGGACGAGACGGCGGGCGAGCCGGTTGAAGCCGCCGAGCCGACCGAGGCCTGAGCCAACAGCAATCAAGATCACGTGCGGCGGTCGTTGCTTCCACAGCAGCGGCCGCCGACACTTCTTTCATGACTGCGAAGAGTGGCGTGTTCGGCGCAGCCGCCTATGCCACCGAGACCGCTGAGCAGCTCGTGCTCGGCACGGTCCGCGACACTCACCTCGCGATCGCGGAACGGACCTGGCGGATCGGGGACCTGGTCACCGGCGGCCGTTCACTCCCGCACCGGGTCCACGACACCCTCTCCCGAATCGTCTACGGCTCGATCGGGGTGAGCCTGCGCGGCACCTCGAAGGGATTCCGTACCGCTGACGCCCATGGCTTCGGCGGACAGCTCGAGGCCACTGCCCGGGGCCGGTTCATCGTCTCGGCCGTCAACGGCCTGATCGGAGACCGGCTCGTCGACGAGTCGCCCGAGCTGGCCATCCAGATCTCGGTCCGGCACAACGGCCACGACATCCCGCTGGAGCCGGAGCAGCTGGCCAAGGCGTTCCCGGAAGCCGGCGAGGACCTCGTCGTCTTCGTGCACGGCCTCAGCGAGAGCGAGGCGTTCTGGGACCGTCGCCGTGAGCAGTCCGGTGGCAACTACGGTGAGCGGCTGGCCTACGAGCAGGGCTGGTCGCCGGTCTTCCTCCGGGTGAACACCGGCCTGCCGATCGCCGAGAACGGGGTGGCGCTGGCCTCGTTGCTCGACAAGCTCGTCGAGGCCTGGCCCACCGACGTACGCCGTGTGGCGCTGGTCGGCCACTCGATGGGCGGCCTGATCGTCCGCGCCGCCTGCGCCGTCAGCACCTTCTCCGAGCGGCCCTGGAACGAGCTGGTCACCAATGTCGTACTGCTCGGCACCCCGAACCTCGGGGCGCCCCTCGAGCGGGCCGCGAACTTCGGTGCGCGGGCGCTCGGGATCCTGCCCGAGTCCGCACCGTTCGGCCGGATCCTGGAGTACCGCTCGAGCGGGATCCTGGACCTGAGGAACGGCCTGGCCCACGACGTACAGAACCTGCCGCATGCGCGCTACCACCTCGTCGGAGCAACGCTGACGAAGTCGATCCGGCACCCTGTCGCCGAGGTCTTCGGTGACCTGCTGGTGCAGTTCCATTCGGCGACGGGTCGCCCGCGTCGTGGCCGCGAGATGTTCCCCGGCGCCGATATCCTGCACGTCCCCAAGGCCGATCACTTCGACCTGCTCAACCATCCGAAGGTCTACAACGCGATGAAGGGCTGGCTTGCGTGAGCGCCGATCGAGAGCTGCATGCCGAGACCACGATCAACGCGTCTCCGGACCGGGTCTGGAAGCTGCTGACCAACCTGGACCGGATGCCAGAGTGGAGTCCCGAACTGGTCAAGATGCTGCCGCTCAAGCCGGGCGGTCTCCGCGTCGGCCAGTGGTACGTCGGCATCAACAGGCGCAAGGGCATGGTCTGGCCGACGCGCAACGTCGTCGCCGTCCTCGAGCCCGGCAAGACCCTCGCCTGGGACACGAAGACCAGCGGCGCCCGGTGGATCTTCGAGGTCGCGCCCGAAGGCGAGGGCACTCGCCTCGCCCAGCGTCGGCCAGTGCCGACCAGGCTCACCCTGATCAGCAAGGCCTTTGCGCCGGTGGTCCTGGGCGGCAGCGACGCGCACGCCGACGAGCTCGAGGCCGGCATGCGGACCACGCTCTCGCGGATCAAGGCGACGCTCGAGTCCTGATCGGTTCGGGCGCCGGCGCTGAATCTGCTGTGGGCGAACAACGCCTGTTTACCCGTGGTTTTGGCGGTGCTTGTGTCTAGGGTCGGGGACGTGAACCTGAACTCGAACAACTCCGGTCCTGTCGATGATCCCGGGCACTCCCCGCAGCTGAATGGTGGCGGTGCGTCGTACGGCCTTGATGACCACATCTATCAGCGGCTGCTCAAGGAGCGCACGGTCTTCCTCGGTTCCGAGGTGAAGGACCAGAACGCCAACGCGATCTGTGCCCAGCTGCTCCTGCTCAGTGCCGAGGATCCCGAAGCCGACATCTTCTTGTACATCAACAGCCCCGGCGGCTCTGTCGATGCGGGCATGGCGATCTACGACACGATGAACTACATCCCCAACGACGTCGCCACGGTCGGGATGGGCCTGGCCGCCTCAATGGGGCAGTTCCTGCTGTGTGCCGGCTCCAAGGGCAAGCGCTACGCCCTCCCGCACGCGCGGATCATGATGCACCAGCCCTCGGGCGGCATGGGTGGCTCCGCGTCGGACATCAAGATCCAGGCGCAGCAGTCACTGCACATCAAGAAGGTGCTGTTCGAGCTGATCGCCCAGCACACCGGGCAGAAGCTCGAGCAGGTTGAGGAGGACGCCGACCGCGACCGCTGGTTCACCGCCGAGCAGGCCAAGGAGTACGGCTTCATCGACAGCGTCATCACCAGTGCCCGCGAGGCTGCCGACGAGGGCCGTCCGGCCCGGAACAAGTAGAGGAAGCCCAGATGAACTACTACATCCCGCAGTGGGAAGAGCGCACGTCCTACGGCTTCCGCCGGATCGACCCCTACGGCAAGCTCTTCGAGGACCGCATCATCTTCCTCGGTACGCCGATCAGCGATGACATCGCGAATGCCGTGATGGCCCAGCTGCTCTGCCTCGAGTCGATGGACCCTGACCGCGACATCCAGATCTACATCAACAGCCCCGGTGGCTCGTTCACGGCGATGACCGCGATCTACGACACGATGCAGTTCATCAAGCCCGACGTACAGACCGTCTGCCTGGGTCAGGCAGCCTCGGCTGCGGCGATCCTGCTCGCGGCCGGTGCTCCGGGCAAGCGACTCGCGTTGCCCAACAGTCGGATCCTGATCCACCAGCCCTACACCGAGGGCACCTACGGCCAGTCCTCCGACATCGAGATCCAGGCCAACGAGATCCTGCGCATGCGGGAGCTGCTCGAGAAGCTGATCGCGGACCACTCGGGCAAGACCGCCGAGGAAGTCAGCCGCGACATCGAGCGCGACAAGATCCTGACTGCCGCTGGTGCGGTCGAGTACGGCCTGATCGACTCGATCCTCGAATCACGCAAGGCAGTAGCGGTCTAGCGACGCTTTGACGGGCGGTCAAACCGTCCAGGCAATGGCCGGCTCCGGTCGTGTCCTCGCCTTTTGGGGGGCGCGACGGAGTACGGTCGGGTTGATTCTTGAGCAGTGATCTGAGCAGAAACGCCGGCAGTGCAAGCCACCGCTGGCAGGGAGCAGAGGGACGGATGGCACGCATCGGTGACGGGGGCGACCTGCTTAAGTGCTCGTTCTGCGGAAAGAGCCAGAAGCAGGTCAAGAAGTTGATCGCGGGTCCCGGCGTCTACATCTGCGACGAGTGCATCGACCTCTGCAACGAGATCATCGAGGAAGAGCTCAACGAGACCAGCGAGGTGGGTCTCGAGGAGCTGCCCAAGCCCCGCGAGAACTTCGAGTTCCTCAACTCCTACGTGATCGGCCAGGAGCAGGCGAAGAAGTCGCTCGCGGTCGCGGTCTACAACCACTACAAGCGTGTCCAGGCCGGTGTCACGAACACCGCGAAGCACTCCCGCGAGGAGAGCGTCGAGGTCGCCAAGTCCAACATCTTGGTGATCGGCCCGACTGGTTGCGGCAAGACCTATCTCGCCCAGACGCTCGCGCGGATGCTCAACGTGCCGTTCGCGATCGCTGATGCGACCGCGCTGACCGAGGCCGGCTATGTCGGTGAGGACGTCGAGAACATCCTGCTCAAGCTGATCCAGGCTGCTGACTACGACGTCAAGAAGGCCGAGACCGGCATCATCTACATCGACGAGATCGACAAGGTCGCCCGCAAGGCGGAGAACCCCTCGATCACGCGCGACGTCTCCGGCGAGGGCGTGCAGCAGGCGCTGCTGAAGATCCTCGAGGGCACTACCGCCTCGGTGCCGCCGCAGGGTGGCCGCAAGCACCCGCACCAGGAGTTCATCCAGATCGACACCACCAACATCTTGTTCGTCGTGGGTGGCGCGTTCGCGGGCCTCGAGCACATCGTCGAGCAGCGGGTCGGGAAGAAGACCCTCGGCTTCACCGCCGAGATCCGCAACTCCGTCGAGCGCGAGTCCGACGAGATGTTCTCCCAGGTGCGTCCCGAGGACCTCGTCAAGTTCGGTCTGATCCCCGAGTTCATCGGTCGGCTGCCGCTGATCGCGAGCGTCAACAAGCTCGACAACGCCGCGCTCGTGCAGATCCTGACGGAGCCGCGCAACGCGCTGGTCAAGCAGTACCAGAAGCTCTTCGAGATCGACGGCGTCGAGCTGGAGTTCACCGAGGACGCGATCTCCGCCATTGCCGAGAAGGCGATGGAGCGCGGGACCGGTGCCCGTGGGCTGCGCGCGATCATCGAGGAAGTCCTCCTCAACGTGATGTACGACGTCCCGTCGCGCGGCGACATCGCCAAGGTCGTGGTGACCGGCGAGGTGGTCCTGGACAACGTGAACCCGACGTTGATCCCACGTGAGGCCGAGCCCAAGAAGAAGAAGTCCGCCTGAGCGTCCAGTGATGGCCCGATCGGGCCATGTCTGCGAGTGCACGACTCCCGATAGCCTTGCCCCCTGACTCATGCCACGGGAGCGGCAGGGTCACGCGTCCTTCGGGGCGGCTGATGATCTCGGGGAGAGAATGAATATCGAGCACCGTGGGCCGTTGGTGGCGTTCGTCGCCGTCGGCATCCTCTGCGCAACGATCGCGACCAACTCGACCGGGCCCCAGGCCCTCCAGGTGCGCGTCACAGCGCACCCGGCGACGCGCATCGCGGCGCCGACCAGTCCGGACTTCCTGCTCGGTGACGTCATCTACGCCCGTCCCGGGATCCTGCCGTCGACGGCCACTCCACAGCGCAACGTCGTCACGGTCACGTCGACGAAGACGGTCGCTGGTGGCGGATCCGCCCCACGGGCCAGGCACGCCACGAAGCACCCAGCGAAGAAACGCGTGCAGTCGGCCGTGGTCCACAAGAAGCACTCGCCGAAGGTGACCAAGAGTGCCCGAGCGTTCACCCGCGCCGACGCGACCCGGCACCGCGCCATCAAGCAGGCGGCGCTGCGGTTCGCGCGGATGATCGCGGCCCTGGAGCAGCACCACCGGCGCCCACACCACCACTGACCAGCCCCGACCAGCACTGGCCAGCACTGGCCAGCACTGACCCGTGCGCGTCAGCCCTCTGGTGGCGCCAGCGTGGCCTGGACCACGACCGGGTCGCCGTCCGCTCCTGCGGTGAGCGTCAGCTCGCCGAGGATCGCACCGACGGCGCGGAGATCAGCCTCGGTCTTGCCGATCGCAGCAATGGCTGCCGGGCTTCCGGTGATGCTGGCCGACTCGACCGGCGTACGCATCGAGACCTTGGCCGTCGACTTCGCTCCGCGGATGCCCTGCAACGCGGCGGCAACTGCGTCAAGCAGGGCGGGGTCGGCATCAGGCGCGGCGCCGAGCTCATCGACGGTCGGCCACGGCTGGCGGTGCACCGAGCCCTGCTGCCACCACGACCAGACCTCTTCGGTGACATAGGGGAGGTACGGCGCGAACAGCCTCAGCGTCGTGTGCAGCGCGATCGCGAGCGTCGACTTCGCGGAGTCGGTGGCCGCACCGCCCGCCTCGGAGTACGCGCGTCCCTTGACGAGCTCGACGTAGTCGTCGCAGAAGTCCCAGAAGAACTTCTCGGTGACCTCCAGCGCCGTGGTGTAGTCGTAGCCGGCGAGCGCCTCGGTCGCTGTGGAGACGACACCGGAGAGCCGCGCGATCAGGGCCTGGTCGACGGGTTCGGTCACCAGCGCGGGGTCGACCTTGGCGCCACTGACGTTGCCGAGGACGAACCGCGAGACGTTGAGGACCTTCATCGCGAGACGACGGCCGACCTTCATCTGGGTCTCGTCGAAGGGTGAGTCCAGCCCGGGGCGTGCCATCGCGGCGCGCCAGCGGACGGCGTCGGCGCCGTACTTGTCGAGGATGTCGTGGGGCACGATCGCGTTGCCCTTGGACTTCGACATCTTCTTGCGGTCGGGGTCGACGATGAAGCCCGAGATCAGGGCGTGTGACCACGGCGCCGCATGGTTCTCGAAGTGCGAGCGGACGACGCGGGAGAACAGCCAGGTCCGGATGATGTCGTGCGCGTGCGTGCACAGGTCCATCGGGAAGACCCGCTCGAACAGGTCGTTGTCTTCTTCCCAGCCACCGGCGATGTGCGGGGTGAGCGACGAGGTCGCCCAGGTGTCCATCACGTCGGGGTCGCCGATGAAGCCGCCGGCCTTGCCGCGCTGGTCCTCGCTGTAGCCGCTGGGAGCCTGGGTGGACGGGTCCATCGGGAGCTCGTCCTCGCGGGGGAGGAGCGGGTGGTCGTAGTCCGGCTCGCCCTCGGAGTCGAGGGAGTACCAGACCGGGAACGGGATCCCGAAGAACCGCTGCCGGGAGATCAGCCAGTCACCGTTCAGGCCGCCGACCCAGTTGTCGAAGCGGTGCTTCATGTGCGCAGGGATCCAGTCGATCTCGGCACCGCGGGCGATCATCTCGTTGCGGACCTCGGCGTCACGGCCACCGTTGGTGATGTACCACTGCCGGGTCGCGACGATCTCGAGCGGCTTGTCGCCCTTCTCGTAGAAGTTCGTCATCCGCTGGGTTGGCTTGGGCTCGCCGTCGAGGTCTCCGTGGTCACGCAACATCGTGACCATCGCGTCGCGGGCGGAGAACGCGGTCTTGCCCTTGAGGTCCTCGTAGGCAGCGGAGGCCTCGTCCGACTGGAGCCACTCCGGGGTCTCGCGCAACAGCCGGCCGTCGCGGCCCATCAGGGTGCGGACGGGGAGCTGCAGCTCGCGCCACCAGGTCACGTCGGTGAGGTCACCGAAGGTGCAGCACATCGCGATGCCGGCGCCCTTGTCGGGCTCGGCAAGCGGGTGCGCGAGGACGGGGATCTCGACACCGAACACGGGGGAGGTCACGGTGGTGCCGAAGTACGGCTGGTAGCGCTCGTCATCGGGGTGGGCGATCAACGCGACGACGGAGGGGATCAGCTCGGGGCGGGTGGTCTCGATGTAGACCGGCCCGGTCGAGCTGTGGAACGCGACCCGGTGGTAGGCCCCGGCGTACTCCCTGGCCTCGAGCTCGGCCTGTGCGACGGCCGTCTGGAAGGTGACGTCCCACAGCGTCGGCGCCTCCTGCAGGTAGGCCTCACCACGGGCGTAGTTGCGGAGGAACGCGCGCTGGCTGACCTTCTGCGCCTTCGGGCCGATCGTCGTGTAGTGCTGCTTCCAGTCGACCGAGAGGCCGAGCGTGCGCCACAGGTCCTCGAAGATCTCCTCGTCCTGCTCGACGAGCTTCTCGCAGAGCTCGATGAAGTTCGGCCGGCTGATCGGGATCTGCCGCTTGGCATCAGGCTTGTCGGGCGGGGTGAAGTCGGCGTCGTACGGCAGCGACGGGTCACAGCGCACGCCGAAGTAGTTCTGCACCCGGCGCTCGGTCGGGAGGCCGTTGTCGTCCCAGCCCATCGGGTAGAACACCGACTTGCCCTGCATCCGCTGGAACCGGGCGACCAGGTCGGTGTGCGTGTAGGAGAAGACGTGTCCGACGTGCAGCGAGCCCGAGACGGTTGGCGGGGGAGTGTCGATCGAGTAGACCTCCGCACGCGGGCGGGTGCGGTCGAACGCGTAGGTGTCGTCGGCCTTCCACTGTGCGGACCACTTGGCTTCCAGACCCTCCAGGGCCGGCTTGTCCGGTACGACGACAGCGCGCTGCTCGGCGCTCGTCGCGGACAATTCGGCGTTCTGGGGCTCAGTCATGGCTGAATCCTATGAGGGCGCCCTGCCTGCGACGAAACCGAATCCGCTCAGTTGCGCCGGGGCCTCGTAGACTCACGCCTGCGATGCCTGAGAACCCCGAAACCCCACGCCCAGCCGCGACCTTTGCCGAGGTCGAGGATGCCCTGCTGTCCCGATGGCCCGAGACCAAGCTCGAGCCGTCGCTCGACCGGATCGAGGCGTTCGTCGAACTGCTCGGTGAGCCGCAGCGGAACTACCCCGTCCTGCATCTGACCGGCACCAACGGCAAGACCTCAACCTCCCGGATGATCGAGGCGCTGATCCTTGCGCTCGGCCTGCGTACGGGCCGGTTCACCAGCCCGCACCTCGAGTCGATGACCGAGCGGATCGCGATCGACGGCGAGCCATTGAGCGAGGACAAGTTCGTCGTTGCGTTCAACGACGTTGCGCCCTACACCCATCTGGTCGACGCGATGGGTGACCACCCACTGTCGTTCTTCGAGACGATCGTCGGGATGGCGTTCGCCGCGTTCGCCGATGCACCCGTGGATGCGGCCGTCGTCGAGGTCGGGATGGGCGGCGCCTGGGACGCGACCAACGTCGCCGACGGTGCGGTCGCGGTGATCACTCCGATCGCGGTCGACCATGCGAAGTACCTCGGCTCGACCGTTGCCGAGATTGCTCGGGAGAAGGTCGGCATCATCAAGCCGGGTGCGACCGTGATCGCCGCCGTCCAGTCCGACGACGTCGCGACGATCCTCGTCGAACGCTGCGCCGATGTCGGCGCCACCCTTGCCCGCGAGGGGATCGACTTCGGCGTACAGACCCGGGTACCTGCCGTGGGTGGCCAGCTGCTCTCCCTGCAAGGCCTGCGAGGGACGTACGACGAGGTCTTCCTGCCGCTCTACGGTGCGCACCAGGCCCAGAATGCTGTTCTCGCGCTTGCCGCCGTCGAGGCGTTCATCGGTGGCGAGGAGCCACTCTCCGAAGACGTCGTCAAGGAGGCGTTCGGCCAGGTGACCTCGCCCGGTCGCCTCGAGGTGATCCGACGGTCACCGACGATCGTGCTCGACGCGGCACACAACCCGCATGGTGCCGAGGCAGCGGTCGCGGCCCTGGAGGACTCCTTCACGTTCAGCCCGCTGATCGGAGTGGTCGGTGTGATGGCCGACAAGGACTACGAGGGGGTGCTGTCGGCGTTCGAGCCGGTCCTCGCGCACATCGTCTGCACGCAGAACTCCTCCGACCGGTCGATGCCCGCGGCCGAGCTGGCCGAGGTGGCTCGCGGGATCTTCGGCAACGACCGGGTCTCGTTCACCACCTCGTTGGCCGATGCCATCGACCAGGCGGCTGCGCTCGCCGAGGCCGGCGGTGTCTTCGGTGAGGGTCTCGGCTCGGGCGGCGTACTCGTGACCGGCTCGGTGGTCACCGTCGGTGAGGCTCGCGCCATGCTGAAGTCCCGTGGCCGGTCGGGTGAGGCCTGATGCAGCGCCGGCTCTGCTCGGCGATCCTGTTCCTCGAGGCCATCGTCCTCGGTCTGACCACGCCGGTGCTGATCTCGGTCGAGTCGGTCTCGGCGGCCACCGCGCTCTGGATCGGACTCGGCCTGATGGTGGGCTGCCTGGTCGTGGCCGGCCTGCTCAGGACGGCCTTCGCCTACTGGCTCGGCTGGGTGCTCCAGGTCGCCGCTGTTTCACTGGGCGTCGTCCTGCACACGATGTACTTCCTCGGTGCGGTCTTCCTGGCGCTGTGGGCAACGGCGTACTTCCTGGGCGCGAAGATCGAGCGCGAGCGGGCAGAGTGGGAAGCCCAGGCTGCCCGCGACAACCCGTGACACTAAGGTTTGCGGCATGACTCAGCGCACCCTGGTCCTGCTCAAGCCCGACACCGTACGACGTGGCCTCGTTGGCGAGGTCCTGTCCCGGTTCGAGGCCAAGGGCCTGAGGATCGTGGCGATGGAGCACCAGCAGATCGATGCCGCGAAGGCAGACGAGCACTACGCCGAGCACGTCAGCAAGGACTTCTACCCGCCGCTGCGCGACTTCGTGACGAGCGGACCGCTGGTGTCGCTGCTCCTGGAGGGCGACGAAGCGATCGAGGTCGTCCGCGCGCTCAACGGCGCCACCGACGGTCGCAAGGCCGCACCCGGCACGATCCGGGGCGACCTCTCGCTGTCGAACCGCGAGAACCTGGTGCACGGTTCGGACTCCCCGGAGTCGGCCGAGCGCGAGATCAAGATCTGGTTCCCCGGGCTCTGAGCTCGACCCGGCGGGAGTCACATCGGTCACTCTCGCCACACCTGTACCGCGTGTCCTCCCGGGCTTGGGCACGTCACGCTCCTACGCTCGTGATCAGGCTCGGCGCATTGCGTCGGACCACTTCCCCAGAACTGGTCATTTGCGAGGCGACGTATGGCGAACAGCTTCATCGGCCGCGACATGGCGGTGGATCTTGGCACCGCCAACACGCTGGTCTACGTCCGCGGCAAGGGCGTCCTGCTCGACGAGCCATCCGTCGTCGCGATGAACACCAAGACCCAGGAGATCCTCGCCGTCGGCCATGAGGCCAAGCGGATGATCGGTCGTACGCCGGACGGGATCACCGCCATCAGGCCGCTCAAGGACGGCGTGATCGCCGACTTCGACGCGACCGAGCAGATGCTGCGCTACTTCATCCAGCAGGTGCACCGCCGCCGCTACTTCACCAAGCCACGCCTGGTGATCTGCGTGCCGAGCGGCATCACTGCCGTCGAGCAGCGTGCGGTGAAGGAGGCGGGCTACTCCGCCGGTGCCCGTCGGGTCTACATCATCGAGGAGCCGATGGCCGCCGCGATCGGAGCGGGCCTGCCCGTCCACGAGGCAACCGGCAACATGATCGTCGACATCGGCGGTGGCACCACCGAGGTCGCCGTGATCTCGCTGGGCGGCCTGGTGACCACGCTCTCGGTCCGTACGGCGGGCGACGAGCTCGACCAGTCGATCATCAACTGGATGAAGAAGGAGCACGCCCTGATGTTGGGGGAGCGCACCGCCGAAGAGATCAAGATGACGCTCGGCTCGGCCTTTCCGCTGCCCAAGGAGCCAGAGGCCGAGATCCGCGGCCGCGACATGGTCTCCGGCCTGCCCCGGACCGTGACCCTTTCCAGTGCAGAGATCCGGCATGCCCTCGAGGAGCCGCTGCACACGATCGTGGACGCGGTCCGGGCCACCCTCGACCAGACGCCGCCCGAGCTCGCCGGCGACATCATGGACCGTGGCATCGTGCTGACCGGTGGCGGCGCACTGCTCCGCGGTCTTGACGAACGGCTGCGCCACGAGACCGGGATGCCCGTGCACATCGCGCAGGACCCGCTGACCAGCGTGGCGATGGGTGCCGGCAAGTGCGTGGAGGAGTTCGAGGCACTCCAGCAGGTGCTCGTGACGGACAACAGGCGCTAGGTCGGACCGATGGCTCTCAAGGACTCAGGCCGCGACCCGCGGGACCACCCATCCCGATCGGTCTTCGTGCTGCTGTTGCTGGCCTGCCTGACGGTGATCACGCTCGACGCCCGTGGCGGCGACAACTCACCCCTCGACCCGGTCCGCTCGATCGCCGGCAACATCGTGGGTCCGGTCGAGGCGGCCACCGCGACCGCCGTACGCCCGTTCAGCGACATCGGCAGCTACCTTCGGACCACTCGCGGGCTCCGCAACGACGTGGCGAAGCTCCAGTCCGAGAACTCCCAGCTCCGCAGCACCGTCGAGACGGCGCCGCTCGACCGCGCCCGGCTCAACGAGCTCGACGGGCTGACCCGCACGGCCAAGGACACCGGCTACTCACTGGTTGCCGCTCGCGTCGTGGCGATGGGACCGATGCAGTCGTTCTCGCGGACGGTGACGATCGACGCCGGGACGTCGTCCGGTGTGCGCGCCGACATGACGGTGCTCAACAACGACGGCCTCGTCGGGCGGGTCATCCGGGCAACGCGGACGACGTCCACCGTGCTCCTCATCGTCGACCCCGACTCGGTCGTCGGTGGCCGGCTCGGCTCCAACCTGGAGATCGGCGTGATCAGCGGGCAGAGCCTCACCCAGAAGCGCGACGACCTCAACCTCGAGCTCGTCGACAACTCCGTGGTGCCGGAACGAGGCGATGTTGTTGCGACCTGGGGCTCCGACAACGGAGTGCCTTACGTCGCCGGCATCCCGATCGGTCGCGTCGCCTCCGTGGTGAGCAACCCGAGCCAGACCGAGAAGCGTGCGGTGATCACCCCCTTCGTCGACTTCACCGCGCTCGACGTGGTCGGGGTCGTCGTACCCAACGGCACGCATGGTGACCGCGTCGTGATCAAGGCGGATGGGGGCATCAAGTGACCGCCATCCGCGCGTTCTTCCTTGCTGCACTGGTGATGGCCGCCGTGATCCTTCAGGTTGCGGTCTTCCGCTATGTCTCCATCGATGGTGTAGTACCGAACCTCGCCCTTCTTGTCGTCGTGGTCGCGGCCTTCGCCCGCGGGCCGCAGTTCGCAGCCCTCCTCGGCTTCGGGGCCGGCCTGCTGCTCGACGTCGCGCCTCCCGCAGATCACATCGCCGGACGCTGGGCCCTCGCGCTGGTGATCGTCGGCTACCTCGCCGGGCGGGTCCGTCAGGACGCCCGCAGCTCCACCCTGGTCGCCCTGATGACGGTGGCGGCCTGCTCGTTCGTCGGTACGTCGATCTATGCCATCACCGGGCTGGTGCTCCAGGACGATGCGCTGCCGGCAGGTCAGATGCTGCAGGTGATCGGGACCAGCGTGCTCTGGGACGTGGTGATCACCCCGCTCGCGCTGCCCCTTCTGATGGTGGTGTTCCTCCGGCTGCGCCCACCGCAGGTGGCAGCTTGAAAAGGACACCGTGATGGCTGCCGTCTTCATCCGGCCATCGCCGAACCAGAAGAGCCGGCTGCGCCTGATCGTCGTGCAGGTGCTGGTGATCTCGCTGTTCGTCACCTTGTTCGCGCGCCTCTGGTACATGCAGGTGCTCAGCGGGGACAGCTACCAGGCACAGGCCGCCGAGCAGTCCGTCCGCGAGCTCGTGCAGCAGCCGCCGCGTGGCCTGATCGTCGACGACATGGGCCGTCCACTGGTCGCGAACCGGACCAGCTGGGTGGTCAGCGTCGACCGCTCGCTGCTGAACAAGATGGACGCCGCCGCGCAGAAAGCCGTGCTGGTGAAGGTCGGCAAGGCCGTCAGCGTGAAGTACGCGACGATCAGGGCGCGAACGAACCTCTGCGGGACGCCAGGCGCGAAGACCGGCAGCTGCTGGAACGGCTCGCCCTTCCAGCCCGTCCCCGTCGCCGAGGACGTCCCGCAGTCCGTCGCCGTGGAGATCCTCGAGCAGGCCGAGGACTATCCGGCGGTGCTGGCGGAGGCCCAGGACGTCCGTGCCTATCCCCAGCCGTACGGCGTCAACGCGGCCGGTGTGCTGGGCTATCTCAGCCCGATCACCGCCGGCGAGCTCGACGCGGCGAAGAAGAAGGGCGACACCTCGGTCAACGGCGCATCGGTCGTCGGTCGTGCGGGCCTGGAGAAGGAGTACGACCAGTATCTGCGTGGCGAGCCCGGCTACAAGAAGGTCAGTGTCGACTCGATGGGCCGGGTGCTCGGTGACTCCGGCGAGGTTAAGTCGACGCCGGGGGACACCCTGGTCACCTCGATCGACGCGAAGGTCCAGGGAGTCACCGAGACCGCGCTGCACGATGCGATCACGACCGCCCGCAAGACCTACGACCCCGTCACCCACAAGAACTATGTCGCCGACAGTGGGGCGGCCGTGGTGATGGATGCCAAGACCGGACAGATCGTGGCGATGGCGAGTGAGCCGACGTACAACCCTGCGGAGTGGGTCGGCGGCATCACCGCCAAGCAGCTCAAGCACCTCTACTCCGCCAAGGCCGGGATCCCGTTGTTGTCTCGCGCGACCCAGGGGCAGTACGCGCCGGGATCCACGTGGAAGCCGGTCATGACGACCGGCGCCCTGAACAACGGGTTCACTCCTGACACGAAGCTGGACTGCTCCTCAGGGCTCCAGGTCGGCAACCGGTGGTTCAAGAACTACGAGTCCGAGTCCTACGGCATGATCACCTTCGCCAAGGCGCTGCAGGTCTCCTGCGACACGTTCTTCTACCGCGTCGGGCTGAGCTTCTGGCAGAAGTTCGGCTCCGACCCGCAGAACGTCAACGCCAAGGACCCGCTGACCGCGATCGCCAAGGAGTTCGGCTTCGGCAAGCCGACCGGCATCGACCTCCCGGGTGAAGCGTCGGGCCGCATCGCCAGCCGGCAGTGGAAGCTCGACTACTGGAACGCGATGAAGGGCTACTACTGCAAGATCGACAAGCAGGGTGGCCCCCGCGACTTCCTGCATGTCTTCGCGCACGAGTTCTGTCTCGAGGGCAGCTGGTACCACGCCGGAGACGCCGTTAACTTCGCGATCGGCCAGGGCGACACGACGGTGACACCGCTGCAGATGGCGCGCGCGTATGCCGCAATCTCCAACGGAGGCACGCTCTTCGAGCCGCGGGTGGCAAAGGCGATCGTGGACCCGAGTGGCAAGGTGATCAAGAAGATCCCACCCAAGGTGCAGGGACACATCAAGGACCCGCACAAGGCCCTGCAGTACGTCGACGAGGCGCTCAAGGGCACTCCGAAGGTCGGCACCCTGGCCTGGAAGTTCCTCGGCTTCCCGCTCGACAAGGTCCAGGTCCGCGGCAAGACCGGCTCGGCCGAGGTCCAGGGCAAGCAGAGCACCTCGCTGGTCGCGACGTACACCAAGGACTACGTGGTGATCATGGTCATCACCCAGGCCGGCACCGGCTCGGGCACCTCCGGCCCGGCGGTCCGCAAGATCTGGGAGTCGCTCTACGGCGTCAACGGGATGACCGTGACCAAGGCCAACGAAGCCATCCCCGGACTGGTGGAGCCGGCCAAACTGCCGTTCTTCGCCAAGGACGGTTCGATCCTGCCGCCGGTCCAGCCGGTCACCCGGATGGGAGGCAAGCCATGACGGTGATGCCGCTGAGCAGGTCCCGGGTGCGTTCGCCCGGGGTCGACTGGACGCTGATCCTGGTCACCGGGGCGATCCTGGTGATCGGCACCCTTCTCGTCTGGTCAGCGACGTCGACGAATGAGGCATTGACGCACGGAGACTCGACGGCGTACCTCAAGAAGCACCTGGTCAACATCGCGATCGGCCTTGTGCTGTTCACGATCGTCCTCGCCACCGACCACCGCTGGGTCCGCATCCTCGCACCACTGGTGTACGTCGGATCGATCATCGGACTGTTGCTCGTCCTGGTGATGGGCACCACGATCAACGGTTCGCGCTCCTGGCTGATGCTCGGCGGGATGTCGATCCAGCCGGCCGAGTTCGCCAAGCTCGCGGTGGTGATCGGGATGGCGCTGCTCGTCGCTGAACGCACCGAAGGCTCGCGCAAGCGCCAGGTCGGCAACACCGAGGTGCTGCTGATGCTCGCGATCGCGGGCGTCCCGGCGGCGCTGATCCTGCTGCAGCCCGACCTCGGCACCATGCTGGTGCTCAGCGCGACCGTCTTCGGTGTGCTCGCCGTTGCCGGTGCTTCGCGTCGCTGGATCGCCGGGCTCGCGGCCGGTGGCATCGCTGGCGCGGCCTTGGCCGTGTCGGCGCACGTCCTGAAGACCTATCAGGTGGACCGGTTCATGGCGTTCACCAACCCGAACCTCGATCCGCGGGGTGCCGGCTACAACACGACGCAGGCCCGCATCGCGATCGGCAACGGCGGGTTGTTCGGCCAGGGCTTGTTCGGAGGCTCCCAGACCAAGTCCGGCTTCGTGCCCGAGCAGCACACCGACTTCATCTTCACCGTCGCCGGCGAGGAGCTCGGGCTGATCGGCGCGGGCGTGCTGATCCTGCTCTTCGCGCTGCTGCTGTGGCGCGCGCTGTCGATCTCGATGCACGCCGAGGACCTCTTCGGCCGCGTCGCCGCTGCCGGCATCGCCTGCTGGTTCGCGTTCCAGACCTTCCAGAACATCGGGATGTGCCTCGGGATCATGCCGGTGACCGGCGTGCCCCTCCCGCTGGTGTCCTACGGAGGGTCCTCGATGTTCGCGTCACTGATGGCCATCGGCTTGCTGCAGAACATTCATCTGCGGTCCAACGGCCTGCCGAGCCGGCCGCTGGCGAGATCTCTGCCCCGGGCGTCAGTGCACGCCCGCTGACGTACCCTTGGTGACTGCGCCGTACGCAACTTCTGCCAAGGAACTCCATGCCCCGCACCACGACTGCTGACGCCGAGGTCGAGTCGGTCTTCTCTCGTCTCGAGCCGTTGCTACCGACGATCTCCAAGCCCATCCAGTACGTCGGCGGCGAGCTGAACTCCACCCTGAAGGACTGGGGGCCCGACGTCAGCACCGTCAGGTGGGCACTGATGTATCCCGACGCGTATGAAGTCGGGCTTCCCAACCAGGGCGTGCAGATCCTCTACGAGATCCTCAACGAGCAGGACGACGTCCTCGCCGAGCGGACCTATGCGGTCTGGTCGGACATGGAAGCCGTGATGCGCAAGGGCGACGCGCAGGGCCCGATCCCGCAGTTCACCGTCGACAGCCACCGGCCGGTCCGGGCCTTCGACGTGCTGGGCCTGTCGTTCTCGACCGAGCTCGGCTACACCAACATGCTGACCGCGCTCGACCTCGCGGGCATCCCGCTGCATGCCGCCGACCGCACCGAGGACGACCCGATCGTGCTCGCCGGTGGACACGCCGCGTTCAACCCCGAGCCCATCGCCGACTTCCTCGACGCGGCCGTGCTCGGCGACGGCGAGGAGGTCGTGCTCGCGATCACCGAGGTGATCCGCGAGTGGAAGCAGGAACGAGGCCCCGGTGGCTCCGTCCCTGACAGGGACGAACTACTGCGCCGGCTGGCGGTCACGGGCAACATCTACGTTCCGAAGTTCTATGACGTCTCCTACGACGAGCAGGGCGCTCTGCGGGCCGTGACGCCCAACCTTCCCGGCGTACCCGCACGCGTGCGCAAGCACACGCTGATGGACCTCGACGCCTGGCCCTACCCGCGCAAACCCCTTGTGCCGTTGGCCGAAACCGTCCACGAGCGCTTCTCCGTGGAGATCTTCCGGGGCTGCACGCGCGGCTGCCGGTTCTGCCAGGCCGGGATGATCACCCGCCCGGTCCGCGAGCGTTCGATCACCACGATCGGCGCGATGGTCGAGAACGGCATCCGCCAGTCCGGTTTCGACGAGGTCGGCCTGCTCTCGTTGTCGAGCGCGGACCACTCCGAGATCGGCGAGATCGCCAAGGACCTGGCTGACCGCTACGCGGACGGCAACGTCTCGCTGTCCCTGCCGAGCACGCGGGTCGATGCCTTCAACATCACCCTTGCCAACGAGTTCTCCCGCAACGGCCGGCGTTCCGGTCTGACGTTCGCGCCCGAGGGCGGATCCGAGCGGATGCGCAAGGTGATCAACAAGATGGTCACCGAGGAAGACCTGATTCGCACGGTCGCGACGGCGTACTCCCACGGCTGGCGACAGGTGAAGCTCTACTTCATGTGCGGCCTGCCGACCGAGACCGACGCGGACGTCCTGGAGATCGCCGACCTGGCCCGCAAGGTGATCCAGAAGGGCCGAGAGGTCTCCGGACACAACGACATCCGTTGCACAGTGTCGATCGGCGGCTTCGTGCCCAAGCCGCACACCCCGTTCCAGTGGGCATCCCAGCTCGACGTCGCGACCACCGACGACCGGCTCAAGCAGCTGCGTGACACCGTCAGGGCGGACAAGAAGTACGCGCGAGCGATCGGGTTCCGCTACCACGACGGCAAACCCGGCATCATCGAAGGACTGCTCTCCCGTGGTGACCGCAGGGTCGGCAAGGTCATCGAAGAGGTCTGGCGCGACGGCGGCCGGTTCGACGGCTGGAGCGAGCACTTCTCCTACGAGCGCTGGCTTCTCGCGACCCAGCGGGCACTCGACGGCACCGGTGTCGACCTGGACTGGTTCACCACCCGCGAGCGGACCTACGACGAAGTGCTGCCCTGGGACCATCTCGACTCCGGCCTCGACAAGGACTGGCTCTGGGAGGACTGGGAGGACGCGATCAACCCGGACTCCGTCGACGTCGAGGACTGCCGCTGGACCCCGTGCTACGACTGCGGTGTCTGCCCCGAGATGGGCACCGACATCCAGATCGGCCCGACCGGCCAGCGACTGCTGCCGCTGAGTGTGGTCTGAGCGTTGTTCCGGGTCGTCTTCTTCGAGCCGAGGATCCCGTCCAACACCGGCAACGCGATCCGGCTGTCGGCGGTCACCGGCTGCGAGCTGCACCTGATCGAACCGCTCGGTTTCGACCTGACCGAGCCCAAGCTACGACGGGCTGGTCTCGACTACCACGACCTCGCGTCGGTCACGGTGCACCCTTCGCTGGACGCCGCGTGGGAGGTGCTGTTGCCCGCGAGGGTGTTCGCATTCAGCGCGCACGCGACGGCGTCGTTTGCCGACATCGCTTATGAACCAGGGGATGTGCTGCTCTTCGGCCCCGAGCCGAGCGGCCTGCCAGAGGAAGTTCGGGCATCCTCGCACGTGACCGAGCAGATCCGGATCCCGATGCTTCCGGGACGCAGGTCGCTCAACCTGGCGAACTCGGCTTCGATCGCGATCTACGAGGCGTGGCGGCAGCACGGGTTCGCGATGCCGTCGTGACCCGGCTACTTGGTTGGCAAGCCTGAGAGCTGGCGAGCGAGATTCATCGCGCTCGTCTTGGTGAACCCTCCGCTGATCTCGACGTTGCCCGTGCGGATCGGGCTGGTGAAGGTGAATGCGCTCAGCACGGTGCCCCGGGTCACGATGGCAACGGGGTTGCGGGTCGTTGTCAGCTCCTTGGACAGCTTGCCGAGCTTCCCCGGTGCATCGACCTGCATGTCGACCACGGTGACACCCGGGTTCTGGCCGCTCTGGGCCGACTTCACGTCTGTCGAGAGGACGGTGGGACCGAGCAGGTAGCGCTTGCCCTGCGCATCGCAGGCGAGCAGCACCCGTCCGGCCTGCGCGACCTTGATCGGCTTGGGTGTGCTCGGGCAGGTGCTGTCGGCGAGCTTCGCAGAGATTGCGGCGGTGGCATGTGGGTCCATCGGATCGCCCACGCCTGCCGCAGCCATCGTGATCGGGAGTTCCGTCGAGCCCGTGCCCGTGTTCGGAGCCAGCGACCCGATGACCACCCTGAACTGGAGGTGTCGGTTCGCCGCGACAACCCCGGGTGAGTTGCCGCGCGACGTGGCAGCGTTGCTCGGTGACGTTGCAGCCTTGTCCGGCGTGGATCCTCCGCTGGAACAGGCGGTGAGCAGCACTGTCAGTCCGGCGGCCGCGAGGAGGGCTGGTAGGCGCTTGTTCATCTGCGCGATGTTAGTTGCCCTGACCCTATCTGCGGCGTCGGTATCGGATTTCGCCGGTGGGCAGGGTGCGGAGGTCGTAGCGGTTGTCGTGGGCGCGGTGGTGGTGCCAGCCGCAGAGGGGGATGCCGGTGAGGTCGGTCCTTCCGCCGGA
>JAOPXK010000104.1 GCA_025965195.1 Marmoricola sp.
CTCGCCGCGGAGCTCGCGGCGGGCGAGGGTGTTCCGCGCGTGTATGCCGTTGAGCCGACCGGAACCTTCGAGAACGACCCGAACGTGACCGACAAGAAGTTCCCCGGTAACCCCACCCGGTCCTACCGGAGCAGGGAACCACTCAGAGTCGTCGGCGAAGTGGCCGACTGGACACGCCAAACCTCCGAGGCGCTACAAGCATGGCGCGACCGCCTGGCGGCGATCCGCGCAGATGAACGCGGCGAAATCATCAACTGACCGGCGAATGAAGCCGAAGCCAGCCACCAGCATCTCGCCCACAGCGAGGTCCGCCGCCGCTGCGCGAGCAAGCCGTGGTCGCGCCGAAGAGACTCAGATGTCAGTGGATGTCCACGCGTGTAGGTCAGCGCAATCGGTGTGGTCGGTAGCGTGGCAGCCATTCGGATCGGGCCGATTCCCCGTTCAGTGCGAGGAGGTGCGACATGACCACAGCGGTCTTTGATCTCGGTGGCGTCGTGATGGTCTGGGACCCGGTACCGGCCGTGGCTGCGGTCGTCGGGCAGGAGCGCGCCGAGCATTTCGTTCACGGCAGCGACTTCGATTTCGCGGCGTGGAACGATGCCCAGGACGGTGGCCGGACTTGGGCAGACGCCGAGGCGTCGGCCATGGCCAGCCACCCACACCTCGCCGAGGAGATCGCCGCCTACCGGGTCAACTTCGCCCTCTCGCTGCAGGGATTGGTCCCGGGAACAGCTGAAATCCTGCGCAGCCTCCACGACCGCGGCGTACGGCTCGTCGCGCTGACGAACTGGTCAGCCGAGACGATCCACCACGGGCCTGATGCCTTCCCCGAGGTCTTCGCTCTCTTCGACGACATCGTCGTCTCCGGCGCGGAAGGCGTCACCAAGCCCGACAAGGAGATCTTCCAGATCCTCGCCCGCCGGCTTGGGCAACCGATCGAGGGTGTCTTCTACGTCGATGACAACGCCCGCAATGTCGACGCGGCTCGCACGGCCGGCATGGACGCGGTCCGCTTCATCGACGCCGCCACCCTGCTCGGGGAACTCCAGGGGCGCGGTCTCCTCGACTGACGCCGCCACCACCATCAACTCATATCGTGCACGCGACCCTTGGACGAGTCGCGCTGTCATCACTTGCCAGTAGTTTGCGGGGGAGAGCTCGCGGCGGTATGGGTCACCCCTGAGCGGCCGCCTTCTGGGACTGTTCGGCTCGGCCCAGCAGCAACGATTGTTCGCTCTCGTTGCTGGTCAGGGACGCTGCCTCGCGGAAGGATGCAGCGGCGTCGGCATGGCGACCGGCCCGTGCGAGCAGGTCGGCGCGCACGCTGGGCAGGAGGTGCGACCCGGCGAGCGCATGCTGGGGGAGGCCATCGAGGATGGCAAGGCCGGCATCGGGGTTGAAGGCCCGTCCGTGCGCGACGGCGCGGTTGACTTCCACGATCGGTCCGGGCGCGGCCTCGGAGAGCACGTCGTACAGCTGCGCGATGGCACGCCAGTCGGTGTCCTCGGGTGTCGCTGCGCGGGCATGCCGTGACGCGATCGCCGCCTGCAGGTAGTACCGACCGACGGCCTGCCCGCGTGCGGCGAGCAGCTCCGCGCGCTCCAACGCGGCAAGCCCGCGCCGGATCAAGAGCTCGTCCCACAGGCTGCGGTCCTGGTCGTCGAGCAGCACCGGCCGACCCTCGGCGTCGACACGGGCAGCGGCGCGCGAAGCCTGCAGTTCCAGCAGCGCCTGCAGCCCATGCACCTCTGGCTCGTCCGGCATCAGTTCGGCGAGAATCCTGGCCAGCCTGATGGCCTCGTTCGTCAGCGCGGGGCGCATCCAGTCCTCGCCCGCAGTCGCGGTGTAGCCCTCGTTGAAGATCAGGTAGACCACGGCCATCACGTCGTCGAGCCGGTCAGTGCGCTCGGCGCCAACGGGGAGTTCGAAACGAACGCGGGCTTCTTCGCTGAGGGTCTTCTTGGCCCGGGAGATCCGCTGTCCCATGGCGGTCTCGGTGGCCAGGAAGCCGCGAGCGATCTGCGCGGTCGTCAACCCGCCGACCAGGCGAAGCGTCAACGCGGCCCGGGACTCGGGGGTGAGCTGCGGGTGACAGGACAGGAAGATCAGTCGGAGGACGTCGTCTTCGATGAAGTCGACCTGCGTTGTGAGGTCGGGCATTCCGTCCTCCTCGCTCAGTCCGTGACCGAGCTCCTCGGTCTTGCGACGCAGGTTGTCAGCGCGCCGGAAACTGTCGACGGCGCGACGTTTGGCGGTCGTCATCAACCAGGCGCCGGGGTTGTCGGGGATGCCTGCGGTGGGCCAGCTCTCAAGCGCGCTGACCAGCGCGTCCTGTGCCAGATCCTCCGCGAGGTCGAGATCCCGCGTCATCCGGGTCAGAGCGCCGACCAACCGCGCGGACTCCTCACGCCAGGTGGCAGTGATCGTCTCGCCCGTGGTCGCGGCCATGCGGCCAGCCTAGGGCCGGCCGCATGGCCGTATCGGAGGGAGCGCTCAGGCTTCCGGCGCCTCCGAGATCTGACGCAGAGTGGCGACCATCGAGCACTCGGGCCAGTACTTGGCGTGCAGTTCGGCGAACTCCTGCTGCCCGGCGATCGCAGCCTCCACGCTGTCGTACTGAAGCAGGGCCCACCCACCGACGACCTCCTTGGCTTCGGCGTACGGGCCGTCGACGCGCGTCGTGTCACCCTTGCGGACCACGAAGTTCACCGCGTCCTCGGTGCCGAACAGGCCG
>JAOPXK010000158.1 GCA_025965195.1 Marmoricola sp.
TACTGGCCTGCCGTCGTCGATCCACAGCGTGCCGCCGTTGACCAGCACCATGTTCAGGTTGTGGCTGCCGCCGAAGGTGTGGCTCCACGGCAGCCAGTCCAGGAGGACCGGCGGCTCCTCCTGGAGGAAGGGCCAGACCTGGCGCATCTGCTGCTGGTTGGCCATCAGCATGCGATGGGTGGTCAGCACCCCCTTCGGTGTTCCGGTCGAACCGGACGTGAAGAGGATCTTCGCGATGCCGTCCGGGGTGAGCGCGGCGCAGCGGCGGTCGACCTCGGCGGTCGGCGGGGCGCCCAGCTGATCCGGCGTCAGCGAGCCGGGGACGTCGCCGTCGCGACTGAGCACCGTCCGCCCCGCGGCGACGGCGGCCGCCGCGCGCGCGAACGATCCGTCCTCGGCCACCACCAGGCCCGGGTCGACGAGCTCGGTCATCGCCCGCAGCTTGTCGTGGTCGGCGCTCTGCAGCACATAGGCGACGCTGGTCGGCACCACCGGCGCGCCGACGGACATCGCCGCCAGCGCGACGATCAGGTGCAACCGGCTGTTGCCGGAGAGCACCATCACCGCCCGGTCGGCCAACCCACGCTCCAGCAGCCCCTGAGCAAGCCGGTCGGCCTGCGCCCGCGCCTGACCCCAGGTCAGCCGGGCCCACTCGCCGTCCCGATCGCGCTCAGCCAGCAGCAGCCGATCCGGGTGGGCTTCACTGCCCCGCCGGAACTCGTGCACCACGCTGGTCGCGTGCGGCTGCAGCGGTTCTGCCGACCGCAGCAGCAACCGACCGTCGGGGAGGGTGTCGGTCTCCATGCGCGGGTCTGCGAAGAGGGAGCTCCGTCCCTCGTCGGAGGCAGTCGTCACTCCGTCACCTCCAGGGCCGGCGCCGCATCCGCGTCCCCCGCGGTGCAGCTCGTGAACAGCCCGGCGGCACCGCCGAGCCACGGCGTCCCGATCAGCCCGGCGACAGACCGGTGCCCGGTCGGCCCGAGCGGGTGATCGAACACCGAAGGGCAGCCGTACGCGGTCATGTCCACCAGCTGCCCAACGTCCTGCTCACGGGACCGCACCTCCCTGTGCGCTCAGCCGATTCCGCCCGGTCGTGAAGATCCACCGGACACGCGGGAGCGTCTCCGAGTAGGACCAGCAGCCGTCCGTCGCATGTTCTACGGAAACGCCCCCACACGTCAACGGGGGCGTAGCCCGTCGCGGGGCACGGACCGCGTTGCTGGACGGCGCCCGGCCACGAGCCGACGCCGGCCCCGTCTGCCGGTCCACCTGACGGCGGGCTGTTCGCCGACAAGCCCTTCCCGACGCGTCCGGCAGGGCGACGTCGGGGCCTGTGCGGTGTCCGGCGAGGGCAGACGACGACACCCCCGATTGGGGACGTCCGCTCCCCCAGCTCACGGGTGCCTCAGAAGTTGGTTGCAGACAACGGTGTATCTCAGCCCGTCGCGACCCGTGCGACGGTGCCCGGCCACTCAGGAGCATCCGATGCCCGCATCGACCTCCGGGGCGGCACACCGCCGGCCCCCTCCACGCCCAGGCAACAGCGCCGCTGGACCCGGCGCCTGAACGCCGCCACCGCGGTGGTCGCCCTTCCGCTGGCCGCGGCGACCAGCGCGCTCGCCACCGCCGCCGTTCTCGACAATCCGGTGCCGGTCGGACTGAAGACGGCCGGACCGGTGAACAGCGAGTACGGCTTCCCGGCCTGGTACGAGGACACCAAGGGCCTCCGTGTCGAGCCGTGCCTGGACGGGAGCAACCCGAGGTGCGGGTTCGTGGCAGCGCCGGTGGCCGGGTTCGACGACACCCAGCCGACGGTGTTCCCGAGCAACTTCCTGCTCGAGAACTTCTGCATGTCGGTCGGCTCCCAGCTCACTCTGCCCAACGGGGGGAAGGGCCACGCTGACCCTGGGCCTCGAGGCCCTCATCAACGACCTCGTCCCCAAGGACGGCGACCAGGTCGTCTTCGCCCGCCAGCGGGTCGTCGTGGTCGGCGGTCCGGGCACGCTGTCCGACCCCCTGGGCAACCTCAGCACAGAGGATGCCGAGGGGTCGGACTGCGTCATGGGGTGGGCGTGACCGACCACGCGCTCGGGTGCAGTGTCCTGGACGGCGGTCGCCTCGGCTGGCCGAACCGCTGCTCGCTGCTGCCGACGATGCGCTGCACCGGGCCGCCGGGCCGGAGTCGTAGGACCTCTGTCCCCCTTGCGGACAAGATCCCGAAGGTGACACAACCACCTGGCCAGGTCCGGGGCCGGAGGGTCCGGTCGCGGCACCCGCACCGCCCGGACAGCGCCCCACGTCCATGGTGGGCGGGCCAGGATGCGGGGTGACGCGATGTCCGTGGACAACGGGACGACCGTGGTCGAGTACGGGCCGCCCGACGCGGCCCGCGGGTGGACCACCCTCGTGGACGGCGGAGCAGCGGCCGGCACCCAGCCTCGGGCCCCCTCGGCGGGGCGGGTCGTGGGGCGGTTCGTCGTCGCCAACCTGATCGCCGTCGTCCTGCTCATGGCCGGCAGTGTGTGGGCCAGCGGGGCAGCGGCCAGGGACGAGGCGATCGACGAGGCCCGC
>JAOPXK010000140.1 GCA_025965195.1 Marmoricola sp.
GCCATCTCGATCGCGGGCACCAGGTCGGACTGGTTGAACGGCTTGACCAGGTAGGCCATCGCCCCGGCCTCCCGCGCCCGCTCGACCAGCTCGCGCTGGCTGAACGCCGTGAGCATCACGATCGGCGCGATCCGCTGGCCGGCGATCCGCTCGGCCGCCGCCAGCCCGTCGAGCCGGGGCATCCGGATGTCCATCACGACCAGGTCGGGCCGGAGCTCCTCGACCAGGGCCACGGCACGCTCGCCGTCCTCGGCCTGGCCGACGACGTCGTACCCCTCCTCGGCGAGCATCTCCGCGAGGTCCATCCGGATCAGGGCCTCGTCCTCGGCGATCACGACCCGGGGACTCCCGGCTGCGACCACGGCAGGCACCACTGGTTCGGACGTCATGGTCCGAAATCCTAGGCGTCTCGAGCCGCACCCACGGCGGCGGCTCCGGGTGCGCTGTCTGTAGCCTGATTCCGGAGCCGGGTTGGCGGAATGGCAGACGCGGTGGTCTCAAACACCACTGTCCGAGAGGACGTGTGGGTTCGACTCCCACACCCGGCACTCCGTGTCACACGGATCACACCCGCCCCTGACGTCTAGACCACCTGCCCTCGCAGGTTTCGCTTGCGTCACGGCTCAGCGCGGTTCCTTGACACCCCTCCGGTGATCGACCAACGTCACCCCGTCCGGACGTACGTCCGGACAGGCCGGAGTCGTTCTATCGCGGCACCCGGCCACCAATGTTCGACATCTCTGTGGAGGGGAAAGCATGCGCATCCGTCCCGCCGCGAAGTTCGCGGTCATCGCCGCCGTCAGTGCCGTTGCACTGGCAGGTTGCGGCTCGTCCTCGTCGTCCAGCGGAGGCGGCCTCAGCGGCGGCTCCGACAGCGGATCCGGCGGCAAGGACGCCACCTACACGATCGCGTTCGAGGGCCCGCTGTCCGGTGACAACCAGCAGCTCGGCATCAACGAGGTCAACGGCGTCCAGCTCGCGATCGACGAGGCCAACAAGAAGGGCGACCTCGGCTTCACCCTGAAGCTGCTGAAGTCCGACGACGGTGGCGACCCGGCCAAGGCTCCGGCCGCCGCCGCCCAGGTCATCCAGGACAACACGGTCATGGCCGAGATCGGGCCGTCGTTCTCCGGCGCCACGCAGGCCGTCGCCGGCAAGTACGGCGACGCCGGCATCGCGATCATCAACCCGTCGGCGTCCAACGGCGAGCTCCAGAACCAGGGCTTCAAGACCTGGCACCGGATGATCCCGAACGACTTCGCCGAGGGCCCCGCGGCCGCCGACTGGCTCGCCGGTCAGGCCAAGAAGGTCATCGTGGTCTCCGACAAGAGCGCGTACGGCGACGGTGTCGCGGGCGCGGTCTCCAAGGAGCTCAAGGCGAAGGGTGTCGACGTGGTCGAGCAGGCCGCCGACGCGACCTCGACGAAGGACTACGGCCCGATCGCGCAGACCGTCAAGCAGTCCGGCGCCCAGGCCATGTTCTACGCCGGCTACGACGCCCAGGGCGCCCAGCTCTCCAAGGCGCTCGCAGCGGTCGACTACACGGGCATCCGGATGTCCGGCAACGGTGTGAAGTCGTCGGTGTTCACCGACGGTGCCGGCGCCTCGGGCGACGGGTACTACTTCTCGTGCGGTTGCGCGGACGCCACGGTGGCACCTGCCGCCAAGGAGTTCGCCGCTGCCTACACCGCGGCGTTCAACACCCCGCCGTCGACGTACTCCCCCGAGGCGTACGACGCGACGAACATCGCGATCGCTGCGATCAAGACGGCCAAGGAGGCCGGCTCGGTCACCCGGGCCAGCGTCAACGACGCCGTCAACAAGACCGACTACGCCGGCATCACCGGTCAGCTGAAGTTCGGCGACAACGGTGACCTCCCCGAGGGCGCCGGCACGGTCAACCTGTACGTGCAGAAGGGCGGCAAGATCGTCAGCCTCGGTGACATCAAGGCGGCTCCGCCGGCGTCCTGAGGGACCTCGTCAAGCACCTTGATTCACCGCTAGCCTGGGGCGCCGCTGCCATCCACCGTGGTGGCAGCGGCGCTCCTGCTGTGTTCGTCCCTGAGGTTTTCCGCGAAACGGGGTCACCCCCCGTTCGGCAGGTGGAGGATGCGCCCGTGCACGACTTCTTGAACTTCCTGATCCTCGGCCTGACCCGAGGCTCCCTCTACGCCCTGATCGCGCTCGGGTACACGCTCGTCTACGGCGTGCTCCAGCTGATCAACTTCGCGCACAGCGAGGTGTTCATGTCGGGAGCCTTCGGCAGCTACCTCGTGATCAACGGGGTCGTCGGCGACAGCGCGTCGCCGCCCTGGTACGGCGTGGTGGGCATCCTGATCCTCGGCCTCGCCTCCGGTGCCATCGTCGGCGCCGGCGTCGCCTGGACCCTCGAACGCGTGGCCTACCGGCCGCTGCGTCGTCGCGGTGCACCCAAGCTGGCCTTCCTGATCAGCGCGATCGGCGCGTCGTTCTTCCTCTCGCAGCTGGCCGGCAAGCTCTTCAACCGGCTGCAGAACAACAACTTCCCGACGTACGTCAACTTCAACAAGCACGTGATCGACATCGGCGGCACCTACGTCTCGCTGATCCAGGCGATCATCATGATCTCGGCGCTGCTGATGATGCTGTTCCTCGACGCGCTGGTCACCCGCACCAAGCTGGGCCGCAGCATCCGCGCCGTCGCCGAGGACGCACCCACCGCCGCCCTGATGGGCGTCGACATCGACAAGACCATCTCGCGCACCTTCATCATCGGCGGTGCGCTCGGCGGCGCCGCCGGCTTCCTGTTCGGCAGCGCACTGATCTTCTCCAACACGATGGGCTTCATCCCCGGCGTCAAGGCGTTCGCCGCGGCCGTGCTCGGCGGCATCGGCAACATCCGCGGCGCGATGGTGGGCGGTCTGCTGCTCGGCATCGTGGAGGCCACCATCCCGACGTTGCCCTGGTACAAACCCGGCTACATCGGCATCCAGTGGACCGACGTGGTCGCGTTCCTGGTCCTGGTCCTGGTCCTGGTCTTCCGACCGACCGGCATTCTCGGCGAGCGTCTGGGGCGTGCGGCATGAAGCAGCGTCGATCGATCGAGACCGAGAACCGGATCGCCCACGCCCAGCGGCTGGGCGCCTGCCTGGCCGGCGGCGTCGTGCTGGCCCTGATGGTCGGCAACCAGGAGGGCACCCAGCAGGACTTCGGGTACGCCTTCCGCCAAGCCCTG
>JAOPXK010000048.1 GCA_025965195.1 Marmoricola sp.
CCGACGCAGACGGGGTACGACGCCGACCACGAGCTCGCTCGCGGCGAGGTCGGCAAAGTCGGGGTTCCGGTCGCGCATCTGGGCGACATGCGAGCGCTCTTCGCCGGCATCCCGCTGACCGAGATGAACACCTCGATGACCATCAACGCCACAGCGATGTGGCTGCTGGCGATGTACCAGGTCGCGGCCGAGGAGCAGAACCCGGACATGGAGCCGGCCGAGGTGGCAGCACTGCTCGCCGGCACCACCCAGAACGACATCATCAAGGAGTACCTGAGCCGGGGGACCTACGTCTTCCCGCCGGTGCACTCCCTGCGCCTGATCAGCGACATGATCGCCTACACGGTCCACCAGATCCCGAAGTGGAACCCGATCAACATCTGCAGCTACCACCTGCAGGAGGCGGGTGCGACCCCGACCCAGGAGCTCGCCTACGCGCTGACGACCGCGATCGCGGTCCTGGACGCTGTCCGGGACGCCGGCCAGGTCGACGAGAAGGACTTCGAGCAGGTGGTCGGACGGATCTCGTTCTTCGTGAACGCGGGCGTCCGGTTCATCGAGGAGACCTGCAAGATGCGGGCGTTCGTCCAGCTCTGGGACGAGATCACCTCCGAGCGGTACGGCGTCAAGGACCCGAAGATGCGCCGCTTCCGGTACGGCGTCCAGGTGAATTCGCTCGGACTGACCGAGGCCCAGCCCGAGAACAACGTCCAGCGGATCGTCCTGGAGATGCTCGGCGTCACGCTGTCGAAGAACGCCCGCGCCCGCGCCGTACAGCTGCCCGCGTGGAACGAGGCCCTCGGCCTGCCGCGCCCCTGGGACCAGCAGTGGTCGCTGCGGTTGCAGCAGGTGCTGGCCTTCGAGTCCGACCTGCTGGAGTACGGCGACATCTTCGACGGCTCGAAGGTCATCGAGGAGAAGGTCGCCGCGCTGGTCGAAGGCGCCAAGGCCGAGATCGACCGGGTGCAGGCACTCGGTGGCGCGATTCCCGCGGTCGAGTCGGGCTACATGAAGCAGGAGCTGGTCAGCTCGCACGCGATCCGTCGCGCGCGCATCGAGAACGGTGAGGACCTGGTGGTCGGGGTCAACGCCTACACCACCACCGAGGTGTCCCCGCTGACCGCCGACCTCGACGGTTCCATCCAGACCGCCGACCCCGAGGCCGAGCGGCAGGCGCTCGCGAGCCTCACGAAGTGGAAGTCCGAGCGCGACCAGTCGGCCGTCGACGACGCGCTCGGCAAGCTGACCGAGGACGCCAAGTCGGGCGTGAACCTGATGCCGGCGACCCTCGCAGCCGTGCGCGCCGGCGCCACCACCGGTGAGTGGGCGGGCACCCTTCGCGAGACCTTCGGTGAGTTCCGGGCACCGACCGGTGTTGCCGGTGCCGTCGGCGTCGCCGAGGCAGGGGCCGAACTGACCAAGGTGCGCGAGGACGTCAGGCGGACCAGCGAGGAGCTCGGCGGACGGCTCCGGCTGCTGGTCGGCAAGCCCGGCCTCGACGGTCACTCCAACGGTGCCGAGCAGGTCGCCGTGCGTGCCCGTGACGCCGGCTTCGAGGTCATCTACCAGGGCATCCGGCTGACCCCCGAGCAGATCGTTGCCGCGGCCGTCGCCGAGGACGTGCACTGCGTCGGCCTGTCGATCCTCTCCGGATCGCACATGGAGCTGGTGCCCGACGTACTCGACCTGATGGCGGAGGCCGGCATCGGCGACGTCCCGGTGATCGTCGGCGGCATCATCCCCGACGGCGACGCCCGCAAGCTCAAGGAGCTCGGCGTGGCCGCCGTCTTCACGCCCAAGGACTTCAGCCTGACCGACTCGATGGCGGGCATCGTGAAGGCGATCCGCGCGGCCAACGAGCTCGACTGACCCTCCCGGTTCGAGCCTGTCGAGACCACACCTCGTGCCCGTGAAAGGCTGCCGGGTCATGACATTGAGCGATGCGCTGCCCGAGAGCCCGGACCCGGATGCGCTGTACGACGCGTTCGTCGCCTGGAACCTGGAGCGGGGCATCAGCCTGTATCCGGCCCAGGAAGAGGCACTGATCGAGGTGCTGACCGGGGCGAACGTGATCGTCTCGACGCCGACCGGATCGGGAAAGAGCACGATCGCCGTCGGGGCGCACTTCGCGGCGCTGGCGCACGGGCAACGCAGCTTTTACACCGCTCCGATCAAGGCGCTGGTGAGCGAGAAGTTCTTTGCACTGTGCGAGATCTTCGGCCCGGCCAACGTCGGCATGATGACCGGAGACGCGGCCGTGAACTCCTCGGCGCCGATCATCTGCTGCACCGCCGAGATCCTCGCCAACCTTGCGCTCCGCGAGGGGGAGCAGGCCGATGTCGGTCAGGTGGTGATGGACGAGTTCCACTTCTACGCCGAGCCCGACCGTGGCTGGGCCTGGCAGGTGCCGTTGATCGAGCTGCCCCAGGCCCAGTTCATCCTGATGTCGGCGACACTCGGGGACGTCACCCGGTTCAAGGCTGACCTGACCCGCCGTACCGGTCGGGAGACCGCGGTGGTCACCTCTGCCGAGCGGCCGGTGCCGCTGAGCTTCGCGTGGGCGGTGACGCCGATGCACGAGACGCTCGAGGAGCTGCTGACCACGCACCAGGCGCCGGTCTACGTCGTGCACTTCACCCAGGCGTCGGCGATGGAGCGGGCGCAGTCGCTGACCAGCATCAACGTCTGCACCCGCGAGGAGAAGGACAAGATCGCCGAGCTGATCGGCGGCTTCAAGTTCCATGCCGGCTTCGGGAAGACGCTGTCGCGGCTGGTGCGGCACGGGATCGGCGTACATCACGCGGGGATGCTGCCGAAGTACCGCCGCCTCGTCGAACAGCTCGCCCAGGCCGGTCTGCTCAAGGTGATCTGTGGGACCGACACCCTGGGCGTCGGCATCAACGTGCCGATCCGGACGGTCGTGCTCACCGGGCTGACGAAGTACGACGGCACCCGGCAGCGGCTGCTCAAGGCGCGCGAGTTCCACCAGATCGCCGGTCGTGCCGGTCGAGCCGGCTACGACACGTCGGGCGCCGTCGTCGCCCAGGCACCCGATCATGTGGTCGAGAACAACCGGCTGGTCAAGAAGGCCGGCGACGATCCGGTCAAGCTCAGGCGGGTGCAGCGCAAGAAGGCTCCGGAGGGTTTCGTCAACTACACCGAGGAGATCTTCGAGCGGCTGGTCGAGGCGGAGCCCGAGCCACTGGTCTCCCGGATGCGCGTCAGCCACTCCCTGCTGCTCAGCGTGATCGCGCGCGAGGGGGACTCGTGGGCCGCGATGAAGCGGCTGCTTCGCGACAACCACGAGGACGGTCGCACCCAGGTCCGGTTGGTACGTCGTGCGGTCGCGCTCTATCGAACCCTGTTGACCGCGGGTGTCGTCGAGCAGCTCGCGTCGCCTGATGAGTTCGGCCGGCTGGTGCGGCTGGTCGAGGGCCTCCAGTTCGGGTTCGCGCTCAACCAACCGTTGTCGACGTACGCGCTGGCGACGTTCGAGACGCTCGATCCGGAGTCGCCGACGTACGCCCTGGACATGGTGTCGATCCTCGAGGCGACGCTGGAGGACCCGCGGCCGGTGTTGTCCGGGCAGGCGTTCAAGGCGCGTGGTGAGGCCGTCGGGGAGATGAAGGCCGACGGGATCGAGTACGACGAGCGGATGGAGCTGCTCGACGAGGTGACCTGGCCCAAGCCGCTCGAGGAGCTGCTGCTGCACACCTACGACGTCTACCAGCGACGGCATCCGTGGATCTCCGAGACGACGCTGTCGCCGAAGAGCGTGGTGCGCGACATGTATGAACGCGCGATGACGTTCGGTGAGTTCGTCGCGTTCTACGGGCTGACCCGGTCCGAAGGCCTGGTGCTGCGCTACCTGACCGATGCCTACAAGGCGTTGCGGCAGACCGTGCCCGACCTGATGAAGACCGAGGAGCTCGTCGACCTGACCGAGTGGCTGGGTGAGGTGGTGCGGCAGACGGACTCCAGCCTGCTCGACGAGTGGGAGCAGCTCACCTCCCCTTCGGAGGATGTCGTCGAAGCGCCCGTCCCACTGACGCCGCGCCCGATCACGGCCAACGAGCGGGCGTTCCGGGTGCTGGTGCGCAACGCGATGTTCCGCCGGGTCGAGCTGGTCGCCCGGCGCAGGCTCGACGCGCTCGTCGAGCTCGACGGTGATGCCTGGTCGTCACTGGACGGCTACTTCGAGGAGTACGCCGAGCTCGGCATCGGCCCGGAGGCCAGGGGGCCGTCGCTGCTGATCGTGTCGAAGGAGCAGGACCGTTGGCACGTCCAGCAGATCCTCGATGACCCCGACGGGGACCGGGACTGGCGGATCTTCGCCGAGGTCGACCTCCGGGCGTCCGACGAGGCCGGCGAGCTGGTGCTCACGATCACGGGTTTCGGACCTTCCTGAGTCGGGCGCGACCCGAAGAACGGGCAGCCCTCCTCGAGATCATCGGATATGCGGGTCAACTGGCCAGGTTGCCCGTTCTTCGGTCTCGAGGGCTAGAACAGCCGGTCGGTGGGGTCGTCGATCCCGCGGAGCGCGTCGTAGTCGACCAGGGCGCAGGCGATGCCGCGGTCCTCGGCCAGCACACGGGCCTGCGGCTTGATCTCCTGGGCCGCGAAGATGCCGCGGACGGCGCCGTTGGTGGTGAGCAGCGAATCGCGGTTGAGCAGCTCGAGGTAGCGGGTCAGCTGCTCGACGCCGTCGATGTCGCCGCGCCTCTTGATCTCGACCGCGACCGAGGCGCCTTGGTCGTCGCGGCACATCAGGTCGACGTGGCCGATCGCGGTCGGGTACTCGCGGCGGTCCAGGGTGAGGCCCTCGGCCAGGATGGCTGGATGCTCGGAGATCAGCTCCTGGAGGTGCTTCTCGAC
>JAOPXK010000171.1 GCA_025965195.1 Marmoricola sp.
CGCGGCCGCGGCGAGCGGCGCCCGGCCGAGGTTGGTGTGGACGATCACGCCGGTCGCGTTGATCACGCGGCGCAGCGAGGAGTCAAGCCGGTCGACCGCGCGAGCGGCCAGGTCGGGCTCGTCGCGCGCTCCGCCCAGCAGCTCCTCGCGGCGCTCGCCGACCACCGCGCGCGCCACCGAGGTGGCCAGCCGGTCGACCGACGGGAGGTCGCGCAGCCGGTCGCTCACCAGAGCACCTCGTGCCCGGAGACGAGCACCACCGGGTTGGCGTCGTCGATCACCGCTTCCCTGGCCCGTTCGCCGTAGGCACGGTCCCCTCGACCCACGTGCCCTCCTCCTTCTTCCAGATCGGTGCCCGCGCCTTGATCTCGTCGATCATCTCGCGCGCCCCGGCGAACGCCTCGCCCCGGTGCGGTGCCGAGGCCGCGACGATGACCGACGCCTCGCCCAGTGCCACGGTCCCCACGCGATGCTGCGCCGCGCCGGCGCACAGGCCGTGGCGCTCGACCGCCGCGGCCACGATCTCGACGATGACCGGCGAGGCCATCTCGGCGTAGGCCTCGTAGTCGAGCTGGGCCACCTCGCGCGTGACCCCGCTGAAGGTGACCACCGCGCCGGCCCGCTCGTCGCGCACCTGCTCGACGAGGAGGTCCAGCGACAGCGGCCCGTCGATCACCACCGAGAACGCGCCGCCGCTGACCGGCGGGATCAGGGCGAGCTCGTCGCCCGCGGCAAGCACCACCGCGCCGTCGGCGTACTCGCGGTTGACGGCCATGACGACGGGGACCCCGGCGGTGAGCTCGCCGACCGCGGCGAGCGCGTCGGAGACCCGTGCTCCGTCGGGCAGGTCGAGGTCGAGCGTGCGGGCGCCGGCGCGCTCGCGCAGGCCGGCGAAGAGGCGAAGGTGGACGATCACGTGCTCATTCTCCACCCGCGGACCGTCCGGGGCCGTTAAACGCCAACGCCGCGTCCCGGGGCGGACGCGGCGTCGGCACTACAGCTGTGTACGGCGGGCTAGTGGCGGTGGTGCTTCGCGCGCGCCTTCGCCTTCGCCTTCGCCTTGGCCTTGGCCTTGGCGCGCACCTTCGCGCGAGCCTTGGCCTTCTTCATCGCCTTGGCCCTGGCCTTCGCCTTGGCCGCCGCGCGGGCCTTGGCCGCGGCACGGGCCTTCTTGTCGGCGGCGGCGTGCGACACCACGGACTGAGCGTTGGCGGTGAACCCGAGGGCCGCCGGCGGATCGGCGTTGTAGTGCTCGGTGAGCTTCGACGTCGTCAGCGCCTTGCTGTAGTAGACGACCTCGTCGAGCTCGCCGCGCAGCCAGCCGTTGCCGCCGAGCTGGTCGCCGTAGCCGAGGTAGAGCGTGTCGGCGCTTCCGGCCCCGTCACGCCAGTGCTCGACGAACGTCGTGTCGACCGACGCGTTGAGGGTCGTCCCTCCCGTGCTCGGCGTGACCGAGAGCTTGCCGCGGATGCCGTCGTAGGTCGCCGTCACGAAGTACCAGACCGTGTTGCCGGTCGGCGGGACCGCCGGAGCGATGAGCACCGAGGCGGTGCTCGTCGCGCGCTCGTCCGGCCGGAAGTAGACCGAACCGCCCTTGGCGTAGATCGCGCCGTTGCTGCCGTGCTGGAACAGCATCATGTCGCCGGCGTCGGCGGGCTTCCACCACAGCTCGATCGTGTAGCCGTTGAGCGGGGCGGCGATGTTGTTGATCGCCGCGTAGCCACCCAGGCCGAAGAACGCGTGGGTCGTGTTGCCGTCGCCGGAGACGCCGGTGTTGGTCGAGTTGTCCTGGTCGTTCTTGTAGTCGCCGTTGTAGCCGTTGGGACCGCTGTCGACGATCGTCGTCGCGGCCGGCGGCTCGTCCATCCGGTAGTAGGCCAGCGGGTTGTCGCAGAGGAACGCGGGGTTCGCCAGCGGGACGATCGGGTTGAACGAGCAGGTGATCAGGGACGCGTAGTCGCTCGGGCCGACCCCGTGCACGTAGTACTGGTGCGTGTGCCGGTAGACGTTGCCGGCGGCGTCCGTGGCCGTGATGCGCAGGTAGTGCACGCCCGGAGTCCAGGCGATGCCACCGGCCACCGTGGTGAGGTTCGAGCCGCTGGGGACGGGAGTGCCGACCGGAGCGGCGAACGCGGGGTCGGTCGAGACCTCGCCGACGCAGGAGGCCGGAGCGCCGGTGGTGCCGTTGGCCAGGATGTCGGTGCAGGTGTAGGCGGCGATCGGCGCCTTGTACGTCTGCGCGTCCTGGGAGTACTGGGTGTTGTTGTTCGGCGAGCTGATGACGCTCTGCGACGGCGGAGTGACGTCGGTCGTCAGCCAGCCACCACCGTTGTCGGTGTAGTCGAAGTCGCTGACGAAGCCCGTCTGCCAGTCCCAGCTGGCGTCGTTGCTGCTGAACGAGTAGCCGTAGTAGGCGACGTCGTCGATGTAGCCCTTCCACCACTTGTCCGACGTCTTGTTGACGAGCCCGATGAAGCCCTGCGGCGAGCCGCCGGGCTGCGTGTCGGCGACGTGCGTGGTCGAGCTGTGGAACGTCTTGGTGTTGACGTAGAGGTGGTAGTCGCCGCCCGAGTAGGTGCAGACGACGTGGAAGGTCGTGCCGGCCGGCGAGTTGAAGACCGCGTTGGCGATCGGGGTGCTGACGACCTTGTTGGGCTCGTCGTTGAGCGCGGAGCAGGCGAACTGCATCTGCGTCGGGCTCGCGGGCTCGGCCCACAGCACCTGGGTGTGCTGGAAGATGCCGCGCGACTCCTGGTCGAACTGGGGCTCGACCCAGGCCTCCACGGTGCGGCTGGCGTTCAGGCCGTCCATGTTCTCGATCTGGACGTGGTCGTCGCGGCCGCTGAACCAGGCGCTGTAGCCCTTGGCGTCACGGCCCGGGGGGGAGTTGGGCGGGACGGTCGCGTGGTCGAGGTTCTCCAGCGCGGCGCTGTCCGAGGGGCCGCCGCCGGAGCCGAGCCAGTCGCAGGCCCACGGGGAGTGCGGAGCGGCGGGCTGCTCCTCGCACTTGGTCAGGCCGGGCTGGCGCTGGACCACGTAGTTCTTGTACTCGCCGTCGTTCGTGGGCGAGCCCAGGGCGGAGTCCTTGGCGATCGAGCTGCCCGCGGCATCATCGAGGTTCCAGTAGTGATCGGCGTGATGACCCGGGGTGGCCTCGGTGATCAGCTGCTGGTACTGCGGCGGCTCGACGCGCCAGATCCACGTCGCGGAGGCGGGAGCGCTGGCGGTGTCGTCGACCGTGACCACGAACTCGTGGACGCCGATGGCCTGCGTCCCGAACGAGTAGCCCACGGTGGCGGTGTTGTTGGGGACGGTGTTGCTCCCCGACGGCCCGCAGTCGACGGTCACCGCGTCGAGCTTGCAAGACGCCGTGTAGCCGGCGCCGCCACCCGCGACCGTGATGTCGATGGTCGCGTCGCGGTTGAGCGTCCGGTGGGCGGGCGGAGACGGAGTCGATCCGGCGCCCGGCTCGTTGCTCGTCACGACGGAGATGGCCGCGAACGCCGACCCC